>JAZLIK010000074.1:0-34487 GCA_045617345.1 Lachnospiraceae bacterium | reverse complement strand
TGCTCTCGGGCTTGCGGATATTATTATCCGACTATGGAGGCTGGACAAAACACATGAATAAGCTTTCAGCTGCGAAGCAGCGACTGACTGCGCAGCAGGCAGGGCTTATGAATGGGGGTTTGTCCAGACTGTGAATAGTAACTGTCTACAGAGGTTTACCGGTTCATTTGAAATGTTACGTTGAACCGTATCACAAGTAGGGGTCTTATTAAGGAGATTGCGATGAATAACATTTGGTCTGAACATGTACAGGGAATAATGACATTGTTTCTTAGCAGACGGTTGAGATTTGATGACTTTTTTGCAGAACAGTATTTGAAAATTTTTGATCTGAACAGAGAAGCTGAAATGAATATTTTGGAGATAGTCTGCGGTCCGGGAGCGTTGGCAGAAGCATTGCACAGGTGGTATCCGAAGGCGCATATTGTAGCGATTGACAGAGATTCTAATTTCATCGCATTCGCGAAAGAGAATGTAAGCGGTGTAGACTTTTTGGAAGGAGATGCCACGAATCTGCCGTTTACAGAGGCTTCTTTTGATATGGTGATTTCCAATACGGTTCAGGAGCATGTTGAACCCAATGCTTTTTGGGGCGAACAAAAGCGGGTACTTAAGAAAGGCGGTGTATGCTTATGCCTTTCTGCAAGAAGGGGAATCAACTGTTCGGCACCATGCCTTGAAATGACGGATGAAGAAAAAGAGTTTTGGGATAACGCTCCGAATTGGAAAGAACAGATGGAAAGATTCAATGTATGTCAATACCCGATGACAGAAGCACAGCTTCCAAAATCGATGGAGCAGAACGGATTTACGGATATTACGGTTGGCTACGCTGTAATAGATTTAACTCCTGACGACCCGAAGTATCCAACAGCTTTGGCGGAGCAGATGATAGAAGCAAAACGGAAAAATGATCTTGAAGCGTTTTTTCAGAATAAGTCTGATGAAAACGGAAAAATGGAGGATATCATCAATAGTAAGTATGATAAGCGTTTGGAACTGTACAGAAACGGGACCAGACAATGGGATACTTCGGTTTCAATAACTATGATAGTACGAGGGATGTCTGGATGATTATTGACTGATGCCTTAATGTACACAAAAAATACACATCATTTTCATGATTTCTTAAATTCATTTCTTTATGCTTTATGTAGGAATGGGAGGCATTTTTGAAATGAAGAACTATAAACTTTTTTTATTTTCGTATTTGTTGACAGTATCGGTACTGCTTTTATCCGGATGCGGAGCTGAGGACAGATTG
Source organism: Lachnospiraceae bacterium (assembly GCA_045617345.1). GTDB lineage: Bacteria > Bacillota > Clostridia > Lachnospirales > Lachnospiraceae > RUG11977. The sequence continues at coordinate 33,223 of JAZLIK010000074.1, read as the reverse complement.
CTTAACGATTCTTTAAATGAGCTCACGTCATCGAATATCGGTAAGGATTCGCAGGAACCGTCGGAAGGTTGGAAGGATTTTCAAACACCGCCGGACGGTCAAAACGATTTTCAAACACCGCCGGACGGTCAAAAGAATTTTCAAACACCGCCGGACGGTTGGAAGAATCTGCAGGAGCTGCCGGACGGCATAATGGATTTTCAGGGTACTATGGACGCATCATATACATCACTTGATGTTGATAACGACAAACTGTATAGTAACAGAGATTTACTGATGAATCCTGATTTAACGGGTGCTGTGACAATTGTGGCGGAAGACAACAGTAATTATACAATCAACTCAGAAGGCACTTATATAGTTTCCGGAAATGCTAACAATTTTACAATATGGGTAGAGGCAGACAAAAAGGATAATGTTCAGCTGGTTTTAGATGATGTTCAGATTACTAATGACAATTTTCCTGCTGTCTATATTAAATCGGCAGATAAATGTTTTATTAATCTGAAAGGTAAAAATGAATTAACCGTGACCGGTGAATTTATTACTGATGGAGAAATAAATACGGATGCGGTCATTTTTGCCAAGGATGATCTGACCATTAACGGAGAGGGAACACTTATTATAGAAGCAGCTTGCGGAAATGGTATAGCGGCAAAGGATGAACTGATTATAACCGGTGGAAAGTATATTATAACCGGCAAAAAGGATGCTATTGAGGCAAACGAGACGATTGCTATATGTGACGGTGAATTTATTTTGAATTCAGACAGCAAAGGTATCCAAACGGACACGTTTATCATAATAGACGGTGGAATATTTGATATTGCCGCTGAAGAGGGAATGGAGGCTACTTACATCCGCATTAATAACGGGACAATAAGTATTTATGCTCGTGATGATGGGCTGAATGCAACTAAGAGGTGCGATGACCTGGATGTTGTGATTGAGGTTTACGGAGGCGAATTATCTGTTGAAGCAGGTCCCGGGGATACGGATGGATTTGATTCAAACGGAGTAATAGCAGTATACGGCGGAATAATCAATGTAACGGGTCAGTCTGCTTTTGACTATGACCGCGGAGCATTATTTGACGGAGGGACCATTGTTATTAACGGTGAAGAAGTTGATGAAATACCTGAAACCATGATGGGAGGACCGAAACAGAGGATGCCACGGGATAGAAATCACAGATAGCGCAGAATACTTTTGATAGTGTAAAATACTTTGGGTTAATGAGGATGGTCAAGAAAATGATACGATTTGCTGAAAGAGAAGATGTTGCCGAAATAATGAGGTTTATAAAGGAACTTGCGGAATATGAAAAAATGTCTGACGAAGTTGTCGCTGATGAGAAGCTTCTTGAAGAATGGTTATTTGACAGAAGAATTGCGGAAGTGATTTTTGTTTTACATGAAAACAAACCGGTCGGTTTTGCACTGTTTTATCATAATTTCTCAACGTTTTTGGGAAGAGCGGGCATTTTTCTGGAGGATTTGTATGTTTCTCCCGAATACAGAAAACTTGAATATGGGAAGGAGCTGTTGGTTAATCTTGCAAAAATTGCCAAAGAACGTGGTTGCGGTAGATTTGAGTGGAACTGTCTGAACTGGAATACTCCGAGCATTGGTTTTTATAAGTCGCTTGGCGCAGTGCCCATGGACATTTGGACGACCTACAGAGTGGCAGAAACACTTGATAAGCTGGCTGAAACATAATATTCACAATATAGTCAAATGACAAATACTACAAGCTTTTTTGTAAAGTAATTGTCATACCGGTGTATGGTAACGGCTGAATCTGAATTATGTTATAAATGGAATGATTAATGAAAACGGAAGTCATTTGACTTCCATTTTTTTGTAGTTCATAAAATTGCATTCTATAGAGTAAAAATTGTTTGGTCATTATTTTACCGAATGTTGCCGTAAAGCCCCTTGCTTTAGCAATAGGGATACAAGGCAACTCCCTGTCATGCTATCAGTTTTGCAAGATTATTAATATGAACAGTAATTGCGGCTATAAGTCGCAAATAAAAAGATAGAATATTACTTTAATTTGTGATATAATTTATTATGTCCGTCGGTTAATTATTTTTATTAACTTGTTTATAAAAAAATAATAATGGACTTATGAAGCGTCAGTTCTTTTGACGACGTAATAACAATTTACTTAAAAAAAGGAGATATCCGTTTCTTACGGAAGAAAAGACAATGAGAAAGCAAATAAGAATTTATTTATCTGTTGTTCTTTGTGTTTTGCTATGTATTCCATCCATTGGTGTTCATGCTGCAGCTGATTCGGAAAATGAAGCTGTTTATTACGTTAAAGCCGGTGATACGCTTAACAAAATTGCGGCTGATTATCAGGTATCTGTACTTGAGCTTGTCACAATCAATAATATTAAAAATCCCGATGTGATTCTTGTAAATCAGAAGCTGGTAATACCCGTGAAAAATGATCCTGCAAAAGAATCAGACAAAGAATCAAATAAAGAATTAAATAAAAATTCAAACAAAAATTCAAACAAAAATTCAAATACGTCTTCTGCAAAGCCTTACCTTGGTAAGACGGTGATTCTTCATACCAACGATGTTCACGGTGCAATTGATAAATATGCCTATGTCAAAGGGTTGAAGTATACATTTGAAAAAAACGGAGCAGAAGTAATTCTGGTTGATGCCGGTGATTTTTGTCAGGGCTCGGTTTATGTAAGCAATTCAAAAGGCAAAACCGCTGTAACAATGATGAATAAGGTGGGTTACGATATTGTCACGCTGGGAAATCATGAATTTGATTACGGTACAAAACAGCTGAAAAAGATAATGAAGAAAGCAGATTTTGCTGTCCTTTCATCAACCGTAACAGGGAAAAATTCTCAACCTTTATTTAACCGGACCGCCAGTTTTGTTACCAAATCCGGAATGAAGCTTGGTTTCATTGGCGTTACCACTCCTTCTACGACTACCAGTACCAACCCGACAAATCTGACAAATGTTAATATCCTTTCAAATCAAGATTTTTATGAAGAGATTAAATCGGACATTGATACGTTATCTGATTCGGATCTTATCATTTGTCTTTCTCATCTTGGAGACGAAGAATATCTTGAACCGCATTCATCGTATAATCTTTATGATAAAGTTGATGGTATTGATTTCATTATTGATGGTCATTCGCATCACACATTTACGGAAGGACCTAACGGAGAACCTATACAGTCAACCGGTACTAAACTGGAAAACATTGGTGTTATTGTGATTGATAATGCAACGAAAAAAATAGAAAGCAACTACCTGTATGAAGTAACTGAGGATTCACCTAAATCGGCTGCCGTTTCACGCAAAGCCGAAAAAATAATGAATGGAGTTATTGAAGCCTATAGTACGCCGATTGGAAGTACCGAAGTTGCATTAAACGGTATTGCCGATCCGGGTAACAGAAATGAAGAAACCAATCTTGGCGATTATATTACAGATTCTATGCTTTGGTATATGACACAGCCGGATAACCTTAAGGCTCTAGGAATTGAAAAAGAAAATGTGGTTGCATTGACAAACGGTGGTGCCATTAGAGCATCAATAAACCCCGGCGAAATCACTTCTCTTGATTTTAAATCTGTATCGCCTTTTGGAAATACATTGACAGTAATTTATGTAAAGGGCAGTACTCTTTTGAATACTCTTGAAGCGTCAAGTTTTGCTACACCGTTCGCAGCCGGTTCTTTCCCACAGGTCAGCGGAATTAACTTTACAATCGATACAACCAAAGAGTATGATTCACTTCCGGAAAAATACGGAAGCTCTGTATACAGCGGGCCGGCATCGATAAACAGGGTTACAGTCAACGACATTAACGACAAGCCTTTTGACCCGGAGGCTACTTATGCAATTGTAACAAATGATTTTATCAGCAACGGCGGTGATGCGTATTATGAGTTGTCAAAGTCTGAACATATCATTGATACCGGTTTCGATTTGGTTGAAATTGAAATTGAGTACCTGAAAAAAGCATTGAATGGAGTTATTGATGAAAGATATGAGTCACCGGCCGGTCGTATAAACATTATCAGGGATGCAGATGAGATTGATAATGCAGCCTGAATACGGTGACTGTTGTTAATGAAATTCGATTTATGGCGGCGAATGAAAGAATCGGATACTTTGTCCCAAAACGAATCTGGTTATTAATGTGTGGCAGGGGACAAAGTTGATTTTTTGATAATGAATGTGCCTTGCCCGGACTGTGAACAATAACGCGGGAAAAGCATATTGAAATTCATGGTTTTAAGTACTAATATGACATTTGAAGAAAGAATGCAGCAGAGAAACTATCAGATCGGTGGTGCTGTAAACCTGTATATTCTTGAAAAATACGGTGCTAACGGATATGTCAAGCTGAAGAAAAATGGCTTTACTGCTAATTCTTTAGCTTTATATGATTCTAATATCAAGAAACCATCAATTGCAGATTATTCGAAAGCTTTAAAGTCTGCTTTCGGTAAAAACTTCTTCAAGAATTTTGCAACATGGTTTAAAAAGAATAAAGAAAGACTGCTCAAGATTGAAATCCCCGAATATATTATATCGGATGATTCAGAGCTCAATTAGAAGCCATGTACCTGACAGCTACGTAGCAGACTGCAAATAAAGGCAATAAGCCAGGCGGCTGCGATTTTTGAAATATGATTTTATATAAATATTATGGTTATGGCATCAAAAGAACTGACGCCGGTATCATATGTTTACTCTTTATTGATATAAATTCCAAAAGAAATATTTCTGCTCTTTTACAGAGAAATCGAGGTTTGTAATGAAAAATGTGCTTGACGGCAAAATAACAGAATGTATCCCCGAAGTTGAGAATATAAACTCATGGCTGGAGATTGCCGGTAAATATCACTTGGCGTTTGAGTATAATGATTTTTTTAAGCCGGAGTGTCTGAACAATCCGGAAGAGTACAAAAGACGACTGGATATATACAGGAATCTGGGACGTGATACTTCCGGAGATACTTTGCATGGTGTTTTTCTTGACATGGTTGTAAACAGTCAGGATAACGAAATCAGAAACATATGCCGTGACAGGGTCAGAAAATCAATGGAAACAGCAGTAGAACTCGGTTGCAGGGCTGTTGTATTTCACACAAATTACCTGGTGGGCTTCAAATCAGGCAGTTACAGGAATGAATGGGTTAAAGAGTGTTCAGAGTTTTATCATATTCTTGCGGATGAATTTAATAATACTGATATTCTGATTGAAAACATGTTTGATGATTCGCCCGAAATGCTGGGAAGGCTGATGAAAGCATGTGATGATGTTCCCAATATAGGCGTATGCTTTGATGTGGCACATGCAGCTGTATGGAACAATCCTTTGAATGGATGGATTGAAACTCTTGGAAAATATATCAGACATATTCATATGAATGACAATGATTTGCATGAGGATTTACATCTGCCGCTGGGAGAGGGAAGTATAGATTACAGCATTTTAAATCAATGCAGAATGGACAGCCTGGAATCAGTGCTTCTTGAAGTTAGCGGAACTGATGCTTTTTTGAAATCATACAGTGTTCTGCAGGAAATGCTGAAGCATTGATTAACTGATATGCGGTTTATGTGATTTTACTGAAAACGCACAAATATGCTATAAGTCGTGAAAGACGAATGACTGATCAGCAGGCAGGTAATTTGATTGGTTTTGTAGAGAATGTTAACAGTAATATTATCGTTAACATATTGTAAGTAATAAATCTGATAATGATATTATTAATGATATTTGCGACAATATTGATACTACTATTAATAACAACATTAATAACAACATTAATAACAACAGGAAAAGAGGTTGACCTGTAAGCAGAGATAGACTGTGAATAGTAACTGTAAATAAGGCAAGGGGTAGACTATGACGATTAATGATGACATTCGGAAGATACTTGATATAGCGGTGAAGCTTTCCGGAGAGAAGGATTATGCAATGCTTCTGGAAGGAGTTATAGGAGATGCAATGGATATTACGGGATGCGATGCAGGAACATTGTATCTGTTGAACAACAGCAAGCTGGATTTTATGATTCTTCGAAACAATACCATGAATGTGTCAATGGGTGGAAACGGTGAACCTATCAGCATGATTCCTCCGGTAGTTCTTGATGACAAATATGTGGCTGCATATTCTGCAATTCATAAAAAAGTTGTCAATATAGCGGATGTATATAAGGATTCAAGCTTCGACTGGGAAGGACCTCGTAAATATGATTCAATGACCGGTTATCATACACAATCAATGCTTGTGGTTCCGCTTCACGAACATGACGGAGATGTTATCGGAGTGCTTCAGCTTCTTAATGCAAAGGATGAGCAGGGCAATATCATTTCTTTCGATGAATCCAGTGAAAAGGTGGTTTTTTCGATTGCATCAGAGACCGCGATATCATTATCCAACATGCTGATGATAAAGCAGTTGGAAAACCTTCTGCAGTCCTTTGTATCATCCATGACAACAGCAATAGACGAAAGAACACCTTATAACGCAAATCACACAAAGAAGGTTGCAGGATACTGCAGTCAGGTGACGGATTATATTCGCAGGCAATTTGCTGAAGGAAAGCTTGATTTCAATATCGACGACAATACAAGAGATCAGCTGATAATGAGTGCCATGCTTCATGATTGCGGAAAGCTAATCACTCCGCTTGAAATCATGAACAAAGCCGACAGACTCGCCGACAGGCTTCCTGTTATGGAGATGCGATGGAAATATATACATAAGCTTATTGCATGCAAATATCTTGGGAATGAAATGAGTGAAGACGAATATCAGCGGCTTGATGATATGCTTCTGAGAGGCGAGGAACTCGTTAGAAAATGTAACTGTGCCGGATTTATATGTGACGAAGACAGAGCGGAGCTTGAGAAGTATTATGTTGTTAAGTTTGACGATAATGGCGAAACAGTTGATTTTATCAATGCTGACGAATATACGGAACTCAGCATTGTAAAAGGTACTTTAACTCAGGACGAGAGAAAAATCATCGAAAACCATGTCGTATATACATCCAGGATTTTGTCGGAAATTGAGTTTGGCGATAACTACAATAAGGTGCGTTATTATGCGGGAGCTCATCATGAATATCTTGACGGCTCGGGATATCCGAATCATTTAAAAGGTGATGAGATAGAAATACCGGTCAGACTTCTGACTATCATGGATGTGTACGATTCCCTTACCGCGGCGGACAGACCTTATAAAAAACCGATGCCGAAGGAAAAAGCCTTCAGTATTCTTGAAGAGATGGCTGATGAAGGAAAGCTTGACAAAAAGCTTGTGGCAGTCAGCAGAGAATGCCTCGGTGCAGAGTAGTAAACGTGTATAATTACAATCAGAGCGACAGCTTCAAATCAGGTGTTTTTGCAAAAAGAACGTCAGTTGTCCATCATTTTTTCTCGGGCAATTGGAAAAAAAGCGGCTCAGACAGGGTATATTTGAAACTTAACATTAGCGGATAGCGCTTATCTTCGGGTAAGTGCTGTTTTTACTTTATAGGAAATTGCGTCTTATAAAGTAAAAATGCTCCGCGTGGATGCGCACGCTTTTGCTTTCGGTTTTTGTCGCTAACGCGACGCAAAAGCGGCGCAGCATGTCGCAAGCGACATGCTTTCTTGTACCCCCATGATGTTTCTACTTGATTTATTCTTCTTTACAGGTTAAAATGAAATAAACACAAATAAACATAATTGAACAAGATTTGATTAAATGAACACAAATGAACAAAATTGAACAAGGTTTATCAAGTTAAACACAAATGAACAAAATTGAACAAGATTAATCAAATTAAATACAAATGAACAAAGGAGGATGATAAGAAATGTCGAAAGGAAATCCTTTTACGCTCACGTTTGGGAAAGTGCCGGACAACTATATAGATAGGACATCGTGTGTTGATATGACAGTAGAAGAACTGACGTCAGAGAATCCGTCATCACAGGTTTTTATTTTTACGGGCATCCGGGGATGCGGAAAAACCGTAGCCATGACTGCGATAGAACAGAGAATACGGAAAGAGCATAGTGATGAGTGGATAGTGGTAGACCTCAGTATAGAGTCAAATATGCTGTTTGAGTTTGCATCGGAACTTGATGCGGATAAAAAGCTCCATGCGCTGTTCACAAAGGCGGATATTGAATTTTCACTTGGAGGCTTAAAGGTTAAGATGGAAAATACTTCACCGGCTTCTTCAATTACTGTCACGATAGAAAAAATGCTCGATCTTGTAACAAAAGCCGGAAAGAAAGTGCTGGTATGCGTGGACGAGGCTACCAACACTGAAACGATGCGGGAATTTTCATCTGTCTTTTTAAACCTGATTCGTCGTCCTTATCCTGTTTTTCTAATGATGACCGGTCTTCCACAGAATATATCAAATCTACAGAACGCCCGGACATTGACTTTTTTACTTCGTGCGTCAAAACAAGTTATCGAACCGCTTAATTATACGCTTGTCAGAACCAGATATGAGGAGCTGATAGGCTGCACCAGGGACGAGGCATCGCAGCTGGCGGTAATTAGTAAAGGTTATTCACTTTGCTTCCAATTGCTTGGTTATTTAATCTGGGAAGAAAAGAAAAGCACAGGAACAAACAGTGTTTCTGTTCTTCTGCCGCAGGTGCTGGATAAGCTTGATGCAATGCTTGAACAGTTTGCGTATGATAAGATATGGTCTGACGTGCCTAATGTGGGCAAAAAGATACTTACGGCGCTTGCTGAAATTGCAGGCAACGAACAGGCGGAAGTCGGCGCAGTAAGGAAGAAAGCGGGTGTGGAGTCAGCGTTATATAATCGATATAAGCAGTTGCTTGACGAAAAAAACAGTGGAAAAGGACTTATTGATACATCAACTTGGGGTGTCATGAGATTTGCCCTGCCGCGATTTGCGGAGTTTGTTATTTCGCGAAGCTTCTCTGGAAGTTGACACTCCCACTGGCCTTTATGCATGGGGAGTGTTAAGAGATGGAGAAAAGAGATATTAAGCGATGTAAAAGGATTGCTGATGCATTTAATCCGGTCTTGAATGACCGGTGGTATTTTATGATGGGAAATAAGCGGGGTTATATTGTAGCCGGGGGATCTGGATGAACACGGATTCTGCGTACAAATACCCTGCTTTTCACCTGATGAAATTGAGGATACGCTTAAGGAACGGTATGCATTGCTGCGTATGCTTGAGTTACCCTGCAACCGAATGTACGCTATGCCGATACGGTCTTTTACAAAGCCCAGACTTATGCCCGTGAGAAAGAGAACGGCTTCTGGGGTACCGGTTTCTTTGAAGAATAGGAGATTTTTACTATATGAGAGAAAAGGCGCGGGATGGATATCTGACGAATCCGGATATTTCTGAGACGTACACAGGCAGTACGAGAACCAAGTCTGCATATGTATCAGTACCGGAAATAATGAAACTTACCGGATGCTCAAAATCGTCAGCATATCGTCTCATATCTAAACTTAACGAAAAAATGAAGATTTCGTATCCCGATGCACTGTATATCAAGGGGAAGGTTAATCGGGATTATTTTGAACAGATGTGTTACCCGGTTCGTCATCGGCAAAAAAAACAGCAGGAATAGTTACAGAGAAAAAAGATTGATAAAAGATCTATTTTTGGAAATTTTGTTTATGTCATTGACTTAAATTTGTGATACTGTCTTTGACAAAGAAGGAACACATTTTCAGAATGATTAAGGAGGACACATTATGAAGAATATCACAAAACGGATTATGGCGACTGTTCTTATGGTTGCACTTTGTATCGGTATTGTCGGAACCATCGACACAAAACCCGCACAGGCAGCAACAACCTACATGACGCGTTATGACTTTATTGCTAATCTTGTAGCAACTCTTAAGAACAAGACAACGGCAAAGGATTCATCGTTTGCCGGCAAGAAGATTACCTTTAACAGTTATGATTCAGGAAAGATTACCGTAGCAGGAAAAACGGTATCAGCTGCAAAAGTAAAGACATACAAGGTACGTTTCAACGTTACCCTTAAAGAAGCACAGGTTATCGCTGCTGCCATTACGCTCGGTCTCATGAAGTCTACGACTTTCACGAGTGTGAAGTCAAGCGTCTTGAGAAAGGATGCTGCAGTTATGCTTGCAAAGACTGAGGAGCTTCTTTACGGAAAGAAGTATTCAGCTGAAGATGTTGATTTTGTAGTTAAGAACAGAATCAGCGACATCAAGAAGATCACAAACAGCACTAACAAGAAGTGGTTTGCAAAGGCTTATATGGCCGGTTACATGAAGGGAACAAGCACGGGTGCTTATTCGACAACAAGAACCTTTAAGCCTGGTGCAAAACTGTCTGTTTCAACTGCAAAGAACATGATTACTCTGCTTACTTCGACGTCAAAGAGATATCCTCTTTCACCCGACTGGCAGGTATGCAGAACAACAAAGCTCCCGAGAAACGCAGAGCTTTATCCTTATATAATTGATTCAATCCCGAACGGATATTATGAGACGGGATTTAACGGATTCGGTACTAAAGACTTCTTTACTACAGGACTTGGTTCAGGTACATTGCTTGAAAGAATGGCAAAAACGAATTTTACATTTGTTAGACCCAGTGAGATTGTAGAATTTAATGCGCTTACATATCCGGGGTCTGAGTTTAGTTACGCTGGCCGTGAATTTATGCCTGAAAACAGAAATAATGACATTGTAAAGGGACTTGTTGAAAGTTCAATTGAGTTCTATACCTATGCTCTTAATGTAAACTATAAGACCATCAAGAAGGATAAGGAATGGCGCAGCGTGATGAGTAAGTATCTCACCGATGCACAGATTGACGAGTATATCGAACACTGCATTGAAAACAAGACCATTATTGAGTGTGATAACGTTGGGGCAGATGTATCCGGTGTTTATTGGTATGAAGGAGCATACGACTGCAAGGTTTATGCTCATGTGAGGTTTGTATCGGATATCCCTCTTGAAAATAAGAAGGATAATGACAATGAGTACGGAACACTCTTCCCTATAAGAAGAGGTCATTGGCATGGGGACAGATATTCGAGATTACTTCTTTTTGGATATATGGATTACGAGATGGGTACATGGATTGACTATTACTTTAATACAGAGGCGGATCCTGATGGTCCCGGATATCTTGATACCTCCCTGACAACTATTTATGACATCATGATAAATCAGTCTGGCGCATATCCCTGGCTTCTGAAGTTTGATTAATGACCTTATATGAAAGGAAACAAAAATGCATACCAAAAATATTTTGTCGGGTATCATGCGGGACAGGATTGTCCCGCTGATGCTCATTTGTGCACTGATTGTGGGACTGATTGGTGTAATGCCGACAACAAATGTGTCCGCAGATGATGACGATGCAATAACCTACAAGCTTGACGCAGAGGGAAACAACATTATTACGTATTTCCCCAATAAAGGACCTTATGGTCAGGTGGTTTATGAGAGAAAGCATTATACAGGTGGAAATGCCATACATTATTATACGTCCAAATTTGTCATTTCTTTCGGACAGGTAGATACGGGGACAGATCTCAGATATCTCGATAACAGTGTTACTGTGACTGTATCGAACAATGGTGTTTCAATGAAAGACGGGGATATGGATAAGAATCTTGATTTCTACTGGTATGATACTCTACCAGATAAGAATAAGATGCTCACCACCAAATATTTTATTGACGGCGAAGTATTCTATAACCTTCTTGCCAATGCTGCCACGCAGGGCAAGACCGGTGAGATGTATATCCATCATGTATTCTCAATAACCGGTGCAACGGACAATCCCTGGTACACGAGAAATCATGTAACGCATGACAGTCCTTATTACAGGTACAGCGACCTGCTCAACGTAAACGAGTGGGAAAATTCGGCAAGCACGCATCAGTCACAGCTTGACTGTATGAATGTTCCCGTACCTTATGTAAGGGACATTCCCGTTTATGCGACATATTACGACGTGGCAACAGGTAAGACAGTAACGCAGGACCATGGTCAACCAACTCGGTAATTGAATTGCCGAGCATGTAGTTACCAATTCATGTAGGGCAGTTTGATTTGGTTGAGGAGCAACCGGCCGCCTCTCCGCAAGGAGAGAGCCGGACGTTAGGTATGTCATGGTTTTATCGTATGCTTCTCCAGTACGTTATAAACCGTATGGCTTTAAACATGCAAACCGGGAATAAAGCAAGTGAGTCATACATGACAAGCATACCCAACATTTGCGAGGAGACGTGGGTTGTGAAAAATCCGCATTACAGGGGCGTAAATGCCACTTATTAAAAAAACGGAAGGAGACAGGCTATGGTAATATCTCTTGACAGGCACAAAAAGCCAATGGGTTTTGTAACGGAACGCCGCTGCCGTAAGCTTGTTGAAGCCGGCAGGGGTGTTGTGTTCAGACATTACCCCATGACACTTATTGTAAAGGATGTAGACGTGAGGGATATGGAAAGCATTCCTTCATACCGCATTAAAATTGATCCGGGTGCTGTACACACCGGAATTGCGATTGTCTGTAACGAAACGAATGAAGCATTATTCTATATGCAGATTGAACACCGTGGACAGCTGATAAAGTCCAATCTTCAGACAAGAAATAGTGCAAGACGTAACCGCCGTCAGCGTGAAACACGCTACAGACGGTGCAGGTTCGAAAAAAATATCGAAGCCGTGACATCCCGCAGCGACGGGTGGCTTCCCCCTTCGGTAAAAAGCATTGGGAGCAACATAATCAGCTGAATGAGCAGGCGAAGAAAGAAGTGGGACAGAAGTAACGGAAATATGTTTCTTATGGTGCGGATTTGAGAACCTGCGCCAGCAGGCATGGCTTGAGGTGTTATTATGCTTAACAGAAAACTGGTGACCATTGACGGAAAAGAAGTATATCCTGCATATACCTCTTTCGATGATAAACTGGCGATGCGCAGGGAGTACGGCGACAGACGTGAGTATATGTGGTGCGGGTGCCGTGCCGACTGCAGGCTTTATTACCGCGTGTCTGTCGACGCGAAGCTGTATCCGGAACACAAGGATTACATACATGCCAGAGGCTGTATCTTTGAACAGGCGGACAGGAAGGAACGTGCTTTTGTTCAGGACGGGGAAAACGGTGAGTCAAGGATATATCTTTCGTTTGATCCAAAGGATTTCTCGGTACCTGCCGATGTGACGGCAGATTCGGACGGAACGGGTACGAAAAGGGGAAAGAGGATTGACGACGGACTTAACTATTATCCGCTTGAAAAATTTGTCAGGCAGATCAATACGGACACGTATAACGAACGTGTTGCCCTGGGAAAACCCGTATTGTCTGCAGATTATTTCCTGTCAAGTCTGCACGGACGACTTAAGAACATCTTTATTGACGGATGCAGGAAACCGGTGAGGGAATACAGGCTCGAATCCGACAGATGGCAGTTCTTTTACATGCCGTTTTACAGGTATGAGATTAAGGATCGTCCCGGGGGCAAAAACTCATGCTCGATTGTCATACGTGACAGCGAGACAGGGAAAGAGTTCAGCTGGTTTATTTACGAGCACACGTTAAACGTTGCGGTCAACAGGTTCACTGCAAGATACGGATGCCCGCCGACGGATGTCGCGGAAGGAACCAGGATAATCATGTCAGGGTTCAGGTACATCCGGAAGAAGAAAGACAGTATTGATACGTACAAAGTGGTAGGAAGGCTGTGCTTCTTTGTCATCAATGACAGGGGGCTTATATGCGAAAGCCTCTGCGAAAGAGACAGTTTCGACAGCGTGTTTAAGGTGCTTAAAACGCATAAGGAGTTCAAGTTTCTTATCGGTGATGTTGGAGAGAACATATGGGGGTACTTTGAGAAGACGGGTACAACGGACAGGTATGTGCTCGGATTCCCAGAATACGAAGATACGGGGAATGCCCTGATTAATGATTTTGAAAGTAATGCCGTTACGGTTAAGAATATAGAGGATTTTCTGGAAGAGGGGAAAAGAAATGGATAACCGGCGTATGTATATGAGCGTGGATGAGGTTGCAGAGGTTATGGGCTGCAAGAAGTATTACGCTTACGAAATGATAAAAAAAGTGAACAGGCAGATGCAGGACAGATATCCGGATGTCATTATCCCTAAAGGGAAGGTGCTCAGAAAATATTTCATGCAGTGCGTTAACCCGATGGCTGCCGATACGGAAACGGAGGCGCTGTGAGATGTATTGAAAGATTATTTAAAAATAATAAGTTTATTTCGTGTTATTTTCCGATATACACGCTATAATCTGATATTAATAAAAAACTTTTCTTAAGGAGGAAAACGTTATGAAACATTTAAAGAAATTTTTTGTATCAGTACTTGTGATTACAATCGTGATTGGTATTATCGGATGTATTACACCTGATAATGTTCAGGCCGCATCAAACAAGATGACCAGGTATCAGTTTATCGAGAAGGTGGTCGGTAAGCTGAACGGAAAACTTTCCGCTATTGATTCGAAGTTTGAAGGTAAGAAAATTACCGTCAAGACAACGAAAGCCGGTAAGGTGACGGTAGCTGGAAAGAGCACTTCAGCCGCTACCGTTAAGAAGTACATGAATAAGTACGGGATTACCTTAAAGCAGGCTGAGGTTATTGCTGAGGCGGTATCAATGGGTATTATCAAAGCATCTACCTTTACCACTGTGAAGAAGAACATCAGCCGTTCGGAGGCAGCAGTCATCCTTGCAAAGGCTAACGAGCTTGCGCACGGTAAAAACATGCTTGCAAGTGGGCATGTGCTTACAGATGAGGAAATCAGCGTGGCACTTAATGAAAGAATCACAGATATTGGTAAAATTAAGTCTGCTGCCAACAGGGAGTGGTTTGCGAAAGCCTACCTTTTCGGATATATGTCCGGTAAGTCTGACGGAGCATACACACATACAAGAACCTTCAGTCCCAAGGCATATCCTACAAAGGCTACCCTTGAAGATATGATTGAGCGCCTCTATGATTCATCGAAGAGGGTTCCCCTTTCATCGGACTGGCAGGTATGCAGAACAACCAAGCTCCCCAAGACAGCAAAGTATTATAAGTACATCATTGATTCGTTCCCTAACAGTTACTATGATACTGCTTTTAACGGAATGGGTGTTATGGGTTCAAAGTTTTTCAATAATTCATTTAATACCAAACTGAAGGAAAGGGTAGGTATGGGAAACTTTTGTTTTGTATTTCCTTATGAAATTGAAGAGTATAATTCATATCCGTATCCTTCTGATATCTGGAACATGATTGGAATGCAGTATGAGGCAGAAAACAGAAATAATGATATTCCTGCAGGACTTGTTAAGTCCTCGGTTGAATTCTATACATATGCACTCAATGTCAATTACAAGACTATTAAGAATGATAAAGAATGGCGTGATGTGATGAGTAAATATCTGGATTCTGATGAGATTGATACATACATCGAACACTGTATTAAAAACAAGACTATCATTGAGTGTGACAAAGTGGCGGCGGACTTGTCATCTTGTTACTGTTATGATTATGAGTATAACTGCAAGGTGTATGCACACTTCAGGGTAATCTCTGATGAACCGTTATCAAAAAATCTTGATGATGACGAAATGTATGGTACTCTTTATCCGATTAAAAGAGGACGTGAACTTGGAGACAGATATTCAAGATATATACTTGAGCCCTTATATATGGATTACAAGATGGGTGAGTGGACCGACTATTATTTTAATACGAATGCGGAGTCGGATATGTATGGATATCTCAATACTTCATGTACCACCTGGGATATAATGATTGATTACACCGGAGATTATCCTTGGCTTCTGGTTCATCCTTACAGATAAAAAGGGTTATCATTAAGAGAGGAAAAGCAGAGATGTTTAAAAATAGCAGATGTAATAAAAAAGGCATCAGGGGCAGGGTACTGTCCCTTGTGCTTGTTTTGTCAGTTGTTCTTGGTATGTTTACTGGGTTGAAGTTTACAAGTATGCATGTTGCCGAGGCTGCGGAAGAAAACATTAAATATACAATTGACAGTACAACTGAGGTAACTTATTATCCGAAAAGAGGACCGTATGGTCAGATCGTGTATACGAAAAAACACTTTACCACGGGCAGCGGTATTAAATATTATACCCGTTACTTTGTCATTTCAGTTGGTGAGATAAGCGAAGGTACTGACCTTTTGCATTTGGATAGCGATACGTGTACTGAACCTATACTGGTTTCGGAAGACGGCAGGGCGCAGAGTAAAGAAGATGGTGATAATTCGGGAAAGGATTTTTATTGGTACGAAACTTCTCAGCCCGATTCCAGGGGTTACCTTACCACTACCTATGTTCTTGATGGAAAGGTGTTATACGACCTTCTCGGAAAGGCATCGAACAATAAGAAGCAGGGTGAGATATATATACATCATGTCTTTGCGGTAACAGGCGGAAGCAATTCAGACAGCTGGCATGTGGATAATCACGTAACGAATAATAAAGAGTATTGGAAGTATTCAGACCTGCTGAAACTGTGGTGGAACAATACGGAAGCTACACATAAATCACAGAAGCAGTGTATGAACGTGCCGGTACCTTTCACAAGAAATGTGAGATTCGTTACGGCATACTATGCCAACAAGGACAGTGAACCCATAAGTGCATCTTCATCTACAGTGGATTTCTATTCTGATAAAAAGATGACTGTTGCAAATGTCATAAGTCCTGTCATAGACCCTTCCAAACCTATAGTAGATAAGAACGGTAAGGAATATGAGATATATAAGTCTTCGGATATGCCTTTTGAGTGGCGATGGATTAAGGTACCTGCGGATTGTACCGATCCGACTGCGGTGTTTGCTGATCCTGTGACTGCTTCTTATAACAATTCCCAAAACAGGGTTGATGGGGTAAACATTAAGAGCAAGGCGGCTACCGACAACGGGGCTTCAATCCCGAACGGAGTCTTGAAAAAGACCGTGAATCCATCATTTAATCTTGGTGATAATGTTTCAACTTATACATGGGTTATTATCTTGTATGTTCCCGTCAGGGAAAAGAGCAAGACAACTGATGTAGGTATACACTTTTTTGATTCAAAAACAAAGACAGAGCTGGGAAGTTACCGCGAACTTGTAAAGAATGCGACGATGGACAGTACATATACCGTTTCCAATCTTACGGAACTTCTCACGTCTTCAGGGCTTGACCTGTATGAGATTGATACCTCGTGTGGGCTTGAATTTACTTCTGCAGGCAGCAGTGAGGAGATAAAGACTTCTTATGCTTCTGCACTTGACAGCAAGACCGGCAAGGGAACACTTACCGCCGCAAAGTATGTGACGGCGAAACTTACCAATGACAGCACAACGGTTGCATGGATACCCGTTAAGGCAAAGCCTGAGGAACCGAAGGCTATACCCGTGTATGTACGTTATGTTACAAGTGACGGAAGCACGATAAGCGACCTCGGAAAGAAGGGAGCTATACTTCTATGATAGCAAAACCGATAGACACGGAAAAACACATGAAAAAAAGTTATTTTTTTTAATTTACTATATTGCAATGTAGAGTAGCATGTGATACAATGTAACACACAAAGAAAAATAGAATACATAAAACAATAATACTTATTGTGAACGACCTATTATTCACATGTCATTCCATGAAAAAGTATCAGGAACATCATTGTAAGAAAGAACTTATCATCAGTTGGTTGAACTGTAAATTATCTGAACCAACATGTTTCGAGAAAAGGAGATGAATACCATTGAACATTCAGTTTAAGAAAGGCGCGTTGGAAATATGTGTATTATCGCAACTTGCAAAAAAGGACAGGTACGGATACGAGCTGACCGAAAAAATATCCAATGAAATGTCCATAGCGGGAGGCACATTATATCCGATACTGAAAAAATTAAAAGAAGATGATTATGTATCCACATATCTGGTTGAATCCGACAATGGTCCGGCACGTAAATACTATAAGTTGACAGAACGCGGAAAAGAATATCAGACTGATTTGAAAAGAGAGTGGAATGAATTTACTGCGGCAGTTGAACGCCTGCTGTAAGTACACTGAATACGAACAGAAAGAATAAAAACGAATAGAAACATATAGAAACGAACAGAAAGAATAGAAACAAATTGAAACGTAAATAACGAACAAAAAAGAATTGAAACGAATTAACAACAATTATAAATATTTAAAGAAAGGCAAAAAATATGACAAAAGAAGAATATATGGAGAAGCTGGCTGAGGCTTTAAGAGAGTACAATATCAGTACAAGAAATGAGATACTTGAGGATTATGAAAGTCACTTTGCGGAAGGCAGAGCAGCAGGACTTGAGGATTCTCAGATAATAGCTGAACTCGGAAATATTGAAGATATGATAGCCGAGATTCCGGATGAATATAAGCACGATACAAGTGTAGCGGTAATTCATCCCGAAAGAGAAGAAAACGAAGAATACTATGGGTTTGATGGCGAACATGTAATAAACGGTGTTGTAATTTCGAGTGTTGACGTGGATATAGTTGCGGAAAGATCAAATGATGACAGGTTTTACCTGTATTACAATGGTTTCGACGATGATGATGAATATCAGTTTTTCCAGGAGGAAAAAGACGGAATGCTTTATGCCGGGCTGAAGAGACCGGCGATGGGATTGGGACATTCGTTCTTCGCAGCGGGAAACTTCCTTTGGAAAATATTTGACAAGTATTTTGGAAATGGCGGTAATACAGCCGATAATGGATCGGACACTTCAAATGTGGCAGAGAAGAGTTACTATCCTGTCAGAGCTGAGGATGCAGACAAGTATGGCAATGAGAAGAAGATTATCATATATGTTCCCGATGGGATGAATCATGTAGAGATTAAAAATGTTTCAGGACATACTGATGTGACTGATATAAGTGCTAAAGAACTGACAGTGACTTCGGTTTCAGGTCCTGTTATGATGAATTCATTAAGTGCGGGTTCAATTTCGGTGCGTACCACATCGGGCAGTATTTCACTTGGAAATTCAAAAGCGGATTCTGTTAATTTGAATTCTGTCAGTGGAGCAATATCTACCGACGTGGTTTCGTGCGTTGAATTTAAAAGTAATTCAGTCAGCGGCAGAATTGAGAACCATGTATGTGTATCAAACTATTCGTGCGGAACGACAAGCGGCAGCATCAAAACTGAGATTCACGGAGATTTCAAATCTGTTTCGAATCAGAGCGTCAGCGGAAGTGTAATGGTATTTTTGTGTGACAAGACGGAATTCAGATATTATTTTTCATCTGTCAGCGGCAGTATAAAGGTATTGGCCGGTGGTCAGACTGTTACAGGAAGAAGAAAGCTTTCGGGAGGTACCGGAGACAGAGAAATAAAAGCTACAACCGTTAGTGGAAACATTGACATTGAATAATGAATACTGCTATAATAATATAAAACATACCGGGCAGGCTTCAGTTCAGACTACCCGCTATTTGCACAAATAAGGCATAAGCCTTGAAACGGCGACTGACTGTCCGCAGACAGGGCTTTTGAATGCGTTTTGGACAGACTGAGAATATAGCGGTTTATTGATTTATGAAGTTCGCATCAAATAAATGTATGAGGAGGAACTTAATGTACGATTTTCCAAAAGGATTATTTACGGATGTCAGAATAGAAAACAGGGTTTTCGTATCGTATTATGTAAAAAACGGTGATGTTATGGGTGACAGCCGTGTCGAAGAAGCCGGAGCAAAAATCAGAGTGTACGACGGAAATATGTGGTATACGGCTACGACAAACAATCTTGCAGATATTCAGAATGAAATTGACAGTCTTGCTGTCCTTGCTACACCCGATGAGAAGATTTACGAAAATCCTGTAGTAAAGAATTTCGGAAGCTATGCCGATGATGTCAGAAAATATGACGGAGACTGTGATAACAGGAAGATTGAAAGAGATAAATATGTTAAGCTTGTTGAGGATTATATCGCAAACTGTAACGATACTTCGATTGAAGAGGTCAAGTCTTTTTCGGCTTCATATTATTCACATCACGTTGAAAAGGAGTATTATTCCAGCAAGGGTGCGGACATCAAACAGGATATGCAGATGTGTTCGTTGTATATGAATTTCGAAATTGTAGTTGATGGAATTACAACAATCGCATATAAAAATTTACGTTCACAGTTTTTTGAAAAACTTGCGGGAAGATATGACGAGGTAATTGCGGCGCGTGAGAGATATTATGATTATGCCAAAAATGCGGTCGACGTTGAACCGGGTGACTATGTCTGTGTTCTCACACCTATAGTAACGGCCATGTTTACCCATGAAAGCTTCGGACACAAAAGCGAGGCGGATTTCATGCTGAACGATAAATCACTTCGCGATGAATGGGTGATTGGGAAAAAGGTAGGCAATGAAAAGGTTTCAATCTGTGACAGGGGTGACATGGACAATAACGGTTACACTCCTTATGATGATGAAGGAAACAAAGCCCATGAGACCTGGCTGATAAAGAACGGTGTACTGACCGGAAGACTTCATGACAGTAAATCGGCAGCCGCACTCGGTGAGGAGATTACCGGAAATTCGAGAGCTCAGAGCATATATCATTCGCCTATTGTCAGAATGACCAATACGTTTATGGAAAAGGGAGATGTTTCTCCGGAAGATATGATACGTGATGTAAAAGACGGCATGTACATTTATGATGTTAATTACGGTACCGGGATGTCTACATTTACCATGCAGCCGAATCTGTGTTACAGGATTCGCGACGGAAAGCTGTGCGAGCCTGTCAGAGTTAATGTACTTACAGGCAGCGTATTTAAGACATTGTTTGACATAGATGCGGTTGGTAATGACTTTGTGCTGTTTGATACATTTACATGCGGAAAAGGCGGACAGAGCGCACCTGTTTCCTGCGGCGGTCCGACAATCAGGGTTAAGTCATTAACTGTTAATTAACTGACTGTGAGCAGGCAGAGCGTAATCTTTGTGCATTTAAAGGAATGTGCAACAGGCAGAGCGTAATTTTTTTAATAAACAGACTATTGACACTTGTGAGCAATCGATAGTAAACGTGAGAGCAAAGCAAAATATGATGCAGGAATCATGTTTTTCAGGCTTCACGGAAAGATTAACCGGAAAGGAAAGGCCGAATTCAGCAGTACGGCATGGTGAATTAATGAGAGAAAAATTAACATCCTATGATATTACATCAAAGATAGACATACAGGAAAGCAAGCTGATATCCTTTGACAGAGTTACATCGACAGATCATTCCTTCAGAATCTATCGTGACGGATTCGCAGGAATATATTATACGAACGGTGTTATAAGTGAAGAGGACGGATATGCAAGGGCAGAGAAAAATCTTGAACTGAAACGACCTTACGGATTTAGTCCTGAAACAGGGAAATGCCACAGGGACAAAACTGAGAGAGAGATGAGTGATTCGGAACTCATGGAGGTGGCTAAAAAGGTAATCGAGTATCTTAACGCGAAGTATCCTGAGTTTATATATTCCGGAGAGGTTTCGAAATCAGATACCCGGGAATGTATGGAAAATGAAAACGGACTTGATTATTCAAACAGAGACTCGTGCACTTCCGTTGATATTTCGTACAAACACAAGGACAGTAAAAATATAAATGACGGCGTATTCAGAATTTCATTAAGAAATTTTGAGTTCGAGAAGTTTGTTGAAATGGCAGACAATTATCTGGGAAATTACAATACCATGCTTAAACTGCCCGAGCAGCTGATTATTCAGATGCAGTATTACGGACTTATCGGTAAAATAAAGGAAAGCCTGAACGGCGAGGATATCAGCCTTGGAACATCACTGTTTACCGGAAAAATCGGTCAGAAACTGTTCTCTGAAAGTTTTTCACTGACACATGATGTTTCGGATAAAGAAACCTGGTTTTCGCCTTTCTTTGACGGTGAAGGTGTCGTTATGAAAGATAATCGTTTGCCTTATATTGAAAAAGGTGTAATTCTGCGTGGATATTCAGACAAAAAGACTGCTGAAAAATATGGCATAGAACATACCGGAAGTGCCTGGAGAAATTATTCCGATATTCCCTCAAACGGAAATGTTAACCTCATCATTGAACGCAGTACAAAAACAATCAGGGAACTGCTTGACGGAAGGCTGAGTGTCGTTCCTGTGGTTTACAGCGGTGGAGGCTTTAATGAAAAGGGTGATTATGTTATGCCGGTATTAAGTTCATTCCTTTGTGATGGTGAGAAGCTTCTCGGACGTTTGCCCGAATTTACGATTACCACGAATATGTATGACATGTTTGGAGACGGATTTATAGGTGTGGGAAGTGACCAGCCTGTATTTAATGATAAGTCTCTTCTTTTCAAAGCTCACTATTCACCGTCTGACCAAAATCATTCATAAAGAACGTCACAAAGTGCACCCGGCACCAAGCCGGGACAGGTTGGTACAGTCACCTGACCGGTGATATAATCACATTGGAATTTCTCTGTGGAACAGGAGGAAAACCCGGGTGTAAAATTAATGTTTTCTGTAATTGTTTATTGCATGTATATTGACATGAGTGCTATAATAATAAAGGTGTCAGAGTAATTTTTTCGATAGGACGACAGTATAAATGATTTGAAAGTGAGGAAAAATTATGCAGTTTACAACATTACAGAAAGACATGATGCAGGCCATGAAGGACCGTGACAAATTCAGAAAGGATGCAATTTCGACGCTTGTTTCTGCTACAAAGAAGATTGCAATCGATGCAGGGTGCAGAGACAACATTCCTGATGAAATGACCGATCAGGCTATTCTCAAGGAAATAAAGACTGTTAAAGAGCAGATTGATACCTGCCCGGCATCACGTGCAGACCTTCTTGAAGAGTACAAGGGTCGTCTTGCAATTTTTGAAGAATATGCACCCAAGATGCTTTCTGCCGAAGAGGTTGAGGCAATCATTAAGGAAAAATTTGCCGATGTTATTGCTACAGGAAATAAGGGAATGGTGATGAAGGCAGTCATGGCCGAGCTTAAGGGCAAAGCAGACGGAAAGATTATTAATGAGACGGTAGGTAAGCTCGTTAAATAATGCTTTGCGTCTGACGGTAAAAAAACGGCAGAAGATAATTTCTTCTGCCGTTTTTTTACTTTATAGGAAATTGCATCCTATAAAGTAAAAAACGCTCCGCGAGGTTGCGCACGCTTTTGCAGCGGTAATTTGGCGCTGACGCGACGCAAAAGCGGCGCAGCATGTCGCAAGCGACATGCTTTCTTGTCTAAAATACCCGATCAGCCTTTGTTCTGTGAAGCAACAAGTGCTTCGCCGCCGTACATTTTACGAAGCTTCGGCTTTTCAATCTTGCCGGTAGGATTTCTGGGAATCTCCGTAAAGATAACCATATGAGGTCTCTTGTAACGGGGAAGCTTCTTACAGAATTCATTTACTTCATCCTCGGTGAGAGTGAAGCCTTCCTTTACTTCGATGATAGCAGCGGTGGTTTCACCGAGACGCTTGTCCGGAACACCGATAACCGCTACATCCTTTACTGCATTGTTTGTTCTGATAAAGTCTTCAATCTGAACGGGATAAATATTTTCTCCACCGCTGATAACAACGTCCTTCTTACGGTCAACAAGGAATATGAAACCGTCTTCATCCTCCATGGCCATATCACCTGTGAAAAGCCAGCCGTCTTCAAGTACCTCTGCTGTTGACTTGGGGTCGTTGTAGTAGCAGCACATAACTCCGGGACCGTAAACTGCCAGCTCGCCTACCTCACCGCGTTTTACTTCCTGACGTTTTTCATCAACAATCTTTGTCTTCCAACCAAATCCGGCCTTGCCGATTGCACCGACCTTGTGTGTATTCTCAATTCCGAGATGTACACAGCCGGGTCCGATTGATTCGGACAGACCATAGTTTGTATCGTAGTCATGATTCGGGAAAATTTTCTTCCAACGGGCAATCAGGCTCTGAGGAACGGGCTGTGCTCCGATATGCATGAGTCTCCATTTTGATAAATCATAATCTTCAAGCTTTATATCGCCTCTGTCGATGGCATCGAGAATGTCCTGTGCCCAGGGAACCAGAAGCCAAACAATAGAGCATTTCTCATCGGAAGCGGCTTTGATGATGGTGTCGGGCTTGGTACCTTTAAGAAGTACTGACTTTGCACCTACCAGGAAGCTTCCGAACCAGTGCATCTTTGCGCCTGTATGGTAAAGAGGCGGAATGCAGAGAAATACGTCGTCATGTGTCTGTCCGTGATGATTCTGCTCTGTACGACAGCTATGCATAAGTGCCATATGCTTATGAAGAATAGCTTTGGGGAAACCTGTGGTTCCCGAAGAAAAATAAATGGCTGCGTAATCATCATCCGTCAGACCGATTTTTTTAAATGAACTTGAGCAATTTGCTGTAAGTGTGATATAATCTTCTGCGAATGAAGGACAGTTGCTTCCAACGAAGAACAGAAGTCTGTTTTTACTGATTTCGTCGGCGATTTCCTCGACACGACCGATAAATTCGGGACCGAATACGAGTATGTCGACTTCGGCGAGATCGAGACAGTACTTAATCTCATCGGGAGCATATCTGAAATTGAGAGGTACTGCGAGAGCACCTGTTTTGAGAATACCAAAATAAATAGGCAGCCACTCAAGACAGTTCATGAGGAGAATAGCTACTTTATCGCCCTTCTTTACTCCGCGCTGAGTGAGAAGATTTGCAAAACGGTTTGCTTTCTCATTGAAAACATTCCATGTAATTTCACGACGGTAAGGAACCGAGGGATTTGTTTCTATCAGGTTATATTCTTTCCAGGTGACACGTCTGGTTTCGGTAACTTCGGGATTGATTTCTACGAGACATACCTCGTTACCGTACAGCTCGCAGTTTTTGTCAAGTATATCGACTATTGGCATGATGAACCTCCGTTAAATTAATTGTCCTGAGTCAAAGCAAAAGTATGTTTTTAACTTTATAGGACGCAATTATCTATAAAGTAAAATTTGCCTTGACGCACTTTTAACACTATATCACTTTAAAGCAAAAAAGTAAAGAGGTAATTATGACAGAAGTATTGTACAACGAAGATTGTTATTTAAAGGAGTTTAATGGAAGAATTATCAGTATCGCCGAAACTGTTCTTGAGAAGAAAAAATGTCTTGCCGTTATTACCGACAGGACGTGCTTCTTCCCGGAAGAAGGCGGGCAGGATTCTGATACGGGTGTGATTGATGCAGGTGTTCCGAATTACGGTGAAGTAAGGCTTAATGTGTTTCATACAGGTATTTCGAACGGTACGGTTACTCATTACTGCATATGTGAGAATGATGCAGATAAAAACATTATATCTGAACTTGCGCTAATGTACGATCAAGCGGATGATAAACGCGATGATTCTTCAAATTTCCAAATCGACAGTATTGCGGAGAGGGGTTGTAATACAGCTGTAACCGGTATCGGTGCGGCAGGCATTGACGAAAACTCTTTGTCTGCAGGCAAAACAGTGACAGGAGACGGCAGGACAGATATATCCTGTCACGGCATTATCAATTGGGAGGTACGTTATGACAAAATGCAGCAGCACTCGGGGGAACATATTGTTTCCGGTATTGTTAATAGGATGTTTGGGTATTCAAACGTGGGCTTTCATCTCGGGGCTGAAGAAGTCACGATGGACTATGACGGAGTCTTCACGGAGGACGAAATCAGAGAAGTCGAAAGACAGGTAAACAGAGCTGTAATGAGCAATGTCAGATGCATTATCAGTTATCCGACAAAGGAAGAATTGAAAAATATTGCTTACAGAAGTAAAAAAGAAATAGACGGTCAGGTCAGACTGGTTGAATTTGAGGGTGTTGATATCTGTGCATGCTGTGCTCCGCATGTCCGGCTTTCCGGAGAAATCGGTCTGGTAAAAATAATTTCTGCAGAGCATTTCAGAGGCGGTACAAGAATGACAATAAAATGCGGAATGAGAGCATTGGATGACTACAATGACAGACTTGAGAGCTGCAGGGAGATTTCAAGACTTATATCTGTGAAGCCGGAAGCAGTTGCCGGAGGAACAAAGAAACTGTACGAGGATTACAGAAAAGTTTCTTTTGAAACAATAGGTCTTCAGACGAAAATGATGAACCTTTTAACGGAAAATGCCGTAAAGGAAAATCCGGGGAATCTTTTGTTTATTTTTACGGAAGGGTTTAATACCGATGTCATAAGAAAAGGTGTAAATTCACTCGTTGAAATGCATGACGGTTTTTGCGGATGCTTTAACGGAAATGACGAAAACGGGTACAGCTTTATAATTGCTGCAAAAAACAGTGACTGTAACGTGATTATGAAAGTATTGCGCGACAGATTTGCTGCCAGAGGCGGCGGAAAGAGCGATATGATTCAGGGAAGTATTGCGGCATCAAGAGCTGATATCATGAAGCTCGAGGAGGTTATGTAATGAGCGGATACAGAATTGTTCTGGCATCGGGGTCTCCGAGAAGAAAAGAAATACTGGGCAAGCTTCAGACCGATTTTGAGGTAATGGTTTCGAATGTTGAAGAAATTACCGATGAAACCGAACCGGTGGAAATTGTAAAAGCTTTATCGAAATTAAAGGCGGAGGATATTTTTGGCAAAATTCATGATGAAACTGAAAAAATCGTTGTCATCGGTTCGGACACTGTCGTTGCCTACAAGGGTGAAATTATGGGTAAACCAAAGAATCGCGAGGATGCATTTCGTATGATCAGACAGTTTGCGGGTGATAAGCATACTGTGTATTCGGGCGTGACGATAATCATTAAAAATGATGAAGTGAAAAAGATTACTTTCGGTGTGGGGACAGATGTTGAAGTCGATTCGATGACCGATGAGGAGATATATTCGTATATTGATACGGGGGAACCCTTTGACAAGGCCGGAGCTTATGCGGTTCAGGGCTTGTTTGCACCGTATATAAAAGGCATTCACGGTGATTATTACAATATAGTTGGGTTCCCGATACACGATGTGTACAGTGTGTTGAAGGACGAAGGCGTGGTATGATTAATGGTTACTATTCGCCACCGGTTTTGTGGCGCATTTTATGAATGTTCCCGGACAGACTGTGAATAGCAAAGAACAATGGTTAATAAATATTTGAGGGTAATTGGAGTATGGAACTGACGGACAGCATCGGTACAATCAAAGGTATCGGACCGAAGAGTGCAGCTAATTATGCAAAACTTGATATATTCAGCGTAGGAGATCTGATTTCTCATTATCCGCGTGACTATGAAGAATACAAAATGCCGGTAGAAATCGGGTCACTGACGGAGGGGCAGACCTGTGCCATTGAGGGCTGTGTTTCACGAGTAGAGACATCGCGCGGAAGAAGAATTCAGGTCACATCATGCTTCTGCAATGACATTTCCGGAGCGGTAAAGCTGGTCTGGTTTAATCAGCCTTATATGCAGAAGATGCTGAAGCCGGGCTACAGATATCTTTTCAGGGGAACTGTTAAAAGGGACTTTGCGGCATTTGTCATAGAACAGCCGAAAATGTACTCAAGAGAAGAGTACAGAAAACTGATGTCTTCGCTTCAGCCTGTTTATCCGTTAACTTCAGGACTTACCTCAAACGGAATCCAGAAGGCGGTAAAGGCTGTACTCGGTGATATTGAGTTTGAAAAGGATGCTTTTTCACCGGCGTTCAGGAAAGAACACAATCTGATAAAGCATTCGGATGCGGTGCAGTCAATTCATTTTCCGGAGAACAGGGAAATGGCCATGCTTGCAAGGCGTAGGCTTGTATTCGAGGAATTTGTCGATTTTTTGACCGCTGTGGCTAAAATGAAGGAGGAGCACCGTTTTGAAGAAAACGGCTATGTAATAAAGAGTTTTGATGCCTGCGACAAACTGGTGTCAGAACTGCCTTTTGAACTTACCAAAGGACAGGCTGATGCGTGGAATGATATAAAAAGAGGACTTTCAGGGGAATCGCTTATGTCACGTATGGTAGAAGGCGATGTTGGCTCAGGAAAGACCGTTATAGCGATGCTTGCCATGCTTGCCGTTGCGGGGGCCGGATTCCAGTCTGCATTAATGGTTCCGACCGAAGTTCTTGCAAAACAGCATTTTGAAGAATTCAGCAGCCGACTTGAAAAATACGGTATTAAATGTGTACTTCTCGTCGGCTCAATGACGGCGGCTGAGAAAAAGAAAGCCTATAAAGCTATAGCTGCACATGAGGCGGATATAATTATCGGAACGCATGCGCTTATTCAGGAAAAAGCAGAGTACAGCTCGTTGGGGCTTTGCGTGATTGATGAGCAGCACAGATTCGGTGTAAAGCAGAGAGAGGCTTTAAAAAATAAGGGACTGAAGCCTCACATTCTGAGCATGTCGGCCACGCCGATTCCTCGCTCACTGGCACTGATTCTGTATGGTGATATGGATTTGTCCGTAATAAAGGAAATTCCCGCCGAGAGAAAGCCGATTAAGAACTGTGTGGTATCGTCTGATTCAAGATTTACATCGGTTAATTTTATACGCAGGGAAATTTTGAGCGGTCATCAGGCATATATTATCTGTCCGATGGTTGAGGAAAGCGAAGAGTCTGACGGTGAAAATGTAATCGAGTATACCGATAAGGTGCTGGGCATGCTTGAGGAAATCAGTAAACGTGAAATGTCTGCGGGAAAGAATGTTCAGATGAGTGCTGACAGCAAAGAAAATATAACTGTTGAGTGTCTTCACGGAAGAATGAAGGCTTCGGAAAAGAATGATATCATGGAGCGTTTTACTCGTGGAGAAATCGATATTCTTGTATCCACAACGGTTGTAGAGGTAGGAGTTAATGTCAAAAATGCTACGGTAATGATGATAGAAAATGCCGAACGTTTCGGACTTGCACAGCTTCATCAGCTGAGAGGACGCGTTGGAAGGGGTCAGTGGCAGTCGTATTGCATTTTTGTTAAAGGCTCTGACAGTAAAGAGATAAATAAACGTTTGGATGTGCTTGTCAAAAACAACAACGGATTTGCCGTAGCGGAAGAGGATCTGAAGCATCGCGGACCGGGTGATATTTTCGGAGTCCGTCAGGCGGGTGAGCAAAGCTGGAAGCTTGCAGATATTTATGCGGATGCTGATTTGCTGGCACTTGCAGCTGAAACAGTAAAAAATAAAGATTTATAGGATGTATTAACCCGTGAGGATTTCCTCACGGGTTTTCTTTTTACTTTATAGCGGCCGAAGAGTATTTGGAAAAAAATTACTAATCACCACAGATTTTGTGGCGCTTTACGAATGTTTTTGGACGGGAAGCGAAACAGTAACGGAAAAAATGCAAACGAAGGTAAATAGTAACATTTTCGTCTGAGTGTTAAAAATATAATTGACAATCACACATTAATGTTATATAACTGTATTAACACGACTAATACAGTTACTACAGATTACAAATAATTTGAGTAGTCATTAATAATCGTTTCTATTCACAGTCTGTCCAAAACGCATTCATAAGCACTATCTGCTGCGCAGTCAGGCGATGCTACGCAGCTGAAAGCTTATTTCATGTGTTTTGAACAGCCTCCATAGTCGAATAATAACTAATAATCAGGTTATCATGGAATTTAACGGTAGTAACTGAATAAAATGAACTGTAACATAATGCAACATCGTAATATTGTAACATCAGAACAATAACAGAACAATATAACGATGACAGACCAATAGAAATGCAGAAATATAAAGTAACACAAACATAACAGTAGCATCCAAACAGTGATTTTTCAGTAGAAATTTCGGAAAGGAGACAGAATGATAGCAATTAATTATAAGGATCCGAGACCTATATATGAGCAGGTTCGTGACGGGTTTAAAAAACTTATTCTGGCGGGCATGCTTCCACCTGATTCGAAGCTGCCTTCGGTCAGGGACATATCTTCAGAACTGACTGTCAATCCAAACACAATTCAGCGTGCATACAGGGATCTCGAAAATGAAGGATTTATATATTCGGTTCCCGGAAAGGGTTCTTTTGTGGCTGAGTGCAGTGAGCTGAATGACAGGCATAAAAAAGAACTTATTAAAAAACTGTCAGATATGGCAAGAGAACTTAAGCAGTCCGGTGTTGACAGAAAAACTGTTTTAAAAGAGATAAATGATGTGTACGGATATGAAGGAGGCAGAAATGATTGAAGTAAAAAATCTCGTAAAAGAATTTGACGGCTTCAGAGTACTTGACGGATTATCGCTGTGTATTGATAACGGCAGCATATATGGACTTGTCGGTCCTAACGGTTCAGGAAAAAGTACATTGATCAGGCATCTGACCGGTGTTTATAAACAGAATTCAGGCGAAATTCTTTATGACGGCGCACCGGTATATGAGAATCCTTCGGTTAAATCAAAAATTGCTTATATTCCGGATGATCTGTTCTATTTTGGAAACGGTTCTGTAAAGAATATGCTTGATTTTTACAAGCGTATTTATGATTTTGATTTTGAACGATTTGAAAAACTGAAGACAGTTTTTCAAAATATCAAGCCTGAAATGAAATTTAAGAGAATGTCAAAGGGTATGCAGAAGCAGGCTGCTTTTTGGCTTGCAATCTGCTGCAGACCTGAATTTCTGATACTTGATGAACCTGTGGACGGACTCGATCCTGTTATGAGAAGACAGATATGGAGTCTGTTGCTCCAGGATGTGGCTGAACGCGGGACTACAGTGCTTGTTTCTTCACACAATCTTCGCGAGCTGGAGGATGTGTGTGATTCGGTAGGAATTATCAATAAGGGTAAAAAGCTTTTGGAAAAATCTCTTTCTTCGCTTCAGGGTGAAACAAAAAAGATTCAGCTTGGATTTGCAAAGAACTGTGTTCCTGATTTCATAGAGAAAAAAGTAACCGGTGAAATTGAAAACAGTGCAGGCAGGATAAACATTATTCACATATCAAATTCCGGCAATATTTATCAAATATACTTCAGAATATCCGCCTGAAGAGGATGAATACGATTGTGTAGTGCTAAAAGTGTATGAAATTTCAAAAATGAAAAATACGGATGATGATAAAACTTATTTTATTGTTTCGATTTCTGATAAACCGGAAAATAAGTCATATGTATCTAAAATTAACAGTGAACTAATTGATGATAATGATTCGCTGAAGTTGATAAATCATAATTATGAAGAAGCGTCATGGATCCTGAGCATATATTATTTAAAGTTGAATGAAGAAGGTATGTATGACTACTATTCAGGAAAATATTACGTCTTCGGAGATTATAACAAGTATTATGATATTTTTATTGATTATATAGAAAAAAATAATACAGACATATCTGATTATTATAGATTTTATGATGAAAAAGTGGTGTCACAGGAAGTGGAATATGTGTCGAATTGATGTTAAATTATGACAATTACTCTACAAACAACCCTGCAGCAATGGATATGCAGCTATGTTTTGAACGGTAACGTTTTTATTAATAATTAACTTTTCACAGCCTGTCCAAAACGCATTCTTAAGCTCTGCCTGCTGTGCAGTCAGTCGCTGCATCGCAGCTGAAAGCTTATTTGTGCTAATAGTGGGTAGTCTGAAAGGAAGCTTGCTTACGTTCAGACTCGAGCAAACGTCATCGAGTGACGCAGGTCACGAGATGTGTGTGTTGTCCAGCTTCCATAGTCGGATAATAACTATTAATAATCATTATGTTTCTTTAAGCTTGCATAAATCGGTGCTTTGATATAAAGTATAAGCAGAAGCATAAATGATAGTTATTTGCAGATATATGTATTACAAAGTTACTATTCACAGTCGGGTAATAATAAACGCAAGCTGAGAGCTTGCTCTCGGGCTTGCGGGTATTATTATCCGACTATGGAGGCTGTTCAAAACACATGAATAAGCTTTCAGCTGCGAAGCAGCGACTGACTGCGCAGCAGGCAGGGTTTATGAATGTATTTTGGACAGACTGTGAATAGTAACATTACAAAAAGATTCTTTGCAGCAATTATTCGCAATGACACGGAAAGGACATTTTAATGTTTGATTTTAAAATTAAATATATAAAAGATAATATGTCACGTGATAAGAAGATGCTGATATTTCTTTTCGGAGCATCTGTACTGGCGCTTCTTTATATTGTTCTTGGTCTGATTGCTGTTTTTTCGCGTTCACACTGGCGATGGATAGGAGGTATGGTAGTCAGTGTCGGGATATGGATATATACGTGGATAAAAACCCAAAGAGTAAAGGAAGAGGTCGCACTTGAGGAGAGAATTGAGCTTGATATTCTGGAGGAAAAGACGCGGGGAAATGAAATACTCAGAAAATGGAAGGTTGGTCAGGGCAGTTATTATCTGATGACGCAGGAAGAAATCCTTGAGGACGAAGAAATCCCCGTTGCTGTAATTGATGAGAGAGTAAATGATATCTGTGAAAATCAGATCCATGAGGAAATGCATTCCGATGAAGAGGTCAACAGACTTACGGCCATGCTTTACGGCAGTCCGGAGGAGACGGTGGCTATTACGGGACTGTCTGAAACAAAAAATATTGAAATTGAGAAAAATCATAATCTGTTGCTTGATGATGTTCCTGATGACGAAGATAAATGTATCGGCGGTTATATGACTACTTCGGATTTGAGCGGAAAGACCGTCAGCGTAGCACAGGGTTATTATTCAACGTCCGACCGGAACAATTCATAATTTCGCCACAAAATCAACGGTGAAAGTAACGTTTATTCATTGCTGCTGTTCACAGTTTGCCACAAACGTATTCATGGTTACTGTCCACGGTTTGCTCAAAATGCATTCATAGTTACTGTCCACGGTTTGCTCAAAACGTATTCATAGATATTATCCACGATTTGCTCAAAATGTATTCATAGCTACTGTTCATAAGCAAATATAGTTTTTTCTTGTATTAATGAGTTTATGTGGTATAATGAAACAAGTCAGGGAACGCAGATTGATGGCTGTAACATTGGCCGGACTACACATTAATCTATGAGATTAATTGTTACTTCAGTTAGTAACGTCATAAAGACTCGTAGGGCATGTACCCTTGCGGGTCTTTTTTACTTGTGCGCCTTGCGGCGCACGTTTCTAATGGGTGAAAGTCCCTAATCCGCCCTAGTAGTGGGAAGGATACAGCCAATGACAAGGGTGTCCGCCGTGAGACGGAATCTGAAGGAAGTCGGATGGCAAATCTCTG
>JAZLIK010000073.1:0-16657 GCA_045617345.1 Lachnospiraceae bacterium | reverse complement strand
GATATTATCAAAAGGGCATCTAAAATTGTTGACAGACTCGTTATCGGTGTGCTTCCAAACAGTGCGAAGCATCCCTGGTTCAGTGTTGAGGAAAGAAAAGCACTTATCAGAAAGGTGACTGAAGGAATTCCCAATGTTGTGGTTGAGGATTTTGACGGGCTGACTGTAGAATTCGGCAGACAGATCGGTGCAAGTGTGATAGTCAGAGGACTCAGAGCCATTACCGATTTTGAGTATGAACTTCAGATTGCGCAGATAAATCATAAGCTTAACCCCGATATTGACACTATTTTCTTTACAACGAGTGTTGAATACTCATATGTAAGCTCAAGCATTGTCAAGGAAGTTGCAAGCTACGACGGTGATATTTCCGGTTTTGTACCTCAGGAGATAATCGAAGATATTATGAATAAAAAGTCACTATTCACAGCCGGGAAATAATAACTTTTTCTTTTGTCAGTTTTATGTTGAAAAAGAAATTGCAATCTGATATAGTATAATAAGATAATAATGATTACGGCGCAAAAGAACTGACGCCTGGTGATACACGCATTTCTTCGCACTTCGTGTTCTCGAAATGCTAAAAACATTCAAAATCCGCTCATTTTTCTTCGAAAAAGGGCTACTTTTTCATGTTTTTGGCGTCATAAAGTCCATTATTTTTCTTACAAGTCGGCTTGACGAAAAATAACGTACTTTTGGCGCTTGTATCATAATAAAGTGTGTTTTCGGGAGGACATATTATGGCTGCAAAGCGTTATATGGATTTGATTGAAGAACTGTTTAACTATATTGAGGGCTGTGAGAAGAAGGTGTTTTCAAGTGACAAGGTAATTGTTGAGAAGGATGTGGTATTTACACTTCTTGACGAACTCAGATCCGCCACACCTGATGAGATTAAACGCTGCCAGAAGATTATCGGAAGCCGTGAGGCTATATTTAAGCAGGCTGACGGGGATAAGGAAGGAATTATCAATGAGGCCAGAAAGGCTGCTGCACAGATTGAAGAAGAGGCCAGACTTAATGCTCAGCGTCTTGTTGAAGAAAATGAAATTACCCGTCGTGCTTACGAGACCGCCAATAGTGTAGTTCAGGATGCGCAGGTCAAAGCTGACAAGGTTCGTGCCGATGCTAAGAGTTATGCTGAAAGTATGAAGAACGGCGCACTGAATTATGTTGAGACAATTATGAACGATATGAATCAGCAGCTTTCCAGAGCATACATTGATGCAAAGGATAATTCGGAGAAGCTTATTAAGTCGTTAAAGGAGCATCTGGTTGAAATTGAACACAATCATGAAGAACTCAGAGATGTTATGGACAGCTACACCGGAGAACCTGATTATCTTGACAATGAGCTGTCTGATGACAGTGAAGAACCTGAAGCTGCTGAAGAAGAGATGATGCTTGAGGATGATATGGGCCAGGAAATCAATGATCTGGAGAATATAAACATTGAGCTTAATGAAGAGGATTTTGAAGTTGACAGTACTGAAAACAACTAATACTGATTTATATATTTGAGACTGAGACCGGTTGTAAAAGACCGGTCTTATTTAAATGATGACAATTGTCAATGAGCCTTGTAAAGTCTTTGAAATGCAATGAAAATATGAGCAATGATTATATGAGTATGTTAAGAATTAGTAATAATAATTTTGAACATTGATAAATATGAGCAATGAAAAAAATCAATAATGATATTTTTGTACAATGATAATTATGAGCAATAATAGTTTTGTGCATTGATAATTATGAACAATAATAATTTTAAGCAATGTCAAGTTTGTGTATGATAATTATGAGTGATGATGAATATGAAATATGATGCAGTAATTTTGATATATAATCCGGACGGACTGCTATATAAGTGCATACAACGTATTTTAAAACAGACTGTTCTTCCGGATAAACTATTTCTGATAGTTACCGAAAGCGCTTCTTTTGATTCTGAAAAACTGAAAGCTGAGCTGGCTTGTCGCGGACTTGACTCCGAGCGAATCAGAACGGTAGCAATAAGTCCTGAGGAGTTTAATCACGGAAATACCAGACGCATGGCAGCTGATATGTGTGAATCAGACTATATGCTGTTTATGACTCAGGATGCGGTGCCGGCAAATAAAAGGCTGACTGAAGAATTGTTGAATTCACTGCAGTCTGTCAGGTCCGATTCTTTATATGAAGATGTGAGACCTGCAGTTGCGTTTGCCAGACAGCTGGCAGGCAAAAATTCGGATATAATCGAACGCTTTTCGAGAATTTATAATTATCCCGCCTCTTCTGCGTTCAGAACGCCGGAAGATTTGAAACGTCTCGGAATCAGAGCGATATTCTGTTCGGACACATGTGCCATGTATAACATGGATATATACAGAAAACTCGGCGGTTTCGAACGTGATGTTGATTTTAATGAGGATGAGCTTTTTGCTTATAAAGCACTTACGAACGGCTACGGAGTTTTTTACTGTGCTGAGGCTTCGGTTATACATTCACATAATTACAGTCTGAAGCAGCAGTTCCTCAGGAGTATGGAAATAGCCAAATCACAGAAGAAACACAGCAAAGTATTTAAAAACCTTAAAACAGAAAAAGAAGGTTTTATATTTTTAAAAAATGGCGCATCGTTTATTGCTTCAAACGGTACATTTTTTGACCTGATTTATTTTATTGTATATTGCGGAGTCAGGTTTATTGCCTTTAAGGCAGGCAGTAGAAGAACCGACTGATTTGATTGTTCTGTTCACAGACTGTTTAAAACGAATTGCAAACGTTCTGTTTACAGACTGTTTAAAACGAATTGCAAACGTTCTGTTCACAGACTGTTTAAAACGAATTGCTTACGTTTTTATTTATCGTATGTCCAAGAACAACCATATAGCGCGCCATAAAACAAGCGGTGTAGTAACTTCTGTCGCATGTCTGAATTCCTTTGTTGAAATTGCGTACAATAAAGAAAAATACCATATCGGATGTGCTGGAAGTATCAGTCAAAATTTCTGTGAAAATTAGGATAATTACCGGAGAATATTTTATGAAAATGATTAATATTATTATGTCTGTTTATAACGGTGAAAAATATCTCGCTGAACAGATAGACTCAATACTTGACTCAACATATTCTGCTTACAGGCTCTTTATTTTTGATGACTGTTCGACTGATTCGTCTTATAAAATAGCGAAGGAATATGCTGAAAAATATAAAAACAGAATATATGCTTACAGAAACGAAGAAAATATGGGCTCGACAGCGAGCTTCCTTTATAATTTAAAGAGGGTATCGGATAAAATACGTGAAAATTCTCATATCGAGATAACAAACGGATTTAACGGCAGTACCAGACTTTTTAAACGTCTGAATAAGAAGAGAGTAAAGCGTCCTCTTTTACGCGGTGCGGCCGAAAAAATCACCGGGATTGCAATTTCGACCGTAAAGGGCGGAGCGGGCTTCTTAAAAGACAAAGCGTTTGCACTGAAGGATAAAGCATTTTCACTGACAAAATGGGGAAAAAACAAATCGAAGGATGTTGTTTTAAAGGAAACAAAAATCAAAACAGATGAGTATTATATGTTCTGTGACCAGGATGATGTATGGCTCAAGGATAAACTGGCCGTAACACTGAAAAAAATGAAAAACCTTGAGCTTCGTCACGGAAAGCACGAACCGTCACTTGTTTTTACCGATGCAATTCTTGTGGATGAAAACCTTAAGTACATTGACAGGTCGTTTTATAGGACAAATCATATGAAGCCGAATAAGGCTGACCTCGGCAACATTCTGATGGAGAATAAATGTATCGGTTGCACATGTATGTTCAATCAGGCTCTTTGCGACCTTGTCGGAGTAAATTACGAGGGAATCAGGTATCATGACTGGTGGATAGCATTAATCGGAATATCTTTCGGTAATATAAAGTATCTGAAAACGCCTACACTGATGTACAGGCAGCATTCGGGTAATCAGGTGGGACAGACAAAGTTTTCGGAGTATCTTTCCGGGCGTTTGAAGGATATCGGTGACAACAGAAGAAGACTTGAGGAAACAAGAGTCCAGGCTGAAAGCTTTTATCATGAATATCACGGTATGTTTAATAAAAAACAGGAAAAAATGCTCAGATGCTTTATTAATTTCGACCTGTATACACCGCTTGTAAAAAGATTTATGCTTATCAGGTACGGTTTCTTTAAATCAGGAATTTTAAGAAATATCGGTCTTTTCATTTCGGTGTGAACCATATTGTTATTTCGATTGTCAGGGATATATTTCGTTACTGTTCACAAGCTGTAGTCTGCGAAACAGGCAGTGCCATGTTGTTTTTTGAACATACTTTGAGCAGTAAATCGAACTATACATAGTAAAATTATATAACGTTGCATTACAGAAGGAATTATGCTTTTCAGAAGTACAGGAAAACCTACTGCTTTTAGAGGGTTGTGTTCTTGTGTGAGGAGCTAATTAATATATGTTGCATTACAGAAAGAATTATGTTTTTTAGAAGTACAGGGAAAACTACTGCTTTTAGACGGTTGTGTTCTTGTGTGAGGAGCCGATTTATATGGGAAGGTAAAGAAGCGTATTGAGAATAGATTTGACATGGTTCGCTCACAAGTATACATTGAAATGAAAATTGACGAATAAATAATCAGGAGAAGGACAATGTTTGGATATGTGGTTGTAAACAGACCTGAACTCAGAATCAGGGAGCTGGAAGTTTACAGAACGTATTATTGCGGTCTGTGCAGAGATTTAAAGAAGAAATACGGCCTTAAGGGGCAGATGACTCTCAATTATGATATGACATTCCTGGCACTGCTGCTTGACGGTCTTTATGACTGTGAACAGCATCACGAAAAATGCAGATGTCTGGCTCATCCGTTCTGCAGGCATAATTCATTGAGAAATGAATTTACGGAATATGCGGCTGATATGAATATTCTTTTGAGCTACCTGAAGTGTCAGGATGACTGGAATGATGATAAAAAGCTTGGTCGGAAGATATCTTCACGAATGCTTAAAAAGTACGCAAACAAGGTTACTGAAAAATATCCTGAAAAATCAAAGGTGATTCTTGAGGAGCTTGAAAACCTCGGAAAGCTTGAAAAAGCCAACGAGCAGGACATCGATAAGGTGTCGGGCTGCTTTGGCAGAATTATGTCGGAACTTTTTGCATATAAAGATGATGAGTGGTGTTCATATTTAAGATCTACCGGTTTCTTTATGGGTAAATTTATTTATATTCTTGATGCATACTGCGATTATGATGAGGATATGAAGAAAAAAAGATACAATCCTCTCGTAAGTATCGGTAATGACAGAGAGAAGGTAAATGAAATTCTGATGATGATGATGAGTGAATGTGCATCAAATTATCAGATGCTTCCCATTGTGGAAAATACCGATCTGTTGAACAATATAGTTTATTCC
This sequence comes from Lachnospiraceae bacterium, assembly GCA_045617345.1. Taxonomy (GTDB): domain Bacteria; phylum Bacillota; class Clostridia; order Lachnospirales; family Lachnospiraceae; genus RUG11977. The sequence goes on along the minus strand of JAZLIK010000073.1, from coordinate 11,235 downwards.
GGTGTTTGGACCGGTTTTGAAATGGGACGTATTCCCGATAAGCTGAAAGAAGAGTAAGAGTACTACGGAGGTTGACATGCTAAATCCTTATGAGGTTCTGGGTGTTGATGTAAATGCTGACGAACAGACAATAAAAAAAGCCTATCGTCAGCTGAGTAAGACATATCACCCCGATAATAATATAAATAATCCGAACAGAGCACAGGCTGAAGAGCGCTTTAAAGATATTCAGGCTGCTTATGAACAGATTATGAGCGGACGTACAGGAGGAACCGGAAGTTATTCTTCGGGAAATACACAGTACGGACCCGGTTCGAGCAGGTACTATTCCGGAAATTCGTCGTATAGCAGTTCGGGCAGTTCATCAGGCAGTGCATATAACGGTAGTAACAGAAGCGGTTACAGCAGCGGAAGCAATAATAACAGCTACAGCAGCAATTATAACAGTGGAAATAATAACAGTGGAAATAATAACAGCTATAGGAGCGGTAACAGCAACAGTTATAACAATGGAAATAATAACAGCTACAGGAGCGGTAACAATAACGGAAGTTATAACAGTGGAAATAACAGCGGCTACAGAAGCGGTAATAATAGCGGTTATAACGGCGGAAGCAATAATAATCATGGCTATAACGGTGGAAACTATAACAGCGGCAACGGGAATAATTACGGTTACGGAAACGGAAATTACGGTAATAATGGCAACGGTGGCAATTACAATAACGGTGCCAATAACAGTAATGCCAATCCATACAGCAGCGGTTACAGACAGCAGAACGGATATAATAACGGGCGCGGCTGGTATGGCGGCAACAAAAACAATAACGGAAATTATTCGTGGAATAAGGGCGCATATAACGGCAATGCATATAATGGCAATGGCAACCAGAACCAGGAACAGCGTGATTCCGGTTGGGAAAATTCTTCGGGAGGCAGTAATTACTGGGATGGTGCGAATGCCCGTTCATATGGAGAAGAAAATGCTGAACAGCTGAATAACATAGCAAATATGATAAATAACGGAATGTTCAATGAAGCTTTGTTTGAGCTGACCGGAATAGCCAACAGAAGTGCAATTTGGTATTATTACAGTGCCGTTGCCAATCTGGCTCTCGGAAATAATATAACTGCAAGAGAACAGGCACAGATGGCATACGACATGGATCCGTCAAAAAAAGAATACTACGACCTTTATACAGGAATTTCGCAGGGTTCTCTGCGTTACAGAGGACAGAACAGTATATATCGTGCAAACAACAGCCAAAACTTTAAGAAAATCGGAAGAGTTTGTCTTCCCTGCATGTGTATTGGATTTGGTCTTGTTTCAGGCAAGGCATTTCCGTTTATTTTCTTCTGCTGCTGAGTATGTTGGAGTTTAACATTAAGCTGGTTACTATTCACAGTCTGTCCAAAACGCATTCATAAGCCCTGCCTGCTGCGCAGTCAGTCGCCGTTTCACGGCTTATGGCTTATTCATGTGTTTTGTACAGCCTCCATAGCCGAATAATAATGCCCCCACGTTTGGAAATGGGTTTCTAACGTGTGTTCATTATTATCCGACTGTGAATAGTATCTATATTTGCATAATATTCATATTGGATGAATATGATACACAATTATGAAAATTTGCCAGAGCTAACAAAACAAAGGAACTTCGTGAAATTTAATGTTGACAGATGAATATTAGTGTGTATAATGTGAATATATTAATATTTGAGATTAGCCGGAGACTAACTCATGACTGATTTGTATTCCGGGTTTGTTAATACTAATGATTCAACAGCAGAAAGAAGGCCGTATTTATGAAGAAAGTATTTATTGACGGTGCTGAAGGCACTACAGGACTTAAAATATTTGAACGTTTCGCAAACAGAAACGATATAGAGATTATTAAGATTGACAGTGAACTGAGAAAAGATACGGCAGAACGTAAGAGACTTATCAATATGTCTGATGTGACTTTTCTCTGTCTGCCCGATGCAGCTGCGATTGAGGCTGTTTCACTTGTTGAGAATCCCGATACGGTTATTATAGATACTTCTACAGCTCACAGAACTGCTCCCGGTTGGGATTATGGTTTTGCAGAGCTTGATGATGATTTCAGAAACAGACTTAAAAAGTCAAAGCGTATTGCCAATCCCGGATGTCATGCCAGCGGTTTTGTCGGACTTGTATATCCGCTTGTAAAATCGGGAATAGTTAAAAAGGATGCTCAGCTTTGCTGTTTTTCGCTTACCGGTTACAGTGGCGGCGGAAAGAAAATGATAGCAGAGTATACCGCAGAGGAGCGTGACACGGAGCTTCTTTCACCGAGACAGTACGGACTTAATCAGACTCACAAACATTTAAAGGAAATGCAGATTATATGCGGACTTGACAAGGCTCCCATGTTTTCACCGATAGTGGCTGATTACTACAGCGGAATGGAAGTTACTGTTTTCCTTTATCCTGAAATTATGAATATTCCGGCAGGCACCGAGAATGTTCTTGAATTTGTCAACAGCGCTTATAAGAAGCATTACGAAGGAAGCAGCCTTATCAGAGTGAACGACCTTGGCGCCGAGCAGAAATCAAGAGGCTTCTATGGTTCAAACAACAAAACCGGATTTGACGATTATGAGATATTTGTAAACGGAAATAATGACAGAATAATTGTTACCGCGCGTTTTGACAATCTTGGCAAGGGCGCTTCCGGTGCGGCTATTCAGAATATGAATATCGTACTTGGATTTGACGAGGCGGCAGGACTTATAGTCTGAACGTCGAATGTATAGTAGCTTTTACTAAGTTAATGGACTTATTATCTGAATGTTAATTGTATACTTAGCTATACGAAGCTAAGGTCTGAAAAATAAAGAAAGTTAATTTTTGACGGAGGTAGAGAGATGAACATTATTGAAGGTGGAATTTGTGCTCCCAAAGGATTTAAAGCATCCGGTATTCATTGCGGAATACGTGAGGGAAGAACAAAGAGAGATTTATCACTTATACTGAGCGAAAAGAAGTGTGCAACAGCTGCCGTATTTACTAAGAATATCGTAAAGGGTGCACCTATAATTGTTACAAAAAAGAACATTGCCGATGGCTACGCACAGGCAGTTATCTGCAACAGTGGAAATGCAAATACATGTAATTCAAACGGAATTGAGATTGCTGAAGGAATGTGTGAGCTTGTAAGCAGCAAACTTGGAATTCCCGCTACCGATGTTGTGGTTGCTTCAACAGGTGTTATAGGTGAGAAGATGACACTCGATCCGATTGCCGCAGGTATGGATGAGCTTGTAGCTGCACTTTCCGATGCGAAGGATGCCAGCAGCACTGCTGCGGAAGGTATCATGACAACTGATACAAGACTTAAGGAAATTGCTGTTGAATTTGAAATCGGAGGAAAGACCTGCAGACTCGGAGCTATTGCAAAGGGCTCGGGCATGATCCATCCGAATATGGCGACAATGCTTTCATTTATCACGTGCGATGCCGATATTGCTCCCGAGCTTCTTCAGAAGGCTCTCAGTGAGGATATTGTGGATACCTTTAATATGGTAAGCGTTGACCGTGATACTTCAACAAACGATACTGTATGTATTATGTGCAACGGTATGGCAGAAAATGCAAAGATTACCTCTGAGGGTGCTGATTATGATACCTTCTGTGAGGCTCTTCATACCGCTACACTTTATATCAGCAAGAATATCGCACGCGACGGCGAGGGAGCATCAAAGCTTCTCGAGTGCAATATAACCGGTGCAAAGGATAAGGCAACGGCACGTGTCCTGGCAAAAGCCATTATTTGTTCAAGCCTTGTAAAAGCTGCAATGTTCGGTGCTGACGCAAACTGGGGACGTGAGATGTGTGCTCTTGGTTACAGCGGTGCTGAATTTGATATCAATAAGGTCAGCATTGATTTTGTATCTTCGGCAGGAAAGGTTCATGTGTGTGAGAACGGTTACGGAGTGGAATTTTCAGAGGATACAGCCGCAAAGGTTCTTGCTGAGGATTCAATTCAGATAAATATTGCTCTCGGTGACGGTGATGCTTTTGCTACCGCATGGGGCTGCGATCTTACTTATGAGTATGTAAAAATTAACGGAGATTACCGTACCTGATTTATTAATATTTATTAGTGGAGATTAACGTATCTGATTTGATTAGGTTTTTACTGAGAGTACCGTATCTGATCTGATTAAGTTTATTAGCGTATCCTCGCTATATTATTTAACGATGAGTAACTGATATGCAGGAAACATATATGAATTCGTTGAACAGGCTGTAGTAAACCATTTACTGAAGACCGGTATTGTACGACATCGGAATGTAACAGCTGTTTTCATTCGGAAAGGACAGAACATGGAACTTACTAATTCTCAAAGAGCAGAAGTGCTGATTCACGCACTTCCTTATATCAAAAATTATAATAATAAGATTGTTGTTGTTAAGTACGGCGGAAACGCTATGATTAACGAGGACCTTAAAAATGCCGTTATGGGGGACATTGTTCTTCTTTCACTTATCGGTGTAAAGGTTGTTCTTGTACACGGCGGCGGACCCGAGATCACTCAGACACTGAAGGCTGTCGGAAAAGAGACACAGTTTGTTGACGGACTTCGTGTTACTGATGCAGAGACTGCACAGATTGCAATGATGGTACTTGCGGGCAAGATTAACAAGAGTCTTGTAAATCTTCTCGGCAAGATAGGCGGTAAAGCTCTTGGACTCTGCGGACTTGATTCGCAGATGATAAAGGCTGAAAAGCTTGATGAGAGACTTGGTTTTGTAGGAAATATTACACATATTAATGAAAAGCCGATTCTTGATATCCTTGATAACGGATATATTCCTGTTATCGCTACGGTAGGTTACGATGATGACGGAAATGTTTATAATATTAATGCTGATACGGCAGCTGCCAGAATAGCCGGCAAGCTTGGCGCAGAAGCACTGATTTCAATGACTGATATCGATGGTATTCTTCGCGATAAGGAAGATCCTTCTACACTCATTCGCAAAGTAAATGCCAGCGAGGCTCCTCAGCTTATGCGTGAGGGTATTATTTCAGGAGGAATGATTCCCAAAGTTGACTGCTGCATTGAAGCAATCCGAAGAGGCGTAAAGAAGGTATTCATCATCAACGGCACCATTCCTCATTCGATTCTTATAGAGACTCTTACCGATGAAGGAATCGGAACAATGTTCGTTTGATTTGTAATCGTTACTATTCACAGTCGGGGAACTATGAACAATACCTGTATTAGGTGATGACGTTGTTGCTTTCCGACGTAAACATTATGTGAAGGAGGACAAGTTATGAAAGTTTATGAGAATGTAAAAGATGACGATAAGTGTTACATTGCAAATACTTATAACCGTTTTGACCTTGAAATTGCAAACGGTCACGGTTCACTGTTATATGATGAGAACGGAAAAGAATATATCGATCTCGGAACCGGAATTGCGGTTAATGTGTTCGGTGCCGGAGATGATTTGTGGAAAGAGGCTGTTACGGCTCAGATAAATGATATTCCCCACACTTCAAATCTTTATTACAGTATTCCTCAGGTTAAACTTGCAAAAATTCTTTGCGAGAAATCGGGAATGAAGAAGGTTTTCTTCGGAAATTCCGGTGCTGAGGCAAATGAATGCGCTATTAAGGTCGCAAGAAAGTATTCATCGGATAAGTACGGAGATGACAGAAATGTCATTATTACTCTGGTGAACAGCTTCCATGGACGTACTATTACAACTCTTTCGGCTACGGGACAGGATGTTTTTCATAAGAGCTTCGGTCCTTTTACCGGCGGATTTGTTCACGCACATGCCAATGACATTGATGAAGTAAAGAATCTTTGCAAGTCAAATAAGGTTTGCGGAATTATGATGGAACTTGTTCAGGGCGAGGGTGCTATTTTCGTACTTGACAAAAATTTTGTAAAGGAAGTTGAGAAGCTTTGCAGCGAGAATGATTACTGCCTTATTATCGATGAGGTTCAGACCGGAAACGGAAGAACAGGAAAGCTTTACGATTTCATGAATTATGATATTCAGCCGGATATAGTTTCAACTGCGAAAGGTATTGCCGGCGGACTTCCTTTCGGTGCCTGTCTTTTGGGTGAAAAGTGTAAGGATGTCCTTAATGCGGGCTCACACGGTTCTACATTTGGAGGCAACCCTGTGTGTGCTGCGGGTGCGTACAGCATTATTTCACGTATAGATGACAAGCTTCTTGATGATGTTATGAAAAAGTCGGCATACATTATCGACAGACTGACAGGCAAGAAGCAGGATGATTATACAAAGGGACTGTATGAGTCAGAGGTTGACGGTGTAGAATCTGTTTCCGGCATGGGACTTATGCTTGGAATCAAGACGAAGTGCAGCAATAAAACAATTGTCAATGAGTGTATTAATCGTGGCGTTATTTGCCTGACAGCAAAGGATAAGGTTCGTCTCCTTCCTGCACTCAATATCCCTATGGAGCAGCTCGAAAAGGCTGTTGACATTCTTCTTGAAGTTATCTCAGAAAACAAATAATTATAAGTCCGCACTGCCGGCAGAAAGGATATATTATGAAGCATTTACTTAAGTTACAGGATTTGACTCCCGAGGAGCTCACCGGCATTCTCAATCTTGCCGATCAGTTAAAATACGAGCAGAAGCATAAGATTGCTCACAAGCATCTCGAAGGAAAGACTCTCGGAATGATTTTTACCAAGTCTTCAACACGTACAAGAGTTTCATTTGAGGTTGGTATGTATCAGCTCGGCGGTTCGGCACTTTTCCTGAGCAGCAACGATATTCAGCTTGGACGCGGAGAACCCATTAAGGATACTGCACGTGTTCTCAGCAGAATGGTTGACGGAATCATGATCAGAACCTTTGCACAGCAGGATGTTGAAGATCTGGCTACATACGGAAGTATTCCGATTATCAATGGCCTTACGGATTATTGCCATCCCTGCCAGGTTCTTGCCGACCTGATGACTATCAGAGAGTACAAGCAGAGCTTGAAGGGTCTTAAGTTTGCATTTATCGGTGACGGAAATAACATGGCAAATTCAATTATTGCAGGTGGTATTCTTGCAGGCATGAAGGTTGCTATCGGCTGTCCGGATTCTCATAAGCCTGATGCTGCTCTTTGTGAGTGGGCTCACAAGAACGGTGATTTAACTGTTACAAGTGATATTTTTGAAGCAGCAAAGGATGCTGATGTTATTTACACTGATGTTTGGGCTTCGATGGGTCAGGAAGGCGAAGCCGAAGAGCGTAAGAAGATTTTTAAGGGATATCAGGTAAATAAGGAGCTTATGGCTGTTACAAATAATGCTATGGTTCTTCACTGTCTTCCCGCACATCGCGGTGAGGAGATTACCGATGAGGTATTCGAAGAGCATGCAAACGAGATATTTGATGAGGCAGAAAACAGACTTCATGCTGAAAAAGCAGTTATGGTTATGCTGATGAAATAAGTATTTCAGGGCCGTCGCGCAATGCGGCGGCTTTTATACTCAGATGAAGGATGCAATCGTTGAAATGAAATAATGAAGGAGGGTTTGATTTTGAGAAAGGTATTGTCAATTCTTGTTGAAAATACATCGGGTGTTCTGAGCCGTGTTTCAGGTCTGTTTTCAAGACGCGGCTACAATATCAACAGCTTAACTGTAGCGGAAACTGAAAATGCAAGTTACTCCAGAATGACTGTGGTTGCTGAGGGTGATGAAAAAATACTCGATCAGATAAAGAACCAGCTGAACAAGCTGGAGGATGTAATAGAAATTACTGAACTTAAAAGCCGTGAATCGGTGTGCAGAGAGCTGATGCTGATAAAAATCGAAGCTGACGTTAAAAAAAGACAGTCGCTTGCCTCGCTTGCTGATATTTTCCATGCAAAGGTTGTAGATGTTTCGATAGACTCTATTATGATGGAGCTCACCGGCAATCAGGACAAGATTGATTCATTTATTAAAATGCTCAGGGATTACAAAATAATTGAAATGGTCAGAACCGGTGTAACCGGACTGATGCGTGCCGATGCCGCCGATTACCGCGACAATGTAGTATAATGTTTATTTCACGGATAAATGATAATTTGCGCATGCTGACTGATTTGATAATTTGTGCATGTTGACTGATTTGATAGTTTTCGCATGCTGACTGATTTGATAATTTTCGCATGTTGACAGATTGGTGTTCCGGATATGAATTAATTGTTTCTGCTCACAGTCGGATGATAGTAAGCACGGGAATGAAGCCTGCTTCAGGGCTTACGAATTATTTTTTTAAAGACTGTGAATAAAAACTAAAGGTAGCCGGCGAACTGTGAATAGTGTTATCAGTCCTTTACTTTTGAAGACCGTTATGCTATAATTTTATCCGTTGACGTCGATTATACGGTGCAAAAAAGTAAAAAATGCCGTTGGTTTCATTATGCAGAGCTTAACCTTATGGTAGGCCTGTACGGGAACTGTGGCATACTAATGATTCAGAGAGGTAATGAAATGTCAGATTGTACACATGATTGCTCAACCTGTACCGCTGATTGTGCTTCAAAGAAAGAAGACTTCAGAGCGTACCTGAACAAGAGCAGCAGCGTTAAAAAAGTTATCGGAGTAGTGAGCGGAAAAGGCGGTGTCGGCAAGAGCTTCGTTACATCGTTTTTATCGGTACTCATGAAAAGAAGAGGATATAATGTCGGCATTCTTGATGCTGATATTACCGGGCCTTCAATTCCCGCAGCTTTCAATATTCATGAAAAGGCTTACGGAAGTGAATTTGGTATTATGCCTGCAGTCACAAAGTCGGGAATCAATCTTATTTCCGTAAATATGATGCTTGAAAAAGAGGATACACCCGTTATCTGGAGAGGTCCTGTCATTGCAGGAGTTGTTAAGCAGTTTTGGACAGATGTTTTCTGGGACAATATAGATTTTATGTTTGTTGATATGCCCCCCGGAACAGGTGATGTTCCGCTTACGGTATTCCAGTCGCTTCCTGTAGACGGACTTATCGTAGTTACAAGCCCTCAGGAGCTTGTATCCATGGTTGTGTCGAAGGCTGTGAATATGGCAAATGAGATGCATATTCCTATTCTTGGAATAGTTGAAAATTACAGCTATGTTGAATGCCCCGACTGCGGAAAGAAGATATACGTATTCGGCGAAAGCCATGTTGAAGAGACCGCAAAGAAGTATGATCTTACACTTCTTGCAAAGCTTCCCATGAACCCTGAGGTTGCAGCTCGTGTTGATAAGGGTGAAATTGAAGACCTTGAAGGTGACTGGCTTGACAGCACATGTGACTTTATTGAAAGTCAGATGATTGATATTACAGAAGAGTAATTTCTTCCGTTAGGAGTTTTTATATGTCCGTTGATCAGACAAAAATCAGAAACTTTTGTATAATTGCACATATTGACCATGGTAAGTCAACTTTAGCAGACCGGATAATTGAAAAGACCGGTCTGCTTACTTTACGTGAAATGCAGGATCAGGTTCTTGACAATATGGATCTTGAGCGTGAACGTGGTATCACAATCAAGGCTCAGACTGTCAGAACCGTTTATAAAGCGAATGACGGTCAGAAGTATATTTTTAACCTTATAGATACTCCGGGTCATGTTGACTTTAATTATGAAGTATCGAGAAGTCTGGCTGCCTGTGAGGGTGCCATTCTTGTGGTTGATGCGGCGCAGGGAATCGAGGCACAGACGCTTGCGAATGTTTATCTTGCGCTTGATCATGACCTTGAGGTTATGCCTGTCATCAATAAAATCGATCTTCCGAGCGCTGAACCGAATCGGGTAATAAATGAGATAGAGGATGTTATTGGTCTTGAAGCTCAGGACGCACCTCAGATATCAGCCAAGAACGGTATTAACATAGAGGATGTTCTTGAAGGAATAGTAAAGAAGATTCCGGCTCCTGCCGGAAATCCGGATGCTCCGCTTCAGGCGCTTATATTTGATTCAATATATGATTCATATAAGGGCGTAATTGTATTTGTCAGAATTAAAGAAGGTACAATTACAAAAAACACCAGAATTCGAATGATGGCTACGGGTGCCGAGGCAGATGTAGTGGAAATAGGAACCTTCGGTGCAGGAAGATTCATGCCCTGTGACGAGCTGAGTGCCGGTATGGTTGGTTACATTACCGCCAGTCTGAAGAACGTTAAAGATACACGTGTCGGTGATACTGTAACTGATGTGGCTTCTCCCGCAAAGGAGCCTCTGCCCGGTTATAAAAAGGTACAGCCCATGGTTTACTGCGGACTGTATCCCGCCGACGGTGCAAAGTATCCCGATTTGAGAGATGCACTTGAAAAGCTACAGCTGAATGATGCTTCGCTTCAGTTTGAACCCGAAACATCCGTTGCTCTCGGCTTTGGTTTCAGGTGCGGTTTCCTTGGACTTCTTCATCTTGAAATTATTCAGGAAAGACTTGAACGTGAGTATAATCTTGACCTCGTTACTACAGCGCCGAGTGTTATTTATAAAATACATAAAACGGACGGTACGTCATTTGACCTGACTAACCCTACGAATATGCCGGATCCTTCAGAAATAGAGTATATGGAGGAGCCTTTCGTAAATGCTGAAATAATGGTTACCACAGAGTTTGTTGGCGCGATTATGAAGCTGTGTCAGGACAGAAGAGGCGTGTACAAGGGTATAGAGTATATGGAATCCACCAGAGCTCTTTTGAAGTATGAACTTCCATTAAATGAGATTATTTACGATTTCTTTGATGCACTTAAGTCACGCTCCAGAGGGTATGCCTCATTTGATTATGAATTAAAGGGTTATGTTGAATCAAAACTTGTAAAGCTTGATATTCTCGTGAATCGTGAGGAGGTTGATGCTCTGTCTTTTATTATTCATGCCGATAATGCATACGAGAGAGCCAGAAAAATGTGTGAAAAGCTGAAGGACGAGATCCCGAGACAGCTGTTTGAGATTCCGATTCAGGCAGCTATTGGAAGTAAAATAATAGCAAGAGAAACAGTAAGGGCTATGAGAAAAGATGTGCTTGCCAAGTGTTACGGCGGCGATATTTCCAGAAAGAAGAAGCTTCTTGAAAAACAGAAGGAAGGCAAGAAGAGAATGAGAACCTTCGGTAATGTTGAAATACCGCAGGCAGCATTTATGAGTGTTCTTAAGCTTGATGATGATAACTGAAGTAATATAAACTGAAGTAATATAAACTGAAGTAATATAAACTGAAGTAATATAAACTGAAG
>JAZLIK010000072.1:0-11950 GCA_045617345.1 Lachnospiraceae bacterium | reverse complement strand
GTTATGTCATAAAAGACGAACCTTTAACAGCTTCCTGATTAGGTGTTGCGTTTATATTTGATTTTTAAACCAGCTTTTAAGGTGGTTTATTTGCTATGCTCTAATATTTCTGGGTAACCTCTATTTCTTTGTTTCAAACTTCGCATCCTCCTTCTCTTACCGGGATATCCGTCAAAACACCGAGTTTTTTTTGTGTTTCAAAAAAGTCGGCTCCCACAGAAATAAAAAATTCAAGCCAGCGTCCGTCAGGTTCTACTCTTGTAGAGTGTACCTGCCCCGGAATTCTCTGCACCAGGTCTCCTTCCTCCAGTGGAATAACCTCACCTTCCTCGGTAATATAGTCTCCTGTCCCCCGAAGAAGAATAAAGCAGCTGTAAAACTCATTCGAAAAATTATACTGTGAACGTTCCGCCGTCTCTTTTTTCATAAATCCGCATGCCACAATTCCATATTTCAAATCATCTCCGATGCAACAATATATTACATCACTTTCCGTGATTTCATCTCTCTTGTCATAAATTCCGCTCTTCATATTTTTTCTCATCCCGTATTATAAACAGGGGGTTATATCGATTTACTCAAGACCTAAAGCAGGTTTCCGGCTTGCCTTTATTATCCGACAGTGAACAGCGTTACTATTCACTGTCTGTCCAAAACGCATTCATAAACCCTGCCTGCTATGCAGTCAGCCGCTGCCTCGCAGCTGAAAGCTTATTTGAGTGAATAGCAGCCACTACCATTTTGGACAAAAGCAATACCAATCCCAACATTTTATTTTTCTGTATCGGAACTATAATTAAGATACAGGAGTAAAAGGTGCTTTTGACGCCATAATCATTATATCATTACCAATATACACAAACAACATTATTTTTGATTTCGACATCAGAAGTAGTCACCTATGTTGTTACCGTTCACCACCCGATCAAAAAATTTCATAAAGCGTGCAAAAATATCAGTGGAGAATAATAACCGTGAATTTACGAGAAAGGAAATATGCCTATGTTTCAGAACCATGAATGGGAAAATCAGTACATAACCCAAAAGAACAGATATCCTATGCACACCCCTTACGGAGCTTATGAATCCGTCGAACAGGCACTCGAATGTGACCGTAATGCATCAGCCTTTGTTTTGAGTCTGAACGGCCTGTGGAAATTCCGTCTCTATTCAAAGCCTGAAGAGACGGAGGCTTTCTGGCTTGACGACTTTGACAGTTCTGCCTGGCAGCAGATACCGGTACCGGCAAACTGGGAATGCCACGGTTACAACAAACCCATTTATACAAATATTCAGTACCCGTTTGTACGCAAAGACAAAGGACAGTCCTTTGAGATTGAATCCTCAACGGGCTGCTTTGACCTCAATGCGCCTTTTGTACCGGAGGATAATCTCACCGGCTGCTATCTGCGCAGCTTCCTCATTCCCGACAGCTATGACGGTAAACAGATTCTCATCGATTTCGGCGGGGTTGAATCCTGCTTTTTCCTCTGGATTAACGGACATGAGGCAGGTTATTCCCAGGACAGCAAGCTGAATGCCGAATTCGATATTACCGAATATGTTCACAGCGGAGAAAATACAATTGCGGTTGCCGTTATCCGTTTCTGTGACGGCAGTTATCCGGAAGACCAGGACTACTGGCATCTGTACGGCATTTTCAGAGACGTGCACATTCTTGCCAAGAATAAATACCACATCATAGATTACAAAATAGAAACCCTGTTTAGGAACAATGATTTTTCCGAATCGGAATTATCGGTCACAATCCTGCCGAACCAGACTTGTCCGCTCTTCGGAGAACATCACGTAAAGCTGTCTCTTTATGATAAAAACAAAGCAAAACTGATGGAGTTCTCGTCACAAAGCTTTTCGGAATACACTGCCTACCTGAGACCCAAATTTGTGGCGCATGTATCGGCAAAAGTAAAAAATCCCGCGCTGTGGACAGCAGAAACACCTGTGCTGTATACACTGGTTTTGGAATTGCAGGATAAAGAAGGAACAACCCTGGACATTGAAAGCTGCCGCGTAGGCTTCCGACAGCTTGAAATCAATAAACGCGGTATTCTGACGCTCAACGGTAAAAGGCTTATTGTCCGCGGTGTCGACCGTCATGAATTCAATCCCTCTACAGGCCGCGCAGTAACCATTGAACAAATGAAAGAAGACATCTTCTGTATTCTATGGATGAATACCGGGAAGCCATGTACGATGAAGAATTACCTGCAGCTCCGACAGGCACCTGGCTGATTATCGATTCCGTTCACGCAGGTCTCGGCGGTGACACCGGATGGTTTAAGAACATTCACCCCAAATATCGTATCCCTTCCGGAAGATATTCCTACGAATTTACAATTTCGTTTCAATAATTCAGCCGTATAGCCGTTATTTTTACTGTATCAGTCTCATTTTTTACTGTATCAGTCTCATTTTTTTACTTTATAGGACACAATTTTCCATAAAAAAGAACCGCTATTCTCCGCAGCATTTGTACCGACCACCGATCGTCAGTTTTTAGGCCGATTTCAGTAGGTCAGTACAGACATTCACGAGAATAGCGGTTAATTTGTATATTACCGAAGTTGTTTTGGAATTACTGTTCAGGAGCGGCAATAGGTGTAAATCCACCGTTAACCTGCTTCAGCTCTTCTTCGTTCAGTTCAGCAGGCTTCTTTACCAAATCTTCAACTTCCTCTTTGATTTCATCCGGTTCTTCTTTTGTCTTCATGTTAATCTCCATTCAAAAAACAGGCTTGAACCCACTGTTCAAGAATAGTGGGATAGCTTTCTGCTTTTTTATATTTTTGAATTTACAGGCAAAAATCCCCGATACTTAATTACCGATGTACTTCACCTGTTATAAAGGTTACTATTGTTACTAATCACACTAATGTTAAACGGTTATAATGACATACCGCCGTTTGCACTGATAACCGTTCCTGTCACATAGGAAGCCATATCGGACGCAACAAAACAAATAACCTGTGCAATCTCTTCAGGCTTGCCCAGACGCTTAAGCATTGTTTTGGATGCAAACTTTTCAAGAAGCTCAGCAGGAACCGTATCCATCATTCTTGTCATAATATATCCGGGAGCCACACAATTAACTCTGACTGCAGCACCCTTTCTTGAAAATTCTTTTGCCCATGTTTTCGTCATAGACATAACCGCACCCTTGGAAGCAGCGTAGTTAATCTGACCTATGTTACCCTGCTCACCTACAACACTTCCTACCAAAACTATGGAGCCGAAGCCCTGTTTTTCCATGAACGGACCGACAAGACGCCCGACATTGAAAATGCCCTTTATGTTCACGTCAATCACACGTTCAAACTGTTCATCCGTCATCTTTACGGTGAGTGCATCGGCGGTAACGCCTGCGTCAAGCACCGCTATATCAATTCTTCCGTTTTCTTCAACAATATCGTCAAACAATTTTTTGCACGAATCAGTGTCGGTTACATCAAGCTGATGATATCTGATATTGAATTCGGACAAATCCTTTTCATGACGGGCACATGCATAAACGACAGCACCCTCCCGGGCCATTTGTTTGCATACTTCAAGACCGATGCCCTCAGTACCTCCGGTTACTATACATACTTTATTTTCAAAAAGTTTCATTATCGTCAATCCTCCTAAGTAAAGTTGCCGCACCCATACCGCCGCCTATGCAAAGAGACGCAATTCCGTACCGGCATGGTTCTTTTTTCATAATGTGTGAAAGAGTTGTAATAAGTCTTGCACCGGTCATACCGAGAGGATGGCCCAGGCCGATGCCCGATCCGTAACGGTTACATCTGTTAAAAATCATTGAACTGTCAACGCCGTATTTTTCGGCCAGCTGCTCAACGGATGCAATGGCCTGTGAAGCAAACGCTTCGTTTATTTCAAACACATCAATATCCTCTATGGAAAGTGACGTCTTCTCAAGCAGAGCGCTTATTGCATAGTACGGCCCCATTCCCATATACATGGGATTTAATCCTACCGTAACACCGTCGATGATTTCAGCCAAAGGACGAATATGATTCTCACGGCAAAATGTTTCTGTAGCCAAAAGTACAAAACTGGCTCCGTCGTTGAGTGTAGACGAATTACCTGCTGTTACGGTACCTAATTTGTCATTTAAAAACGCAGGCTTTAACTTTTTTAACTTTTCAGGTGAAGAAGCACGGTTTGGATTGCTGTCCTTATCGAAAACAAATGCATTTTTCTTTTTGTCGTAGCAGGTTACGGGAACAATTTCATCGTTAAACGCTCCGCTGTCAATAGCATTTATAGTTTTCTGCAATGACTCCCAGGCATATGCATCCTGTTTTTCTCGGGAAACATTGTATTTTTTAGCCACGTTTTCGGCCGTAATACCCATATGTTCACCTGTAAACTGGTCGATAAGTCCGTCATGAAGCAGCAGATCCTTTAAAACAATATCCCCGAGCTTAATACCGTCCCTGACCTTCGCAGGCACCGCATAAGGAATACTTGACATAGCTTCTATTCCGCCGGCCAGAACAAGGTTCATCCCGCATTTTAATTCCATAACACCGTTGAGAACAGCCTGCATTCCCGAACCGCAAACCATATTCAGTGAATAAGCCGGAGTCTCCTGTCTGCATCCCGAAATCAATGAGATATTTCTGGCAACACCCTGTCCTAATCCGGTTGAAAACACATTTCCGATAATAACTTTCTCAACCTTGCCGATAAGCTCCTTTTGAAATCCTCCGATTATTACCTGACTGGCAACATCCACAATATCCGTCTCGGTCAGATCTCCCAAAAACTTGCTGATTGCTGAACGCTTTGCATCCAGAACAAAAATCCTTTCAGACATATTTTTATGTCTCCTTTCAAAAAAATTTATTTCAGTCATCGCTTTCATCATTCAGTATAAGTATAGCACAAACCATCAGAGAAATTCAAGAATATGGATGTTACAGTTATAACGGATTTATACCTTTTTTCCTGTTTCGCCTGCCTGCTTCTCAGCAGAAGGGGATATTCTTTTTGTGCCATCCGATAATATTCATTTGGCAAAAGAGATATCAAAAACCCCTCTTCTTTTTCTCCATTGTTGCCCTTATTCACATGCAATGGAATCAGTCTTGTTGCTGCCATATATTTTTTCTCTCAAATCAAACTCATCCTGCCTCGCAGGATGAGTTGTACAGCAGATACTTGCGCCGCCGGGCGCAATCAAAAAAGCACCTGCCCGAAGGTAAGTGCTCTTGACAATTTATTGATTAATGATTATTTCTGTTTCCATCTTCTTTATCTTCACCGCAAGCATTACTGCCACGACAATCAGCGAAAGCACATCGGCCACCGGCTGTGCCCAAATGAGTCCGCTTGCTCCAAAGAAGCCCTGCAGTATAAACATTGCAGGTATGAAGATAACCGCCTGCCTGATTATGGATGCAAGAAGCGCCGGAATCGCCGCACCCATCGCCTGGAGGGTATTCTGACAGATTGCAAATGCTCCGATAAGCCATGCAGTACTCATGAGAATTCTGGTAAATTCGATTCCCTTCTCATATGCCACCGCATCTGTAAGAAATATATTGACAATGGGTCCCGCAAATATAAAGCAGAGAATTGCCGCCACAAGACAAAGTGCAAGTCCGAAGACGGTTGAAAACTTTATTGTATCGGTAAGTCGTTTTTTGTTCTTGGCACCGTAACAGTACCCAAGTATCGGCTGTACTCCGCTTCCGACACCGATTCCAAACAGTGTGATAATCATCAGTACTTTCGAGGTAACACCGTAGCCTGCAACGTACATATCGCCGTATTTTACAAGCTGACCGTTTGCAATAATCGCCGTAACACTGGCAAGAAGGTTGACAAGCGATGCAGAAATTCCGATTGCAACAACATCGGTTGCTATGCGGTCCTTCATTGAAAAATCTTTGATACGAATACTTAATGATGTATTTCCTTTAACGAAATATGCAAGATAATATAAAGCACTTACCACATTTCCAATCACCGTTGCAACTGCGGCACCCGTGATTCCCCAGCCCAATGCAAGAATCATAATCGGGTCCAGAATTACATTCAAAAGATTGCCGACAAGCGTTCCGGTCATAGCCTTCATCGGCTCGCCTTCTGTTCTTATTACGTTCGAAAGACAGTTAGAAATCATTGAAAATACTCCGCATCCAACCGCGATGCGAAGATAACTGCCTGCATAATCAATCGTATTCTCACTGGCACCGAGCATCAGCATGAGGTCATCCAGGAATATCCATACAAGTACCATGAACACTACTCCGATTGCAGTGCTTGCCCAGAAACAAAAGGCACTTGCCTTCTTCGCATAATCTTTTTTGCCCGCACCGAGCGCTCTTGAAAAAACCGAGCTTCCGCCGACTCCGAAGAGAGTTCCAAGGGACATGAAAATCATAAACACAGGCGATGCAAGTGAAACTGCCGCAACCTGCAAATCATCTCCGGTGAGTCCGATGACAAACGTAGCGGCAAGGTTATAAACCATTACCATGACCATTGCAATAAGCGCCGGTATACTGTTCCTGATAACTACCTTTGCTATCGGGTCGTTGGCAAAGGATTCAATTGATTTTGTGTTGTCTTTCTGCATTACTAATAACTCCGTTTCTTTTTCGTCCGTTTTATAAGGTCGAACTATCCTTTTCTTTCATTACACTCATATAAGCCGGTCTGATTATCTTGTTCATACAAACCAGTTCTTCTATTCTGTGCGCGCTCCAGCCTACGATACGTGCCGAAGCAAATATCGCCGTATACAGTTCAGCCGGAATACCCAGCATGTCATAAACGAACCCACTGTAAAAATCAATGTTCGGACATACGCCTTTATAGATTTTTCTTTTATCTGCAATGACAAGCGGTGCCAGCTCTTCTATATTTCGGTAAAGAAGAAACTCTTCATTGCGGCCTTTTTCAGCAACAAGTTTTTCAACGTATTCCTTGAAAATTCTCTCACGAGGGTCAGACAGCGAGTAAACCGCATGTCCCATTCCATAGATTAATCCACTCCGGTCGAAGGCCTCTTTATCAACCAGCTTCTCAAGATAAGCACGTACTTCATCCTTGTCCGCATAGTCTGATATATTTGCCTTAATCTCCTTCATCATTTCCATAACCTTGATGTTGGCTCCGCCGTGCCTGGGACCCTTAAGCGATGACATTGCAGCCGCTATCGTTGAATATGTATCCGAGCCTGAAGAAGTAACAACTCTTGTTGTAAATGTGGAATTATTACCGCCACCATGCTCCATGTGAAGGATCAGCGCAGTATCGAGTGCTTTTGCTTCCGTCTTGGTATACTTTTTATCCGGTCTTAGAAGCATGAGAATGTTTTCCGCCGTCGAAAGAGATTTGTCCGAATGATGTATAAACATACTGTCATCCTTAACATAATGACCATAGGCATTGTAACCATATACTGCAAGAAGTGGGAAAACACTTATGAGCTGTATGCTTTGACGAATAACATTTTCCATGCTCGTGTCTTTCGCCTGCTTGTCATATGAAGAAAGGGTAAGGATGCTTTTTGTCATCGAATTCATTATGTCTTCCGTCGGCGCCTTCATGATTACATCTCTGACGAAATTTGTCGGAAGCGTTCTGCATTCTCCGATCAGTCCCCTGAACTTTCTGTACTCCTCAGCATCAGGCATATCTCCCATCAGCAAAAGGTACGCTACTTTTTCAAATCCAAATTCATCGTCTCCCAATGATTCAATGATGTCTCTGATTTTGTATCCTCTGTACCAAAGCTGTCCTTCAGCCGGTTCCTTTACCCCGTTAACCATAGAAAAGGAAGTAATTTTTGATATGTTTGTAAGTCCGGTCAATACCCCGTTTCCGTTCTTATCACGCAGTCCAAGGTTTACTCCGTATTCATCATACAATGAGGCCTCAATGGAATCTTTTTCTGTACATTTTTTCCCAAGCTCTGTAGCATATTCATGCAAAAGCTTTACTATGTTTTCCCGTTTCTCACGACTGTTTTTCTTATTTTCCAAATAGTACCCTCCTCTTTGTTAATTTACTCTTTGTTAATTTACTCTTTTCCAATTTCTTCTTCCCGTAACCTCCTTACTGCACGTAAAAGTCGACGGCAATAGATTTCAAACTGTTTCCGCTCTTCATCATTTAATTCTTCCATAACTTTTCCGACCCATTCATCATGGATGTGGAGAATATGAGAACACTTTTCTTTTCCATCCGTTGTAAGGCTCAAAACACGCCTGCGCTTATCCGCTTCATCAGAAACGCGTTGCAATACCCCCATGTTTTCCAGTATCTGCATTGATTTTGTTACCGTAGTCTTGTCCATGCAAAGTGCTTTGGCCACATCATCCTGCGAACAGTTTTCATGCGAATAAACAAATGAGCATATCATGCATTCAGTATCATTTAGTCCGCTATCCTTTATCTGTCTGCGGGCAAAACTTTTCATCATTTTCATAAGTGAATTCAATACCTGAAAATCCATGAAAGCCTCCTATACGAAAAAGATATTACAAATAGCATTATAGTTGAATTTTCAACTATTGTAAAATGAACTTTTTGTGAACAATGAAATATTCGTTTTCAAAGAAAAGCACCTACCCGAAGATAAGTGCCCAATATAATAAACTCTTTTGCTCTGATGATTTTTGGGATACCGCAAAGATTTTGCCGCTTTGTGAATCATCTACCTCATCCATAAAATACTCATAGAGTCCTTCGTTATCTTCACGACTTTTCTTTTCGCGCGAAGTTTTTATCTAACGTCGTCCATCTCTGACACTTGGTTTCGTTCTGATCAAAAGCAAAACCTCTGCCAAGTTCCATTATAAAATCACGAATATGTGTAAGGATTGATGTTTCCAGTTCAGACTCAACATATGCATGGATGCTCTATGGTAAGCTGATAATCACAAAGACTCAGGTGCCTATTACAGAGTAAAACTTATAGTAATAACAATGTAGCCGGGGAGGCAACAAAATGTTACCACCTCGGCTGTTTGCTATTCACCCTTAAAATATTTCTCGGTTTGCTTATCAAATTCTGATACATATTCTTGATCCTGTCGCACATGGAAAATATCCATACTCCTTTGTAGCCTTTTCAATAGCCTGCTCATGAGAGATTCTTCCTTTGCCTTCAAGAACCTTGCGTCTGTTGTTGCTTAAAAACTGATTGGTCTGATCTACCCAGTCCTGCATGCTCATATGTAATAGCAGGTGCATCAGTACCGACCGCATCTTTCCATGCAGCTTCCTCACCTTCTCCGTATTTTGCTGTATTCGCACTACCGGAATAGTTCGCACTGTACTATCCTCGAATCCGCTTCGCTACTTCTCTATAGATATTTCATATTTTTCGTGCAGTGTATTGATATTTTCGTGCAGACGTCATATAATACTATCAAACACATGAAAGGATGTGATTTATATGGCTAAAACACCAACTGCAAATATCAGTATACGAATGGATGCAGATTTAAAATCTGCCGCAGAAGCTCTATTTGAAGAATTGGGTATGAATTTAAGCACCGCATTCAATATCTTTGTTCGTCAATCGCTTCGTGAAGGTTGCATTCCTTTTAAAATCTCTGAAGTTTCACCTAACAACATTACCGTCCGGGCTATACTTGAGGCAGAAAGGATGGCAAATGATCCAAACGCACTAAAATTTAACAGCGTAGATGAATTATTTGCAGAACTTGATTCATGAAATACGAAATTGCACGAACCACACAGTTCAAAAAGGATTATAAATCAGCTAAAAAACGTGGTCTTGACCTCGATTTACTTAAAGAGACCGTTACTAAATTAGCTAATGGTGAAACTCTCCCGCCTGAATATCATGATCACGGCTTAAATGGTAACTGGTCTGGCTTTCGTGAGTGCCACATCCAGCCAGATTGGCTGCTCATCTATCGCATCGATAATAATGTTCTGGTTCTTACTTTAACCAGAACCGGAACCGGAACCCACAGTGATTTATTCGGAAAATAAGCTTATCTTTCATCTGCCATCTGATTAATTTCAGGTGGCATTTTTCTTATCCAATCTCGCATCATGATTAATCGGGTATGAGGTAGATAATTATTTTATGTCGTAATATTATGCAATGCATATGTCAAGAGTGCTTTAAGTGTAAGTAAAGGTTATTTTGCCTAACTCTATAGCTTTTTTTACATTCTACATAGACTCGAAAGATTATTTCAATCAAAAAAGAACTCTGTTCCAACCGTTATGGTCAAAACAGAGTTCTCATAATTCATATTAGTTTCGCAACCGTTATGCCAGGGATAGCATTACTTATTAGCGATAGCAGCCTGTAGAACGCTCCAAAGAGGGAGTAGCTATCGCTTGAATAATTATAGTCAATTTATTATCAATATATTTATTTTATGGCATCTGCCTTCTGTTCATAAATGAGAGCGTCCTCATCATAGCCATCGCTACGAAACATCCGAGCCAAGTCCATTAATTTATTATATGCAAGCTCTTTTTCTCCCCTCTTCTCGTAACAGTATGCAATACCTTCTATTTCATCGTGAAAATCAGTTCCTAAATCCCCGGCTTTCTCATATAATTTTATAGCCATGTCGTAATTGCCTAAAAAGCGATGAGCTTCCGCTGCATAATAGTAAGTTGTCCAGTCTGTTATTCCCTTCTTAAAAGCATTATCAAACAATCCAATTGTTTCATTATATCTTCCTGCTCTACAATATAGCTCCATAAGAAAAGTATATTCTTTAGGACTGTTGCTCTCTTTAACAATTTTTTCCTGACCAGAAATTAATTCTTCCGACTTACCGATGCTAAAAGATAAGCCTGCCTTTAAGAATCTGGCCCGATCATAAGAGTATGCATCCTTATCTCTTCCCTCTGCAATGGTCCTATCAAACCATTCCAACGCTTTATCTGTGCAGAATTCACGCATCTCATCCATCAAGCTTGCAAACTCCCACATATCTGCCATTTCCATCTTACCGCTTTTAATCAACTTGCCGTACTCGATATATGCATTATAGAAATCCTCAACATTTTTCGTTTTTTCATATACTGCGCCAAGTCTCTCTGCATAATTTCTGTACGCACTTTTTGAGGTCTTGTACAAATCATCAATTGTTACCGCATATAACTTCGCTATTTCCGGTAGCATAAGTACATCAGGTAATGTTGTCCCACATTCCCATCTGGATACAGTCTGTGGATTTACACTAAGTATGGCTGCCACCTGTTCCTGGGTAAATGATTTTTCCATTCTATATTTCTTCATATTTGACGAAAACACTGTCATATTATTTTTCTCCTGTTTATTCTTTCTCGATGCATCTAAAGAAAGAATAACAAAAAATATTTGCATTATCAATATCTTAATTTGTGTGTATACTCTTATTTTGTGTTTAGTCGTATTCCTTTCTTGTTGTTATCCTAAAGACTAT
This sequence comes from Lachnospiraceae bacterium, assembly GCA_045617345.1. GTDB lineage: Bacteria > Bacillota > Clostridia > Lachnospirales > Lachnospiraceae > RUG11977. Next base: position 509 of record JAZLIK010000072.1, on the reverse strand, counting down.
TTAAGCAAAAAAACTCCCTGTTTTGAACTGTTACATTCAAAACAGGGAGCCTATATTTACTTAGTTCTGTTCAACTGTACGTCAAACGACCGTATTTCATCTCAGCGATAGCAGCCTGGGTGGCTGAACATAATCAGGGTAAGTTAAGCATGTTCATCACTAACGTCACCATAATATCCTTCTCTTCCGGTCTTGATTCTGCAATCATAAGAGTAATCGCAACCAGCGCCCCATCGCTTATTCTTTTCTCGTTTCCTTTAAAGAGCATTCCGTTCCTGCTTAAAAACTCCAGAAACAGAGAGGCCGCAATTCGCTTACAGCCGTCTGCGAAAGGATGGTCCTTAATCATAAAGTAAAGAAGATTTGCCGCTTTTTCTTCCAAAGACGGGTACACCTCGCCTCCGAATACATTTTGATACACTGCAGCCAATATACCTTCAACCTTTCCCTTTTCCTTTTCTACGCCGAAAACATCCGATTTGAAGGAATCTTCCATCATATTTATCATC
>JAZLIK010000071.1:0-24552 GCA_045617345.1 Lachnospiraceae bacterium | reverse complement strand
GACTGCGTAGCAGGCAGGGCTTATGAATGTGTTTCGGACAGACTGTGAATAGTAACAATGTAATTCATCACTTTTTTGCCGTCACATGATAATAAGTTTCTATACACATGTTTACGGCGTCATAAAGTCCATTATTTTTCTTACAAGCAAGCCTGACGAAAAATAACGTGCTTTTGGCGCTTGTATCATACACACTTAAGTGATAATAAACATAAGTCTGAAGATTACTTCAGAATCTGCCGGCATTGTCATCCGACTGTTTGGGCCGGACAAAACATTTAATCGTCTTCCGTATCAAACAGCAGTCTTCTGTCCGTATCGAATACATCCCCCAGGAACCTGAAGAAATCTACCATAAAATGTCCTCTTCCCGTGAGTACATACCCATCGCCGGATTTTTCTATCGTACCCGTTACAAGCTGCTCATCAAACCGTTTTTCGAATGCACCGAATTCCTGAACATACTTATCCCAGAAAACCTCCTCGATTTCCTCTTTGGTGCATACTGCGGACGCGTCCGGATTCTGTGCCGCCTCCTGCTCTCTCGAATCCATATAGCTCAGCATAAATACCGATACCGAACGTTCAACCGTGACCGGTACCAGCGTAAAGAATACCATGTTGGCACACAGAAAAGACAGAATAAATATAAAAATATCCTTCGCATCAACCTTTAGCTTTGCAAAACGCTTTAACAGAATCAGCGCCGCTGCCATAATTATGCAGCAGAGCAAAAGCACCGCTATTCCTCTGTACATCAGAACCGTAATGCCTCCGAACAGTCTGAAATGCATCAGCAGGAAAAACAGAAGTGTTCCCGCAACCACAGATACAAAGAATTTTAAAAACCATTTCCAAAAAGCTTTCATGTTGTCACCTCATCAGAAATCAAAAAACGATATTTTTCGTCATTACCGTTCAAGCACTGTCCGGGCACATTCATAAGCCCTGCCTGCCAAAGAATTCAAAACTCGCCCCCGCTTCGCCTGTTGCTCGCAAAATGCAGGCTGTTTCGCAGCTTTTGCTTTATATCAGACGGTACTGAATGCAGGCCAGAATTCAAGCATCGCATAGGAAAGCAATGTCATCAGTATGATAATCATCAGTGACATCTTCCAGCCTTCCTTCAGCATATATTTAGGGGACAGGCCATATCCGACGGGAATTGCACGAATAGAGGTCGGAAGCATGTAAGACAGATTTACGCCTATTGAAGCAATGTATATGTAAGGAATGGGATTCAGTCCGGCTTCCTTCACGATTGAAATAACAATTGGCATTGCAACCGCCGCAGTAGCCGTATTTGATGTAACATCCGACATAAGCAGTGTCACGGTGATTATCACGAATATTGTAACAATTCCGCCGTCAAGTCCGATGCTGCCGACTGCCTTGCCTATTCCGGCTGCAGCACCCGAACCGTTTATAAGCGTGCCTGCGGCAAGGCCTCCCGCGAAGACATAAATAAGCTCCCAGACAATCTTGCCCTGTACATTTTGCCAGAGCATAAGTCTCTCTCCATCCTTTTTATTAATAAGGAAGGTCAAAATTGCACAGATGATAAACACATATGCCGGCTTAAGTCCCGGAAGAATATCCTGATAAAGCTGTCTGGTAAATGCCAAAAGTGTGGCAAGCACGAACATGATAAGTGACCATCTCTCCTCACGTGTCATGGGAGGAAATTTGCTGCACTCGTTTCTGAAAAACTCGGCAGAGCCTCCGAGAGTTTCATTCTTTTTTACGTCACGTATCATAAAAATAATATTACTGATGACCAGAACAAGCATAATCGGCAGGAAACGTACAACCCATGAAATATACATGTATTCACTGCCTGTCTCCTTCTGAAGATAGTCAACAGTGACCAGGTTCATGGCGCCTCCCAGAGGGCTCGCAAGTCCGCCGACACCAACGGCATAGGCAATATTCAAAAGCAGCTTTGAACCGATCCTGCTGTGCTTTATATCACCTTCGCCAACATATTTCAGCATGGCAACCGCTATGGGAGTAATGGTTGCGCAGACAACCGCATTGGGCAGAATTGCCGACAGTACGGTAGCCAGTACAAACCAGAATATCAGCTGTTTTCTGAGATTATCTCCTATAAGCCCCAAAAATCTGGCTGCAATTCTTTTGTCCAGCCCGGTTTCTTCCCACGAAACCGTGATAATTGACGCTCCGAGCAACAGCAGAATGGTCTCCGACGCATAATTTGCGATAACATCCGTCATACTTGTCATATTCATAAAGGCGTTTATCGCAATCGGAAGAAATGCCGTCACCGCATAATCAACCGGTCCGACAACCCACCAGAATGCCATCCATGCCACCGTTCCCACCGCCGAACGGCTTTCGGGTGTTTCAAACAGTGACGTCGGAAGAAATAAATAACACAACAGAAATAAAACCGGTCCGATAATCAAATACACAAATCTTTTATTCTTTGACATAACTGCTCCATTCCCAACAAAAATGATACTGTGATGTGCACGTCAACAGCTGCTGTTCACGTTCTGCCCAAAACCCATTAATATGTCCGGCTGCTGTATATTCTGCGTCGAACAGCTTAGGGCTTAATGTACAGATATTGACATTTCGTACTGAAAACTGCACGCAACAATAAGAGATATTGACATTTCGTACTGAAAACTGCACGCAACAATTAGAATACTACATTGTGAACTCTTTTTCAACACATAGAATAAAAAAAGGTCACCATGAAGGCAACCTTTCCAACCCTTTTTGTTTTTTTTAAACACTTTTAATCCTTTAAAACCTTTATAACATCGTTTTTTTCTATGTCAATTCGCAAAAAATCTTCTATTTTGAAGAATATGTCAGATATCCGTCAATCGTACTTTTTATATATGCTTCATTATCAAGCATATCCTTCGCCAATGTTATCTGACCGCGTGCTTTGTCAAGGTTCTGCTCAGGATAACCGATGCTGAAATATCTGTCTCCTTCAAGATAGTCAGTAATGTATCTGACCGCCAGCTCAACAGCCATTGTAAACGGTCCGAGATACAGAGTCTCCTTTTCGACAGTTGTAAGAATCGCCCTTACTTTCGGAAGAAAGCCTTCGCATACAGCCTCAAAAATATTCCTGTTAAAATACAGATTTGTGTTTATCCTTTTTCCGTTATCATCACCGGTTGACTCTCCGTTGCAGATTGTATTACCTGTACGGTTCTGTGTGCCATCATTTGCTTCATATACGCCGTCTGTTGGCCGGTTCTTCGTATCGCAGTACAGGGTTCCTTCTGAGGCAATGGCGGATTGAAGTGTCGTTGGCCGGTTCTTCGTATCGCAGTACAGGGTTCCTTCGGGTATGATGTCGACCGGCAACCCGGCAGCATATCTTACTGCATCTCCGAAATCATGTGCCGTCAGTCCGGGCATTACGGTATCCATATCTATTATTGCTATGGCTTTTCCTGAAAATTTACCGAACAGAACATTATTGGTTTTGGTATCATTATGTGTTACACGCAACGGCAGATGCCCTTCATGCTGTGCCCCGGACAGAATGCACGCGCGTTCCCGAACCTGATTTAACCAGGCAAGCTCCCTGCTTACTTCCGACAATCGTTCAGGAATGATATGTGGATCACTCACCGTTTCATCCAGTTTTTTATAACGTCCTTCAGTATCATGAAAACCCGGAATGGTTGTTTGCAGCTTTTTTATATCAGCTTCCGCCATCATTGAAGCAAAAATGCCGAATGCCTCACCGGTCTCATATGCCACGGCTCTTTTCAAAGACTTGTTACAGGTGATGCTGTCAATGTATTCACACACACGCCAGTACGCATCTTCATAAAAAAACAGGAAATTTATACTGCCCTCTTCCCCGCTCCGCTCTTTTTCGGCGATTGATTTTTTGAACATCTCTGCTCCATCAGCATCTTTCCCATGCTGCTCCGCTTCGGCGATTGATTTTTTGAACATCTCTGCTCCATCGTCGTCTTTCCCATGCTGCTCCGCTTCGGCGGTCATTTTAACGTTACACGACGATATCACAGGCAGATACCACGGGCACGTCAGTCCCACATCCGACTTCTTCATGAGTTCGGTTACCACTGCAATATTACGCATAACAGCCTGTGGATTTTTGTAGGCATACGGATTCATCCGCTGAATAATGTACTCTTTCCCATTCTGCATTTTAACATGATAAGTCAGATTTACATTACCGTTTGTCAGCTTCTCTTCATAAATAATATCGTCTGTAATCCCAAAAGCACCGCACACAACCGCTAAATCAGCCATAACATTCTCTTTCAGACTCTTTGCCAATAAAATTTCCGGTGAAATCCGTTAATTAATACCGCGTCCATCCTTTACCCAAGCAGCTCCATAACCTCTTCTCTGCTCATGCCGACAAGTCCGCCTGTTTCACCCGAAAGAATATTGTCTGCCAGATTCTTTTTATCCTCCTGCATTTTCAGGATTTTTTCTTCTATGGTATCCTTCGCGATAATCCTGTAAACAGACACCACCCTGGTCTGACCTATACGGTGTGCACGGTCCGTAGCCTGATTTTGCGCAGCCACGTTCCACCATGGATCAAAGTGAATTACAACGTCTGCACCGGTCAGATTCAAGCCTGTTCCGCCTGCCTTCAGTGAAATCAGAAATACATTAACATTATCCCTGCCTTCATTGAAAGCATTAACAAGCTCTATGCGCTTTTCCTTTGACGTAGCACCGTCAAGCCTGTAGCAGCCTATATCTTCCGTATTCAGTTCCTGCTGCAAAATATCAAGCATGGAAGTGAACTGAGAGAACAAAAGTACACGGTGTTCTCCTTCAAGAGCACTCTTTATCAGATCCAGACAGGTGTCCTTTTTTGCCGAATCACCATCATAATTCTCGAAAAGCAGATGCGGATCGCAGCATATCTGTCTGATTCGGGTAAGCTCGGCCAAAAGCTCCATCTTCTTCTTTCCGAATGCCTCATCGCTTTCTTTTTCCAGCATTTTTTTGATTTTAACCACTTCACCGTCATATACTTTGCGCTGCTCGGCTGACATTTTGGCATAATAAACCTCTTCCAGCTTGTCCGGGATATCCTTCAGCACATCCTTTTTCAGACGTCGCAGTATAAAAGGAGAGACCATACGTTTTAACTGCTCCATGGTATTCTCATCTTTGTTTCGTGCTATAGGTGTCTCAAATTCTTTTCTGAACACATCGTAGCCGTACAGGAAGCCCGGCATCAGATAATCAAATATGCTCCAGAGCTCTGACAATCTGTTTTCAATAGGTGTACCGGTCAATGCAAAACGCTGACGGCTTTTTATCACCTTGACTGACTTGGCCGCCGCAGTGGAATGATTTTTGATAAACTGTGCTTCATCAATAATCTCATATTCAAACTCTGTTTCGGCATACTCTGCAATATCACGTTTCAGGAGATCGTAGGAAGTCACCAGCACATCCCATTCCGAAGCATGACCGATAATTTCAGCTCTGTCGGCCTGTGGTCCTGTAACCGTGCACACCTTCATATCAGGTGCGAAATGTTCAAACTCAGCTTTCCAATTGTAGACCAGCGATGCCGGGGATACTACCAGCGCCAGACATCCTGTATTATCGTTATTCTTCGCGAGATTTGCATTCTCGCCGGATTCGACATCCCCGTCAGGGACTTTTTTCCCTTTAGAAGCAGTATCCTTTGAAAAAACGGCTTTTTCGGAATAACCGGCATTCATCGCAGAATCGGTATTCTTCCTGGAGCCTTTTTTCTCCGCAGCCCCTTTATTCCCGGTTGAGCCGGCATTTTTCTCCGGAATCTCATTTCCGTCGCAGACAGCAATAACCTCAGGATTCTCCGATAAATCCGCATTTTTCCTCTGTTTGGCATCCATAAGCAGACTTATTATCTGCAAAGTCTTGCCCAAACCCATGTCATCGGCCAGAATACCACCGAAATGACAGCTTTCTACAGTCTTCAGCCACTTAAATCCGAAAGTCTGGTAATTTCTAAGTACCTTTTCAAGCTTTTCAGGTACCTCAAAATCAGACTCATTGACAGTTTTAAACTCCTTCACCAGTTTCTTAAAGGTCTTGTCACGTTCAGCATAAATACCGCTGTTCTGCTCCAACATCTTATCAAGATAAAGGGCCCTGTACAGCGGAAGCCTCATGTTGCCTTTTGAAAACTCTTTCGGTGACAGATGCAGCGCATCCATCATGGCACTGATATCACCGATATCCTCCTGTTCAACCTTCATCAGGTCGCCGTTCTTCAGCCTGAAAAACCGCTTCTTTTTCCTGTAACTGTTCAGGTAGTCCAAAAGCTCCTCACGACTTATGTCCGACGACTCTATCGAGAGTTCAAGGAGGTCACTCTTTACAACTACTCCTATATTTATCTTCGGTCTTTTTCTGACCTTAAGCTTTTTAAAACTGTCGGAAAGATTTACCTCGCCAATCCGCATCAGCTCGGACAATCCCTCATCCAGCAACCCGAAAATCATGTCTTCATCGTCACAGAGAAGCAGCTTTTTCTCCCGATCATATTCCGGAAAATATTTAAGTGTCTGCCTCACTGCATCATTTTCACGTTCGAAATCACGCAATCCGAAGGAAGCTGACGACTCGCCCATAACATCCAGAGAATTATATTCCCTGTCACCGTAAGCAGAATTTATCCTGCAGGTTATTTTTTCATCCTCAGTATCCAAAAAGAATACAAAAGACACATCCGGCAGCATATACTGCTCCACAATATTCACACAACGATTGTTGACATCAGCAACCTTTTCAATCGCGGGCAAAACATCCCCAAAGAATTTATTCAGGTATTTACGTCCGATTGTCATATCAACTTTATCCGTACCCGAAGATTTTAAAAACTTAATAATTGACGCACATTCGGATGAAACTCTGCTTATTTTTCCATCATCGCAATAATAGGAATGGCTTGCACCCTTAATAAGAAAAGGCAGGGTTCCCTGCAATCGCACTCCGTTGAAAGACTTTTTTGCCGAAAAAACAGGATCAAGACTCAGTTCAAATTTTATGGTAGCATCATCAATCAGTATTCCTGAAGGTCCTCCGTCGGATTTCTTTTTTTCAATAGTCTTTCCTTTACAGATATCATAAAAAACATCCAGATTATGTCCTAAAAGAAGCAGCATGTTCTTTTCGGCTCCATACGCAGTACCGGTATGTAAAACACCATAACGAACCTTTTCCTCATTAACCGATGCCTGTACCATGTCATAAAGCTTCGCAGAAAAATCATCCTTAAAGGTTTCCTTAGCAAAATCGATTGACTGATTTTTACCAAGCTCCATGACCTTATGTGCTTCAACACTGTCAACAAGGTCCGATACACTCTTCAGATGATATGTTTTATCATTTCCTATTTTAAAAGAGACCATCGTTCTCCGGTAATCAATCTGCAGTAACGGCTCCAGGCTGACTGTATTCTTAAGCTTCTGTTCCTCCTCTTCACTGCTCTCATCTGTCACAAGCGTAGCATTCGATCTGATTCCCCGCAGCATTCTTAATGCATCATTATTGGTTTCGTCACCGGGATGATTCTTATCAATAAACTGATTTACCTTAATCAGGAGGGCAACAATATGCTCACAGAGTGTTCTGTCCACTGCCGAATATGCATAATACGGGCCTGCCGGCGCCAGCCCTCTTTTTGAACGGCATGCATCGCAGTTGCAACTCAATTCGTATATTCTTTCCTTTTTCATCCTTAATGCAACTGAAAACTGAGGAAGAATTTCCTGTGACGAATAGTAATAGTACCTGCTGTTGCGCCGGTTTTTCTTTTCATACTCCATTTCTGAAGAGTTTTTAATAACAGAAACTGTCGCCGTCAATACTCCCGATTCATAGTCAAGCGCCCCGGGAGCATAATACTGCACTTTCGCATCCTGCTCAACTCTGCCGGACTCCAGCAAAGTAAGGGCATCCCTGTACATTTTCTCTGTAATGCACAAATCCATCGTAATCTTTGCAAAATCAAAATACTGGTATTCCTCTATGGAATCTCCGGACTTAGTGTCGGCAAAGGGGTAGACGATATTATTCCGCTCCGAGATACCTTTTTTTTCGGATGCAGAAGCTTTCGAACGCGCCGGTACAGCCTTTTTCCTTGAGGATTTTTCAGATGAGGAATATTCTCTCAAAATATCCTGTAGGAATTCCTGCTCCGCTCTGACTCTGGCAGCATAATTATCTACCGAGTTCTTTGACTTGGCATTATTTTGCCTCATTCTTGCTGCAGCCTTGTGGGCTTTGGCAATTTGGGCATAATCGTTTTTGTCATACGTCATAGAATACAATACCGCAGCCATATGCTTGCAATAATTTCCATCCATTGCATAAGGACAGTCACATGTCATTGTAAAATTCGGATAACCTGTATAATCTATCTGAGTCTCGTATACGTCACTTCCATTAACGTCCGCATATACCGTAAGTTCATCCTCATTATTCTGTGCTTCCACGCGTCCCGATGAATAGTATCGGTGTCCTCTTGATAATATTTGTCCGGAGAAATAGTCCTCCCAGTCTGAGTTAAGCATAATAGTACCTGACCTTTTTTATTTTTTGTGAGTGGCAAAGGGTAAACCTGACTTTTGTATCATAGTTTACTGCGTAATGCCTGTCAATAGTTTACATCAAATACTATGACACAAGAATTATTAATTTCATTTACCCACTCGCCCATGATGATACATGAATCTTCATAAAATGCTAACAGATACAACATTTAATTTCTTTTTTTCATGTCAGAATTAATCGCTCATTTGTGTAAATACAAGTATTAGAATCTTTTGGGCACATAAATCATATCATTCTTTCTGTTTATCTGATGTCATTGTACTCCATCCGGAAAAGGCAAAAAACACAGACCCAACAAAATAACCATGATATACAAGCCTTGCTTCTACCAGATTTATAATAACCAAGCATAGTATTATCAATGGTATCATTCTATCTTTTATTGTCATGTCATTTATTCTCGCAAAACCAATCTTTACACAACCTTTTGCAACAAATATCAACCATAAAATATACATAATTCCACCGGGTATTCCAAGCGCAACAAACATCTCAAGAAATTGATTATGTGTATAATAATCATTTCGTCCAAACAAACTCGTTTTTGAGTTTATGCTTTCTATAACGCCTGCCGGCGAAGAACCTATAATAATACTGTGCTCATCTTTAAAGATTGCATTTACAGAATTAATCCATATTTCACCTCGTCCTGACAAATTAGACACTTCCAGCTGTCGCATTACCTCATCTTGATTTTTTCCGAGTTCCTCACTCAACCCACTAATACTGTCATATACGTTAAACAACAACTGTCGTGTAAACGCCAGAATCACCCATACTGTAACCATTGTCAAAACAGTACCAATATACTTTGTCAATTGATGATTTTTCATTTTGTTTACAAATAATAACGCACATATAATACATATCGAACATGAAAAACCAATATAGGATGCACGCGAATTTGATAATACCAGTATCAGATAGAATACAAGGAAATAAATACTATATACAACTCTTCTAAACTTTGAACCGTTAATTGCATAAAGAATACATATCAATGCTAATGTCGCCGAATACATACCGGTAAAATTCGAATTACAGTTAATATTGAGTTGATACGAAGCATTCATTCCAATGAACCCATCTGTACCAAACGTTATGCTTTTGCATTGAATACATACTACCAATACCCAAACCATAAGTAACGCTAAAAATGACAAGAGGCAATCTATAGTAATTACTAACTTCTTTGAGAGTTTATTTTTTGAATAATATCTGCCTAACGGAAAAAGTACAAATGCCGAAACCCATAAATCATATAAATAAATTAAGTTTCTTTTCAATATTATTTCATCGGAATTCTTACCTGAAAAAGCTATAGACAGGCACGTTATTACAAATAAAGCACATAGACACATCTGTTCCTTTGACATATATTTTTTGATAATCTGCTTTATACTCTTTTTTTCATATCGACATGCAATCAACAACAAGCCAATGAAAATACAAAGTATTCCCATCAACGCATAATCCAACCCTGTAATCAAATAATAAAATATACTGTCTGAGAATCTCAAAAAAGAGCACAGCATATGAATTATTCCAATAGTTGAAGCAATAAAAACTATTTTTTTAATTATATATTCATATTTCGATTCATTATCCATAATTACTTTACTCCCTTGTATAACCTATCATAAATTCATAATATCATTCACTTCGCAACTTCTGACATAGTCTTTTCGGATAACCATCGTGATTTCTTACACATTCTATACACTTGACATTAACTATATACATGTTAAAATAATATCTATCTTTACCAGAAGGGATAAACAAATGGAAAACACTCAAAATAACAAATCAACACTAAATTCACTATCCAAATACACTACTGAAAGATGTTTCTATTTATTTGTAATATCATGCATGATTTCCATCCCATTAGGTGAATTCATAACCGAATTATTCAATGCTCCGTTTTTGTCTCAACCACTAATTATTTCCGCTTATGGAATAATCGGGATTCTTTTGTGTTCCTGTAAAATTGTTTTCAATATTATCAGTCGAAATATTCACCATATGGACATATTTTTTATATCCCTGGTAATTTTTGCAATTATATCGCTTGTTTTCTCTACAGATATAGAAAACTCACTCACCGGATTTGACTACGACGAATTGCCGTTTCATTTTTTGGCATATTATTGCATAATGTATTCAGCTTCCCAAATATCATCCCAACAAAAACGCAAGAACATAATTATTACCTTCCTTTTTTTGGCATTATTTGAAAGCATCCTTGGTCTTTTTCAGACATTCGGATGTAAAATTTCAGAAGTAATGTTTGGTTCTACAACCTATGAAGTATATGGGCTTACACAAAACACCAATTTTTATGGTGGCTTAAGTGTATTATTTGTCGGTGTTTCATCATCGATATATATTTTCTTAAACGTTAGGAAATTAGAAATTCTCACATTATTAACTTCATCCTTGGTTTTCTATAGTTCCTTGAATTCAATGGCCCGCCTTGCATGGGTAGGTGATTTTTCTATTATATGTTTTTTATTTATCTCTGTGGCAATAAAGTATCGACGCGACAAAATTACAAAGCTTCACTACTATAAAAAAATTTTTTTCCTCATTATCTCATATTGTATTATTATTGTTATAAGCTTTTTAAAAAGCGATCTTCCTATGGCACGAATCAACAAATCAATTGATGAAATACTAGAAGGGACTTCCGACGATTTCGGAAGTAACCGAGGTTATATATGGCGTTATTGTCTTCAGTCGGTTCCTAATCACTGGGCAACAGGAATCGGTCTTGATAATCTGCGTATGTGCTTTTATGAAAACCCGTCTTGGCATAAAGGCATGTATTTTCAGGACAAAGCTCACAATGAATACATTCATATTTTAGCAACCCAAGGTATATTCTCTCTCATCAACTATCTAACACTTCTTTTCATTACCGCAAAAAAATCTATCTCATTCATTATCCATAATTCGAATGATAATGCTGTAAAAATCACATGGATTTTTTTCGCAATGTTTACAGGCTACGTCGTACAGGCATTCTTTAACAGTAGCATTATCAATGTAGCCATATACTTTTGGCTGGTTATTGGTTTGTTAAACACAAATAACCAACAAATTAATTCTTAAGATCTATCTTTATCTTGTAATATGCCCCTTTCCACAGCGCATCATAAGATTTACTGCAAGACCCTTCAACCGGATAGAAACTGCCTGCATTTGCATGCACCACTGGAACTACTTCAATACTATCTGAGTGCTTAGCAGCATTACTTATTAATGTCATTTGTTCATTGTCGATTTTACATGCTTCAGAGAACAGATAAGTGTTAACTGCTATATATGAAACGGAAAATAATATAGCAATGCCCACCACTAGAATATTAATCTTTTTTCTTAATGAAACCGAAATTAATCGATTTATTTTTTGGACAAATAACAGCTTATTTTGACTATAATTCTCTATTGTTTTTTCCATAGCTATTAAAAAGGAAATAAGCATAAAAATAATGCAGCCAAATGTTGATCGAGCTATAAATGTCCCCGATAATGAAAGAGCTATCATTCCTGCAAAGCCAGAAATCATCCATGCTATGCTTTCAGATAAATACGAAAAGCTTTTATGGTTAATAATCCAGAAAGCAATGCCGAAAATCGGAATATAGTAATAATTCTTTTCAATAAACCAAATTGCTTCCTTATACAAAATATTTATTGCAGTTGATATTGAAAACGCATCAACTCTGTCAGAAGAGATTGCTCGATTCATATTACCGGGAGCTAATAATAAAATCAACGCGCCACAGACCGCTAAAATCAGACTGCCGATTTCCACAAAATTCGGTTTTTTTCTTGTAAAAATCGATTTAAAGAAGAAGAACACCATTAGCATTCCGCATGAAGTTTCGTTCGTCAAGCCGGCCAAGAAACCCAACAGAAACAGAAGTGCTGCATATTTTGTTTTACTTTTCTTTTCAATGATAATGTTTTCTCTCGTTATGCATTTCAGACAATAAACATACCCTAATGTTATATTCATCATCCACAAATAATTTACTGCACCTGATTCCCAAACACAAGTATCTCCAAACGACGGTAATGCAATTAATAAAATAATATAAACAGCCAAATATTTTTTGTATGATATTATCTTCGAGCCGAATGAAAGTTTAGCTATTAACACACCAAGTATTACAAACATAGCAGAATTAATTATGTTAAATACAACCTTATCAAACATAAGAACGAATTGAAGAACAGAATGTGCTAAAACCCTTCCACCGCTTACATCATAAAACCTTTTCATCGATAAAAAAATATCCGTCAACGAATTAATTCTTCGTTCATTTCCATTTGGAGCAAAATCTTCAAAGATGAAGAAAAAATGCCAGTCATCTGTTATATGTGTTAAATTAATACACAAGAAAAACAATAACGCATATATTCCAAAAAACACTAAATACTTTTTATATTTATTATGCTTCTCATTTATATCTGTCATATATCAAGCCAACTTTCCATAGTAAAGCTAATGTTAATTATAACTATATAATGTCCCTTAACCCACTTAATCATTGATGATTTATTCTCAGTACTTGTAATTTATCTATTCAACACTTTTTTCGTATATATACATATATTTGAAGAGTCCGGAACGCCCTTCCATACTACTCCTCCTCTGGTTTCATATTTTTTATCATAATCTGATATTTTCACGCCATCGCCATATATACTTAATAAATCAGGGTTTCCAATAATTATATCCGGATATCCATATTCTGCTGCATCATAAATAATAATATCGTTGACTTCTTTACTAATTATCTTATGTATCAAGGCATATGATAAGCTTGCATCACTCATATGATTAATTAATTTCATTTTTTCATTATATGGTGCCAAACAAACTTCATACATAGAAAAAGACAATAAAGGAATCATTTCTTCATTCTGATTTTTCATTGAAACATACTCGCATAATATTTTTGAATCTTGCAATCCGTATTTACTAATAAAGTCATATTCATTTTTTCCACATGAATACTCAAAAGCAATATCATTTGCTACCGATAAAAGTGACCACACTACTGGTATAACAATACACACTGATACGCCCAATGTTTTTATTGTCCGAACTCCTTTATTGCATAGAACAACATTAATATTCACTTTCGTTCTGACAGGTTTATTTGCTTCATTCTTCATGTCTGATTTTTTTTCATTGCAACACCAGAAAAAGAAAATAATAAAAAGTAAATATATACCAATATGATGTCGATAAAGATATACAAATGCCGAAAAACTCGAAAACATGAAATAAGGAATAACAAATAATAGTACTTTTCCCTTTGTTCGCGCATAAAGAAATATAATTATTATTACCATTGCTCCAAGAATAACTGCAACACCCAATTCCCAATAATACATATCAGTAAGTTGAAGTGTTCTTGATGCACAAAACGCATTACTAAAAAATAAATCAGAAAATGCAGCAAAAAAGGTATACAATCCCCTTACAATAAGCGGATTTTCAGCCTCTGCACTGTTAACAACAGCATATGCATCATCTGCAGGAAGAATCCTCCAGATTACGAACAATGCATAAGCAAGTAAAATACCGAGCCATATTATTTTCCCGTTTTGAAGCAGCTTCTGCATAAAGCTATGAAATCTGCTGTTACTTTCTCTTTTGCTCTGTCGATTTTCTATGTTTTTTATATCTTCGCTGTTGTAGCGTTTGTCAGAATTATATCGTTTTTCATCAATATCACAGCCTGCTTCGTCGTGCATGGTTGTCCTGTCGTTCAGGCTGTATCTGTCTTCACAATTCTGTCCTGCTGTCCAATTCCGTCCGTTCTCACCTTCCTGCCCAAATTCACCGGTATCTCCGATAAACATCTCTATAAGCCACGCTATTGTGACTCCGCCTGCAATGACTATACCATACGCACTTGTCGCGCACAGGAACAGCATACTGCATACAAACCTGCCGGGGTGTTCATTTCTTGATTTGTAAGTTATCGCCATAAGCACAAATGCCAGCATCATCATACAATATGGTCTCGATACGACACTGTACTGATAAAATATAAAGTATGTAAACGGAATCGTAATTCTGAATATGCGTTTAAACGGAGCCTTCCATACAAAAAGTGCTACAGCCGTACCCGAGAACAGTAAGCTCACAAACGATAGCGACAATTCATACGGTGCTCCGCTTTTTGCAAACGGTGCCAACACCAGATGCCAGAGAGCAGGATGCCCTTCATAATGAGTTGCTTCAAACATGATATCATAAATCGAAGAATCTCTTGATATCAGCCATGCAAGTGCTTCATCAAACCAGGGCTCATGAACCAGGCTCATTAGTACATGACCGATAACATATAACGTTATCACAATTAATTCAGGCACGTGGCCCGACTTTTTTTCAATCTTTTCGGATAAACTGACCAATGAATCCGACAGTCTGTATATTCCCTGTAATAACTTACCTTCTTCACCTTTATTCATAATTTTTCTCACACCATCGCACATTCAATTTTTATATCTTGTATTTCTTTTGACTGTTCTTCCGAAGCAGGTTCAATTACTCATTCCTGCGTTTTATCAGTTTCATCGATATTTCAAATTCCGAATCGCTCATTTTACTAACCACTCACAGAAATTATAACATATCCGACCGTCCCATTCTACCTACTTTTTTTACAATCATTACAGTAAATATTGTCCTTCTTTAACACACACAGCTGCATTCTTTCCCAAACAGCACAGACTTCAGCTGCATTTTCTCCCAGGCATCACTCGCTGCTACTGCATTTCCTTCCCGACAGCACAGACTTCAGCTGCATTTCCTCCCAGACATCACTCGCTGCTACTGTATTTTCTTCCAAACAGCACAGACTTCAGCTGCATTTCCTCCCAGGCATCACTCGCTGCTACTGCATTTCCTTCCCGACAGCACAGACTTCAGCCGCATTTTCTCCCAGGCATCACGTACAAGACCTGCATAACCTTTCGGTCATGCAGGTCTCTATCACATTATTTCTTACCTCAACCAATGTAAATTAATGACTTACGCTCTCATAGCAACCTTTTACGGCGTTTTACATCCAAACGCCTTCAAATGCTCTGTACTGATTGTGAACAGTAATTATTCAAATGGTACTATTCACCACCCGGCCAAAAACATTCATAAAACACGCCGCAAAATCATCACGTATCAGTTTCTGTTCAGAACCACTTCAACCTCTCTGGTCTTCTCACGTCCACGTTCTTCGTAGGTCTCAATTCCGTGAAACAGAACATTTTCACCAAAATACCATTCACCGTCTGCCTCAACCATAAAATAATAGTCATCTCTGTCGGATTTTGAAACAGACACATTTCCCAGCGTTGACTCAATCATATAAATCTGTCCGCTTTTTTTATAGAAATCAGTAATGTTCAGTGAACGTCCGCCACCTGAATAAGTACCGGTAAATTCTTCATACATCATGAATTCTTTTTTTATGTTTGCTGAATCCAGAACATCTTTTTTTATCTGGTTCAGCTCAACAATTGCCGAACGTAACGATGTTCCTGCGAGTTTCTCCGCAGCCGTGTAATGAATCAGGCCATCTGTTTTCAGAACCATATCATCGGCATCCTCATAGCCGACCGCCTGACTGTACAACTCTTTGGCTGTGGCATAATCCTTGGCAATGTATGCTTCCTTTGCTTTGTTGTAATAATACTCATTCTTCTCTCTTGTCAAATCGGCCTGAATATCCGCATACCCGGAGCCAAAGTAACTGACCGCTTCTATAGCCGCCTCATACTCCGGAATCTGCTTATTAATCTTGACAAGTGCGGCCTTTTTATCAGCCGTATCCTTGTAATCATCATCAAGTTCATTGTAGAGACTCAATGCGCCGGAATAATCCTTAGCAAGGAACGCTTCTTCAGCACTTTCATACTTCTGCTTTGGCTCAACTATCTTATAATATACCAGATATGCGCCCAGTCCCAGCACTACCAGTATCGCCAGTATTACCCCCAGGGTAATTATCATCTTTTTTTTTCCGCCGCCTACAATTTCTTTTACAAGCGCCGACTCATCATTGGTCCCGAAGTCTCGTTTTTTTAATCGGTATCCGATAATGGTTTTTCCCTCAAGAGCCTCATATGCTTCTCTAATCTTACTGAGACCGACTTTTTTTGCTAATGTGCACGCAACAAAAGCCATTATTCCGACTACAATAAATACAATAGCCAAAATGCTGAACTTGAATGATCCGCTTCCGAATAATACAACAGCAGCTGCCGCAATACCTCCGGCAAGGAGTGCTCCCCCACCGATTGATTCAGCTACAAGAAGCTTCTCATGCAGAATAACACTTGCTACACTGGGATCATCCTTTCTGACAACAATTTCCTGAGCTTTTTCCCTGTATTCAGCCGTAGCCTTCATCTCAATACCGTCCATTGTAGTGGCCAGCATCTCATCAAGGACCTCTGCATCATCAGGATCTTCTGTTCTTTCGAGCTCATCACGTATGGCTCTCAGCCTGTAATATAGAGCTTCAGACTCATTGCTGAACATTTCTTCATCTGCCATTGTAAAGTCCCGCCTTTCAAAAAAAATCAAAACTGACTAATCTCGTTTTCAAGTTTCTTAATGTCAATGTCAAGCGTCTGTACCTCAGCCTCAATCGACTTAATCTCTTTATCGGCTTCTGTACGCCTGTTTACAATACCATCAATCTTTTCCTTGATATCCTGCATCGATTTCTTCATCTGCTCCATCTCGTCTGCATTTCCCTGCAGGCTTTCATTGGCTGCTATAAGCTGAGCCTCATATCTTTCAAGAGCCTTTTGATGTTCTTTTATCGTAAACTGATTATTGGTAAGTGCAATCTCATACTGACCTTTAATTCTTTCGTAGTTCTTTTCGGCTTCTTCTCTTTCAACAACCTTTTTGTTATAATTGTTTGTGTCTTTACGCTTTCCGGATGCTGCTTTGGCTCTGAATGCCTCCTCAACCTCTTTACGAACCTCAACCATAGCATAAGCAACTTTCATGCTGTCCTTGAGCTTTGCAATACGTTTCTGTTCGGATTCCTGCTTATATTCAAACTGCTTTTCATCCTCTTCATGTGCCTTCTGAAGTTCATTGCGTTTTGACTGAGTAACATATACGGAAGTGGTATTCTGACTTTCAAAACGTGCAAACTCTTCCTTCTTCTCTGCATATGTCTTTTCAAGTTCAGCCTTCTCAGCTACAAATTTACCGATTTCCGATGCAATACCAACTCTGCGCTTAAGCAGCTCTTCCTTGGCCATCTTCATCTTGGTAAGCTTGCCCTGAGGAGTCTGTGCAATTGCTTCATCTTCTCTCTGCTTCGCCTTCTGAAGAGTCTCCTCCGCTGCCTTAGCTGCAAGTGCAACGTTCTCAACAGTCTTCATAGCTGCCATTTCAGCCGTAGTAAGCTTAGACGCGGTTTTCTTTTCCTTACTTTCTTCAAGCTTTTTGGCTGCCTCCTCAGCAATCCTGGCTGCCTCTTCCGCTGCCTTTTTAGCTTCGGCTGCTGCCTGTGCTTTAGCCTCTGCCTCAGCAGCTGCCTGTGCTTTTGTCTCTACTGCCGGCATCGCCATGGCTGCTGCCGCACCAAACGATACAGTTCGCGAGCTGTCAGAAAAACCGTCTCCGCCAAAAGGAGTAAACTTAATTTTTGATGCCTGCTTGGCTTCCTCTTCTGCCTTTTTCTTAGCTTCTTCTTCAGCTCTTCTGGCTTCCTCTGCCAGTCTTTCCGCCTCAGCTGCCTTCTTTGCTGCTTCCTCAGCTGCCTTTCTTGCAGCTTCTTCCGCAGCCTTACGTGCTGCCTCTTCCTCTGCCGCCTTTCTTGCAGCTTCTTCAGCAGCTTTACGCGCTTCTTCCTCGGCTGCCTTTTTAGCAGCTTCTTCAGCAATTCTGCGTGCTTCTTCCTCGGCTGCTTTTTTAGCGGCTTCCTCAGCTGTCTTGCGTGCTTCCTCCTCGGCTGCCTTTTTAGCGGCTTCCTCAGCTGCTCTCCTTGCATCGATATCAATAGGCGGTAACTCACCGTCAATCGATGTAAATGACAGCTTCGACTTCACGGGCTCATCAAACGAAAGTTCATCCGACTTTCTGTTAGACGAAGCAAACGAGCCAAACATCGGCTTTTTTTCCTGAGCTTCAAAAGCGGTAAAGGATACCTTCTTTCCGTCAGAACTTCCAGCCTCGTTAAATGAAGTTTCCTCACGCTTATCAGTCACACCAAACGCACTGAAGCTGACGTGTGTATCGCTCTTTATCTCAGTCTTCGTGTCGGTGTCTTTTCCGGAAGTAATACCCGCATCTGTATTATTAATAGCATTGCCTGTAAAACCTGCGTTCTGCTTTGTATTTGCATCATCGGTCTTCAGGCCGTTTTCAGCTTTACCCTGATTTCCTTTCTTTGCTTCTTCCTGTAATTTTTCCTTGGCTTCTCTCTCTTCTTCCTCTTTTGCAGCCTTTGCGAGAGCCTCCTCAGCAGCACGTCTGGCTTTTTCCCTGGGATTCTGCATTTTTTCTTCTTCAAGCGCTTTTCTGGCTTCCTCTTCCTCTGCCTTTCTAAACGCTTCCTCTGCAGCCTTCAGGGCATCCACCGATATATTCATATCATTTGCCAGAGCAATTTTTTCTTTTTCTTTGCGCTTTTCCTCATCCTCTGCAGCTCTTGCAGCCATTTCTGCCGCACGCTTTGCCGCAAATGACTCAGTTGCCTTCTGTTGCTTTTCTTCATAGCTGAGATGAACAAACTTGGCATCATCCTCGGCCTCTCTGGCTGCCATTTCTGCCGCACGTTTTGCCGCAAATGCCTCATCCGCTCTTCTTCTGCGCTCTTCCTCAGTCAGATTCTCTTCTACCGGCTTTGCCCCTGTAACCTTGGCATCTTCCTCAGCTTCCCTTGCCGCACGTTCAGCCGCACGCTTTGCCGCATAAGCCTCGTCAGCTCTTCTACGACGCTCTTCGTCGGATATTTTATTAACCGCTCGGCCGTTATCATATCCAAAATTATTGGTTGTTTTCACCTCGCCCATAGAAGCACGCTCGGCCGCACGCTTTGCCGCAAACGCTTCATCAGCCTTTCTTCTGCGTTCTTCCTCTGATAACGATTCATCCTTCTTCCACGAAGGTATCGAAGCTTCGTTCTGTGCTGAAAATACCGTTTTACCGTTTTCGCTATTCTCTTCGGTTAATTTACTGTCTGTATCAGTATTATTTGTTTGTCCGGCTTTACTGTCGTCAACGTGATCTTTACCTTCATTTTGAGCTGATACACCGAAACCTGCGTCAGAAACTTCAGCCTTCGCAACAGAATCAGCTTCTTTATTGATTTCAGTATCTGATTTATCCTGAGACTCCACTGATACCTTCTCTTCTGATTTTTCAACTTCCGCCTTTTTCGCTGCTTCTTCTGCTTCCTTCTTTTTTCTTATTTCATCCAGTTCAGCTTTTCTGGCCTGTTCTTCTGCCTGTCGCTTAGAACGCTCCTCCTCTGCGGCTTTACGCTTTTCATCAAATTCAGCCTGCTGGGCAGCCAGCTCCTCTTCAATTTTCCTGAGTGCTTCAGCCGCAGCCGATAATGCTTCCGGCTTCTTCTCCTCGGGCTTTTCTTCTGCCTTCTTCTCCTCGGCGGCCTTCTCCTCAGGCTTTTCTTCTGCCTTCTTCTCCTCAGCGGCCTTCTCCTCGGGCTTTTCTTCTGCCTTCTTCTCCTCGGCAACCTTCTCCTCGGGCTTTTCTTCAAAGCTCAATATATCAGGTAAATCCTTTTTCCACGAAGCTTTCTGCTTATCGTTATCGCTGTCAAATGAAAAAACATCATCCACGACATCTGTTCTTTTTTTATCATCAGAAGAAAACGCTGTAAAAACAGTTTTATCATTCTTGTCTTCTTTATTCTCAACATTCTCAACATTCTCAGCTTTTTTATCTCCATCGCTGTTCCTTTTAAGAATGTCTCCGGTAAAATCAGCTGTAACTTCAGCAAGCTTCGAGAGCTTATCAATAAACGAAGATTTCTTTTCAGGCTGAGGTTCAAACGCTGAAACCGCCTCCTTAAAAGCCGTGCTTCCCGTCTCAGAAACCGGTACGTCCGATACAGTGAAATTCATGCTTTCCTGAGACTTGTCGTCAAAGTCTGCAATTCTGTCAAATTTCAATGCATTGTTTGCCTCTTCAGCTAATCTGGCTTCTTCGGCACGTTTTGCTGCTTCTTCCTCCTCTATTTCCTTCTCATCGTCTCTGGCTATAACTCCTTCGGGTCTGATAGTGTCCATCAGATCGTTAACAGCCTCATTCATGTCGTCAACGTTATATTTGCCGTTAAAAACAACACGAATCTTGAGCATTTTTCCGCGTATGCCGGTAAGACAGTAGAAATTTGACAGGGACTCATTTATCTTCTGCTGTTTAAATCCACCTGTAAGGGGAATATGTGAATAATCATACGCAGGTGTTCTGATATCGTTTTTATCATTCGGAATCATCTCATCGGCGAACTGTGCAAATCTGTTTTCAGGTTCAGCTTCAACAGTTTCATAACCCATTCCGATAATCTGAATTGCCTTTGTCTCATTTCCATCCGGAAGGATATAATCCTCTTCTTCGTTGCGGTCAGGCTTCCACATAACAAAATCTCTGTAAGCACCGGTAGAATCCTTAAAGTTCTTCTGAACCTTAAAGCCGTCCGGCACCTTTATCATATATCCTTCACCCTGAAACTTCTGTTTTTTGTTAAAGAACATCTCCGCATACTCATAATGCATCATAGTTCCCACAGAATCCTGAAAATTATTTAATGCTTTTGTCAGATCGTTAAATGACTTTCCGTTTCCGGAATTATCATTTTCAGGTCTGGCAAAGCCATTGTTATCTTGATCATTTCGATGCATATTTAAATCATCCATGCGCTTTGCCCTCCGCAAGATAAATAATTTTTTCAAAAAAATTTCCGTCAAAAAAGTATAAAATAGTTACTATTCACAATCAGATAAAAAGTGATACAAACCAGAAGTTTTCTTTCGGATTTGCAGACAAAATTATCGTCTAAGCATGTCGGACAAAACACATGAGATAAGCTTTACGCTGCGAAGCAATGGTTGACTGTGCATCGGGCGTTGCTTATGCTCAGGCTTTGAACAGGCTGAAAAAAATAACTACAGTTATACATCTAATAATTATACAAACTTTTTCTGAAAAATTCAACTACTTTGTAAAAATTGAGTTTTTTTACTTTGTAGGACGGTTACTATTCACCACATAGCCAAATGACAATTGCTGAAAGCTTACCTGTAAAGTAATTGTCATAATATTACAATTCACAGTCGGATAAGAAAGCCGTTTCCGTTAACAAACGAACAGGCCACTGATTTTGGGACACTGATTTTGCGGCACTGATTTTGGGACACTGATTTTGCGGCACGCTTTATGGATGCATTTTGGACAGACTGTAAATAGTAACCGAAGAAATGCGTGTATCATTGGGCGTCAGTTCTATTGACGCCGTAATCCTATAACAAGAAAGCGTATTGCTTGTGACATGCTGCGTCGCGTTAGCGACAAAATACCGCTGCAGAAGCGTGCGCATCCTCGCGGAGCGTTTTTTACATTATAGGACGCAATTCCCTATAATGTAAAAAAATCCGGCGGAAATATCAGATAATTCCCGCCGGAATAATTATTCAATACACTTACCGTTCAAGAAAACGATAATGCCCACGATGTGTCATACCGTTTGCGGTTACTGTTCACCATCAGGTTCAAAACACTATTCGCTCCTATTCACATTCTGCCCCAAACACGTTCAAAAGCCCGGCCTGCTGCGCAGTCAGCCGCCCTTTCGCTGCCCGATTTATATTATTTCTTGGGCTTATATGTAGGAACTATATCCCCAATGAGCTTTCGAACATTCTCTTCAACAGGTTCATCCAGGCATTCCTTGTATAAATCGTCAAGTTTGGCCAAAAACTTTTCTTCGTCCATCGATATCGGCTTTCCGATATGAATAAGCTTATTTTCAGTGTCCTGAAGACCTTCCTCATCCATCAAAAGCTCCTCGTAAAGCTTCTCACCGGGACGAAGGCCCGTAAAGGTGATGTCAATATCCTGATAAGGGATATAACCGGACATACGAATCAGATTTTCTGCCAAATCAAGAATTTTTACAGGCTCTCCCATATCAAGTACAAATATTTCTCCGCCCTTTGCATATGCGCCGGCCTGCAGCACAAGCGACACGGCCTCGGGAATCGTCATAAAATATCTGATAATGTCAGGATGAGTAACCGTAACAGGTCCTCCTGCTTCTATCTGACGTTTAAACAGAGGAATAACACTTCCGTTGCTTCCAAGTACATTTCCAAACCTTACAGCCACAAAATCTGTTTTGGAGCGTTTATTGTAAGTCTGTACAATCATCTCACATATTCTCTTTGTTGCACCCATGATGTTCGTAGGATTTACAGCCTTATCGGTTGAGATAAGCACAAACTTCTTTACACCTGCTGCATCTGCGGCTCTGACAGTTTTTAATGTACCGAATACATTGTTTTTAACAGCCTCGTTGGGGCTGACCTCCATAAGAGGAACATGCTTATGTGCAGCTGCATGATATACTATATCCGGCTTGTACTGTTCAAAAATCTTTTTGATTCTGAGAGTATTTCTGACTGAAGCCACCAGCACTATCAGATCAAGATCGGGATGCTTGTAAATCAGCTCCTGCTGAATATTGTAAGCATTGTTTTCATATATATCTACAATGATAAGTCTTCCGACGCCATGATCAGCAAGCTGTCTGCAGAGCTCACTTCCTATTGAACCGCCACCGCCGGTAACCAGTACCGTTCTTCCGGTAACATAACCCATAATTGAATCAAGATCAACCACTATCGGATCACGTCCCAGCAAGTCTTCAACCTGGACATCTCTCAGCTGGCCGACATGAGTCTCCTCATTTACAATCTCACAGATTCCCGGAAGAATTTTAAGCGCACAACCCGTCTTCTGGCATATGCTTACTATCTTGCTGACTTCCTTTCTGTCAGCCGAAGGAATGGCAATAATAATTTCCGTGATCGAATACTTTTCAACGTTTTCAGGTATAGACTCTCTGCCGCCGACAATTCTGATGCCCTGCAGATAGCTTCCAACCTTGACTTCGGAGTCATCTATTACACACTTGATGTTCATATGGAGCACTTCGCTGGCCATAATCTCCTTTATCAGCATGTTACCTGCTTCGCCGGCTCCGACAACCATAACGTTATTACCTATCTTCTTTGTAACTCTTTTTCTTCTCCAGAGTCTGATGGCACGATAGCCAAATCTGGTCAGACATGTAAACATTATAAGGCAGAAGCAGTAAATAAAATAGAAGCTTCTCGGCTGATACCAGTCAAGTCCCGACTCACGCGAGCCTATAACATAGCTTCCAAGGAAATTGACGGCAGAAGAAATAACACACGCAATAACTACACTCTCAAGCTCGGTAACACTGACAAAATTCCATAGCGAGTCATACAGCTTAAATAACGCAAACACAATCAGTGTAACAGCAATTCCAATCATCAGATAACGCCACAGATTGTCAAGATAAGGGCTCTGAATACTGCTCAGTGTAAGATTGAATCTGAAAAGCAGTCCAAGCAGAGCAGCCGCAAAAACTGATATTATATCAAGGACAATCATAAAAATCTTACGAATTGTCTTCATGGTCTTCCTCCTAAACTAAACAACTTTTGACAAACTTCATACAGTATACCCTTTTTCTTCACCAATATCAATAGTTTTATTCCGATATATATGTGACATTTTTGAAAACAGTTACAAGAAAGCATGTCGCTTGCGACATGCTGCGCCGCTTTTGCGTCGCGTCAGCGACAAAAACCAAAAGCAAAAACGTGCGCATCCTCGCGGAGCGT
>JAZLIK010000070.1:0-9624 GCA_045617345.1 Lachnospiraceae bacterium | reverse complement strand
ATCAATGGAAACCTTGATTTTCTGCCCTTTGCAGCTATGTTTATTCGATTGAGTGTCAATTCCTGCCGGAAGTGTATAATTCATTATCAACCGATTATGAATAGTAACTTTTTTGCTTTCAATAACCTCTGTTTCAGCATCGTAAAATTTTTTAAAAAAAATTTTAAAATTTGGTGAGTAAAATTTCAAAAAAGTGCAACTAATAGGTGTAAGGAAAAAATCCCATTAAAAAACAAAAAGAATCCCATTAAAAAATAAAAAGAATCGGAGGTGAGTGCCTATTGAGATACAGTATGGATGAAGCATTATCGGAAATAATGCGACGAAGCGACGACGTGATTATACGGCGAAAGCAGAAACAGAACCGGATTATTTCCGTGGCGACAGCAGCGCTGGCATTATTGCTGATACTGGTGATACATGATGCAACTGAGGCCGGAAATGAAGCTTCGGTCGCGGCGGGGACGGTGTACGGTTCGTTCCTGCTGGGATTTGAAGCGGGAGGGTATGTACTTACAGCCCTGATTGCATTTGTACTGGGTATCATTGTGACAATGCTGTGCGTGCGAAACAGGAACAAAAACAATAGTAACAAATCCAATAGTAACAAATCAACGACGGAATAAATTCCGTTCAGACACCAGATTTGAGGAGAATCAAAATGATGCGATGGTTAAAAACAAGAGGAATAGCATTATTAATGGCTCTGGCCATGATAATTACTCTCTGCCCTGCCGGGGAAGTCAGCGCTAAAACAGCCAAAAAGACTCCGGCTCTTAAAGAGAGCAGTGCTACACTTTATCTGAAGGGCGATTATGTCGGCAAATATCAGATTCAGCCGATAAATCTAGCCGATGATGCACAGATAAGTTTTAAGTCTTCGGACAGGAAGATTGCAAAAGTAAGCTCGAAGGGTCTTGTGACGCCTGTAAAGAAGGGTCAGACTGTCATCAGCGTGACTGTGAAGCAGAACAACAAGACCTATAAGCTTTCCTTTGACTGCACGGTAAAGAAGGCACAGCTTATATTTACCGCCAAAGCAGCTCAGTACACGACAGCGAAAGCACCCACAAAGCTTGAAGTGGGGCAGACTGTGAAAACCGGACTGAAGCTGAACGGAAAGGCAGTTTCGGTCAAGTCATCAAAAAACGATGACGATTACAATGTAAAGGCCGTTGTCTACAATGCAAAAACAGGCAAAAGGCTTGCAACCGCAAATTATGCGGCAACAAATAAGTACGTTACGATTTCGGAAAACGGAAAAATAACCGGAAAAAAGGCCGGAAAATACTATATTGATTTTACAAGTTCACCGAAGGGGCTGACGAAGCGCCTTTACGTAACTGTATCAAAGAAGCCTGTGCCTACTGCGACACCGACTCCTACAGCAACGCCTGTTCCTACGGCAACACCGACACCTACTGCAAATCCTACGGCAACGCCAACACCTGCGGTAACGTCGACACCTACGGCAACGCCGACACCTGCGGCAACGTCGACACCTGCTCCCACTAGAGTCCCGGACATTACTCCGGAATTATCAGAAAAGAAATATCAGGTAAATTTTGATTTTGTAAAAGGTTCTGAAAACTTTGGAGCCATTTTGCCGAAAAATAGAATCTGCGAAGCTGACACGAAAATTAACAAATTGCCGCTTCCGACACTTAACAATGCTATTTTCGGAGGCTGGTATTATGATGCAGAAGGCAAGAATCCCGTATTAAAAAAAGATAAGGTTGTTTCTGATGTTACGCTTTACGCTGTCATCATTAAGCCTGAAGAAAAGAAGGCAATAATAACTCCCAGCTATGTTACGGTTACTCTTCAGCCTGAAAAGGTGAAGGGATATTCATTCGGAATAAAGGGATACAAGCAGGGTGCTATTGAAAGCTTTGTTCTTGACGGAAAAAATACTGATGTAAATTATACTGTCAAAGGGGAAACGATAATCCCCGAACTTGAAAAAGGCAAAACATATACTCTGACTCTGAAGAATGATGTTATTAACGGAACCGATGACGGAATGTGTTTTGTGCTGGACGGAAAGCCCCAGGAGGAATCTGTGTATATACTTAACATTGTCACAGAAAAAGAAGAGGTAATGAACCTTGAAATTTCTGATGATGTAAAGTATATTCCTGCCTCAATGATTTCGAACCTGAACGGACAGATTTTTGACGGTCTCTTTACAGCGCAGCTTTCGAGTAATAACACTGTTTCATCGAAGGAAAACAAGTATAAAGGATCATTTGATTACGATGGAACGACAAAAATAAAGGTAGGCGATACCCTGGCAATTTATGAAGGTATGCGCCCTGACCGACGCACCGCAAAAACTGTCGGTACCGATGAAGACGGTGCAATAGCGTATGTCACCATTACGGGAATAAAAGGAAATACATACAGCTATACAACCGCGGAAGCCAATGAAATCTTGAAATTTACGGAAATCATACCGATTCCCGCGAATGCTGACAAGGATGGTAATGCAAACAATAATTCAATTACGATAGATTCTTCTGTTTTGGATTTTTCATCTGACAAAATATATGAGAAGCTCGGTCTGAATGAGAAAACATCAGTGGATGAAGGAGACTTTATCCTGTTCTATTCGGGTTCTCTTGCTAACGCCGTGGCAGTATCATATGCAAGAATTACTAAGGTTACGGAAAATGCTGATAAGTATGTGATTGACTATGTTTCTGCAACCGAAACCGAAGCAAAAGAGTCAATGGACATTAATAACAGCAGAAATGCAGATATTGAATTAACCGACGAGCAGATAAAGCTGATTTCGAAGGAAATCCGACAGCAGGCCTATGACAGCGGTTTCCTTAATGAGGCTGCCGAATATCTGGTTGCGCTTGCAATTGAAACGGATGGCTTTAAGGAAATGAGTGACGATCTGGATTTTGACCTGGAATCGTACAACATTAAGCTTGCGGACGCTTCAGCAGTCAAAACCGAAGGTGATATGTCCCTTATGGGATCAGGCATAAAGGCTGAAATTCAGAAGCCGGAGATTGAGGTTGAGATAGCTTCGGGAAATTGCCTTGAACACTTTGAGAACGGAAACGGTCTTCGTGTTTCACTTAATATGTCAGTTACCGTTGAATTCAAGGGTGACGGTAAGAGTGATGTCAACGGTCATCTTGAACTTGAAATCAAGGCCTCCTTTGTCGAAGAGGTTCTTCTTGACATAAACCTTGACGGAGGTGCTGTATGGAAAGTTGCCGGAATAATTCCTTATATTGACGATTATGAGATAAATGCAGGCATTGATTTGGGTACCTATACCTGTGTTGGAATTACTGCGACCATTAAAACCGTGGGTGATGAAGAAGAACTGGAGGATGATGGTGAAAGAGGCAGCAAAACCAAGGTAAATGACTTTATAGACAAGGCTTGGGATGATATTGACAAGAAAAAGGACGCAGCTGAAAATATCGTTGATATCGGAAAACAGATGACCGAACTGATGCAAAACAGCGGATTCATGGGCGAGTCTTCCGATGGGGACGGTGAAGAGACGGTTGAAGGGAACAGTCTTTCTGAAAAGTATGCTGAGTTTATACAGGACTCAAGCGACAGCTGGATTGAGATTGTAAGGAAGAATATTTTCAGTCTGGAGGGCTCGGTCGATCCTTTCCACATCCTGGCATTCAGTCTGTCGGCTGATTTTGTTGTAAGTGCCAACCTGTACATTACAATGGGAGCAATCTTTGAGACAGGAGAAGCAAAAAGATACATCTACAATATCCGTCTGTTGGACAGAGTTGTAAATACTGAAACCGTAAATCTTGAGAACAGGAATCTGAGATTTGAATTCTACGTCTTCGGAACCGCCGGAATTAAGGTAGGTGTTGAATTTGAGATAGCTGTCGGACTGCTGTCGACAAAGCTGGATTCGGTAGGATTAACCGCAGAGGCCGGAATATACGGACAGTTATGGGGCTATTTCTATTATACATATGCCGAAGAGGAACAGGACGACGGCACGGTGGAGAAAGAGGAATACTGTAGCGGTGCTTTATACCTTGAATTTGGATTCTATTTGGAGGTCAAATTCAAAGCGCAGTTGTTCAGCAGTGATAAGCTGACCTATAATCCGACGATTTATGAAGGCTCATGGCCTATATTCCATATAGGTGAAGTGCAGAATGTATTTGATTTCGCAACAGAAGCATCAGATGACGAATACGATGGTGAAATTTCCATTGTACGTGAAAAGAAAAAGACAATAGGAAAAGAATTCTTTGATATGAAATACCTCAATCTGAAGGAAGGCACAGTTGGAATTGCTTCTTACGATGACTGGGGTGAGACACATTTCAGTATTGAATTTTCCAATGACATATTCAGCTATGATCCTCTGAACGATCAGATTATTGTGGATACAGGCAGGATAAAGTCCGATCTGGCGGAAAGTGAAATGAAGATATTATGGACCGGAAATGCACTTTCATTCAGTACGGATACTCTTGAAAAAACTTATCATATTACCTGGACAGATCCTGAAAATGCACGTGTTATCGGTTTTGATTCCAAGGGAGGAAGCATAGTCAGTTCAATAATTGCATCAACAAGAGGCGATATCAGCGCACCTGCCGATCCGACGAAGCAGGGTTATGTTTTCGATGGCTGGTATACTGACGAAAATTATTCAAAGAAATATGTAATTCCTTCAAAGATGCCTGAACTGGAGAACGGGTTCCTGCAGCTTTACGCTAAGTGGTTACCGGCCAAGGATACACCGTATACGGTAAATTACTATGTAGAGCAGCCAAACGGAAGGTTTGAAATCGTTGAGTCATTGATTAAAAGGGGTGAAACTGAGTCAATTCCTTCAATTAATGATCTGGTAAAGGTAATTCCTGAAACTCAGTATTATGCTACTGTCAGAAGTTCGATTTCACCTGACGGACAGAGTGTAATGAATGTATATTATTTACTCAACAGTTACACGGTTTCATTTACTTACGGTCAGATGGATGACGGTACTGATGATACATATCCTGTTTCATACACTGTGAAATACGGAGGACAGGTATATGCACCTGTTTTAAGCATACCCGGCTATGATTTTGCGGGATATAAGAATTTATCGTCTGATGCTGACAGAGTAGTTACAGTGACAGGGGATGCTGTTTACGAGGCAATCTGGACACCGTCGGAAAATACTCCTTATGTAATGGAGCATTTTGTATTAAATCCTTCAAATGGCAGATATGAATTATATGAGACTGTTTACGGAGAAGGAGCAACGGGAAGCAGTATTGATGTTCAAAACAAGATTTTAAAGGACAGCAGTATTGTTTACAATCAATACATCGGTGTGAATACCGAAACGCAGAACCCTGTAATATCGGCAAAGGAAACTGCCGTTATAAAATATTATTATGACAGACGTGCGTATGAGCTTACATTTAAGAATGAAAAAACGCCATTGGGTGATCCTGCAAATGTTAAGTGGGGCATTAAGATTATGGAACCTGCTGCTCCGAAAAAGAAAGGATATGTATTCACCGGATGGTATAAGAATGAAGATTGCAATGTGGTATCATTGTTTGATTTTACAACGGAGGTAATGCCTTCCGACAATCTGGTACTGTATGCAGGCTGGAGATGTGCGGACGATACACCGTATACAGTAGAGTATTACGGTCAGTCAAGGAATAAGCCGGGTTACTCACTGATTAAAAAGGTAACAGGATATGCAACAACAAATTCAACGGTTAAGGTTGATGATTATCCTGATTTTTCGGAGGATTTGCTCTGGCCGGAAAAGAGTAATCCAAACAAAATCGAAACCGATACAGTTGCGGCTGACGGAAGTACAGTTCTGAAGCTGTATTATAAGAGAAATCCGATAAACATAACTCTGGTTGCAAACTCCGGGACAATAAACGGTAAGGAAACCGAGAAAAAGCAGTTTGAGTACGGAGAACAGTTTTATGTCGATAATCCGGTCAAGGAGAATTATTCATTTACCGGCTGGTATAAGGATGATGGAACCAAATTTGATTTACAGATGCCGGTATATTCGGATGATGATTTTGTCCTGACTGCAAAATGGGATGCAGATGCAGTACCGATTCAGGTTGAACATTTCCTTATGACTATGGGTGGTTTCTATACGAATAACCGCACAAGTGATAAAACTGAATACAGAACAGTTGATTCCGTAATAGAAGTGACTTCGTTGAAGGATTCGAAATACGAGCAACCTAACGGAATCGAATGCGAGGAGTATGCGGTAGTAAACGGCAAAAAGGTGAAAGAGATAAAGGTTGAGCCGGGTATGACGGTTCAGCTGTATTATGTAAGATGTCCTCATACGGTAACCTGGAATCTAAACGGCGTAACTCCAAACAATCCTGATGAATATACCCATGGTGAGTCGTATTTCGAGAAAGCGATTATTCGGCCTACGTTTGACGATGCACCGGGATACATTGACAGATTTACGACGGAAATCCCGATGTATGTATTGTATGAAGACCTGAGTTTCGAGTTTACACGTACTCCGATTGAATACAAGATTGAATTTTATAAGAATGATAACGATGCTACGGGTGAAATGTCCAATATGGAAATGGTATACGACCGGGGCAAGAAACTTCCGGGCAATGAGTTTGTGAAGACCGGCTATGATTTTGCGGGTTGGTCGAAAGACCCGAATTCGCAGCATGTGGATTATTTAAACGAAGCTGAAGCAATTAATCTTACCGTTATTCAGGATGATGTAGTACCCCTCTACGCTGTCTGGAAGGCACAGGAATACAGTGTGGAACTGGTATCTGAAGTTACTAATGAACGGGGTTATAAAATCCGGGCGAATTACAAAGCAGAAGATCCTGAAATAAATAAAATCACATATGGAAATGTAGCCATTCTTCCTGTTCCGTATTGTGACGGATATGAGTTTGAAGGCTGGTATACTGATGAATCCTATAATGGAGATCCTGTAACGCAGATAGAGGATACGCATATCGGAGACATGAAATTCTATCCCAAGTGGAAACTGCATGAGTACACTGTTGTATGGGATGCAAACGGCGGAACAATGCCGACAGACAAAACCGGATACATAAATAAGATAACTGTAGAGGACACATCATTTCCTGTTCGTGTCTGTGATCCGGTAAAATCTGATACAATAGATTATAAATTCGTGTTTAACGGTTGGCACACGGGTGCACTCACGGGAGATAAACTGGAAGATATTGTATTTCCTGTTATGCATGATGTGAAGCTCTATGCATGGTGGAATGCTGAACCTCAGAAATATACCGTTACTTGGGATTTGAACGGAAGAATGCCAAACGGAATCAAAAAAACTGTTTCAACTGACGATTTGACAATTTTAAAGAATAGTTGTACAGAAGGCGATACATTTACGTGCAGTGATGGCAATGCCGTTGTTTATGGTACAAAGATAATTGCTCCCGCTGCAGTGGCTTCAAATAATAAAGAAATAGATAAAGTTTATACCTTTATTGGCTGGTACAATAAGGATAAATGTACATTTAACAATCAGACTTCGTGCTATGAAGTTACTTCTCCGAATTCATCAGCTTTCGATCAAAGCACAGAACGTGTACAGGGAAATGTAACATATGTTGCTATTTGGAAAGAAGAACCCCAAAAATATCAGATTATTTGGGATGGCAACTGTATGAATAAAGGTGATATTGAATATCCGAATAATACGCCGTCTGCACAGGATCAGAGTATCTTGACAACAGTCCAGGATTATGGCTTGAAGATTGCGATTCCTGAAATCAAAAGGAAAGATTCGGAAGACGGAACTGTATGGGTACTTGAGGGATGGTATGAAACACCCGATTTACCCGGAGATGCAAATGAAAGGGATAAACTCAGACTGAAAGATACTACTCAGGTCAAAGAGAACAAAACTTATTATGCGCACTGGATGATTCGCAAGTACAGCGTAAAATTCGTTAATGCAGCCGGAAAAACAGTAGCGGAGTATTCTGTTGAGCATGGAACTGTATTGTCAAAAGAAAACTGTGGCATAGCTGCCCCGCAATCCGGAACAGCTCCATACAGTGGAAGTACGTTTGTAGGATGGGCATTGATGGACGAAAAAAATCCTAATGTCATCCACAGAGAGATAAGGTTGGGTAGTATTCCATATGATTATTTTTATAATTCGGATGCTGTGCGTTTTAAGAATTATTCAGGAGATGGTAGTTTTGGCAATCCGATTGAATACAAAATCACGCAGGACATTGTTTTTAAAGAAAAATGGGATTTACCTTTATGGGTTTTTGGAAGGAAAGTAAGTAACCTGGATGATGGACAGAGACTGGAGGCCGCAGAAACGGGATACGGAGGCACAGCCACGATAAATCTGACTAATATAAAGAGCGGAACAGTTGAGATAACTCTTGACAATGTTAGTTATGATGATTACGGAAGTGGATCATACACGGATAGGAACTCTACCCTGATTCGTTCGGAACTTAGCAATGTTGGCACTGTTAAAATTAAGCTTAATGGCTCTAATACAATAACACAGACAGGTATTAATTCGGAAGGGGCTTACGACTATACATTCTACGGAATTAAGGTTCTTAATTCAAATCTTGAGATATACGGTAAAGATTCGAATGATACACTGACCATAAATAACAATGTAGGATGGTGGGGGAGTGGAAATACTAATGCCACGTTTTACGGAATATATACCGATAAAGATCACAATTTTTCTCAGAAGAGTTGTAAGATTACCATTCAGGATACTGATGATAGCCGAGCATTATATGAATATGGAATATATACGGGAGACTATCTGTTGGAACATGCAGAGATGTACGTTTTGCTACGTATGGACGTTTACGGGGTAACAATTCGTGCAAAACAAATCAAATTTGAAGGGAAAACAACTGAAGATTTATTGAAAAATGTGCTGATAGAGATTGGTCACAGAACGACATATAGTACGGTCAATTCTGTTCCTCATGTTTTCTCAAAGGAACGTCCATCTGGAAACTATATAGATGGTATCATGGTAACTGATGTATTTGCCGTGAGTGTGGATTGGGAGAAAGTAAAAGGAGATCTTAAGTCGTTGATTGATGACCTCAAAAAAAAGGCTGGGGCTTATTCTAAAGGCGATGGAACCTATCGAATTGAATTTAACAAAGACTTGTCACAGTACCCGTAATAAATAAAGAATAATGCTCCAAAAAGGGGACGCTGAAGGGCGTCCCCTTTTTTTGAAAGTAAGAGATGAATAGCAAGCCGGGGTTTACTGTTATTCTGTCGGCTGATTTACTTTGCAAAAAGTGAATCAAGTGTTACCACGGACTGGACGCTATTGGAATAAGCATTATTTACGAGTCCGTATGTGGTGATAAGTGTTGGAAATATAGCATATTTTGTTCCTGTTACGAGCTTTAAATCGCTGACTTTATTTCGCATGGCAAGATCGGTTTTTTCTGAAATTGTAAACGCTGAATCGGAATATTTGATTTCACAGAGATTAATAACCTGATCTTTGCGGACAATCAGCAGATCTATTTGTGAACCCAAAATCCCTTTGTCCGCATCAGCTTTGCAAAACCAGGAATTTACTTCAGTCAGGACACCCGATAT
>JAZLIK010000069.1:0-4422 GCA_045617345.1 Lachnospiraceae bacterium | reverse complement strand
ATCGTCTTTCCGAATCTTCTCGGGCGACTGATACACATGTATTTTTGCTGCGTGCCGATCATCCCGTTGACAGCAGAGATCAGCATGCTCTTATCCACATAGATCTTTGACCGGAGACTCGTAATAAAATTTTCACATCCGGGATTTAAGTAAATACCCATTTTTGATCACCTCGGAAGAAATGACTGCAAAACTTCTTTATTATCATACCACAGAAGGAACGTGGAGGAAAGAACATCCGTCCATTTCCGCATGACTTTCCGTTTTCAGGGCAGACACAAAAAAATCACGTAACTATTCAGAACCCCATATGGCTGAGTAACCACATGAACAATCCGCTCGCGATAGCGACTTTGAAGCGCGTATTGGCCATTAGGGGGAACCGCCGCAGGCGGTGGGTGCCTGATGGCACGCGCGGGATTGTGAACAGGGTTCTGAATAGTTCCCATTATCTTAGCATTTATCCTGTCAAATAAACAGGTGTTTTTCGTCAGGCTGCAACGGCCTGCACTGATTCTGACTTCGTTCCTTCAACAGATGGTGTAAGATCAGTTTCCATGGGTCTGAATCATGAAATTATCACAGATTCACGCAGATAAACTACCGTTTATCTGCGTGATTCTCTGAATGATGGTTTTCAAGAGGTATTTCTCAATGATCACGGTATTTACAAAAGTCTGGTATATGGAAAACGGAAGCCCCGTTTTGAAGGCTTCCGTTTCTTCATTCCTATCAATCGATTTCTTCTTTGATTTCCGTTACCTCTTCGATAACCATAACTTCGTTTGCAACAGGCACTGCAATTTCTTCATAAACAACGGCCTGAACATCAGGAATCTCGTTCATTCCGTTTGTCTCTGGCTCATCGGGTTCTGTATTCCCAATAATCTCAATATTGCGGTCTACGGAAACGAGGGAACTTCTAAACAAAGACAGCGGTGTAGCCGGTGTAAACGCTTTGTCCGATGCCGGAGCAATGTAATTCCCTGTGTCGGTACCATCGCCAACATACCATTTTGTTGACTCGTTAGCCTGCTCGCCGGTCTTTGCCGGGATGGTGACTGACCATGTTTTTGCGTTTGTGCCAGCATCGGTGAACATATAGTCATAGCTCTTCACCTTCGCAACACTCCATTTGGAAAGGTCGAGGGTGAATTCCAATGCTGTGGAACTACTTCCGTAATTTATGAACATGTTTCCCACAGCTGTTACCTTTGATGTATCCCATTCGCTGACATCCGGCACAGCATTAAGCGCTGTGGAACTTGTTCCATAACTACTGAACATATTTTTCATGTCTGTTACGTTTGGTGTCTTCCATTCGCTGACATCCGGTACAGCATTAAGCGCTGTGGAACTGCTTCCGTAATTCTGGAACATGCTTCCTGTTATTGTTACTTCTAATGTTTCCCATTTGCTGACAGCCGGTACAGCATTTAGTACTGTGGAACTGCTTCCGTAACCATTAAACATACTATCCATTTTTGTTACTTTTGATGTCTTCCACTCGCTGACAGCTGGTACAGCATTAAGTACTGTGGAACTGCTTCCGTAATTCTGGAACATATTTGACATGTTTGTTACGCTTGACGTATCCCATTCACTGACATTCGGTACAGCATAAAACTCTGTGGATTTTTCTCCGTACTTATAAAATAGGCTCTGCATGTTTGTTACTTTTGATGTCTTCCACTTGCTGACATCAGGAACAGTATTAAGCGTACTACTGCCGTACTGTCCAAACATAAGGACCATGTTTGTTACGTTCGATACGTCCAGATTTTCTGCACCGGTGATGCTTTCGGCATTCGTCATGTTAAAAAACATATATGTCGTGGAGGTGAGACCATCATAGCTTTCAACGGAGCTGTCAATGACTACGTCCTTTACACTGCCGCGAATACTGTTGTAGCCCCAATCCGTATTTTTTGTTGCCGCAGTTGGGAGATTATCGTAAACAGTGATGCCATCTCCGCTGTAGGTTTTATTATCATAGTAGAAGGTCAGGGTATTTGCATCATCCGTAGTGTCGTATACCGCCTTGAAAGTGGGAGACGCCGGTGCGTAGGTGCCGTTACAAGAGGCAGAGCCAGTGACTTCAATGCTGCTTAAAACTCCTTCGTTAAGAGTAAAAGTATAACTATAGCTTGTTCCACCATCAGCACAATATTCAGTGTTGCTTTTTTTTGTCAATTCTTTGCTAGTAGAATAACCTAACGACGTACCGCAATATAATATATTATCACTCAGGTACATTGTTTCGGTCTTTCCGGTAGCTTTCCATCCGTCCGCACTGCTTGTTGGGAAATCCTCAACAGTATTCAGCAGATCTTCAATGGTCACAACCCACTTTGCGTACAGAAACACTTCATCCGCAATCTCTGTTGCACCTATACTTGTTCGTGGGGATCCATTGCACTGAGAATCTCCGTACCAACCGCCAAATGTATACCCGGACTTTGTAGGAGCTACAAGGGTGGTAGTTGTTCCATAGGTATGAGTTGCAGGATAATTTTCTCCATGGGTTCCGCTGAAATCATCGCCGTCTTTATCTTTATACGTGATCGCATATGTCTGTCCAGTCTTAGAAAATGCTGCATAATATGTAATATCATCAGTAACAATTTCAAGACTTTCTGCGTTTGTACCAGTTTCCTGATTTGCGCTGCTTGCCCACCCTGCAAATGCGTATGAATAACATTCATCTGCATCCTTTGTAGGAATGACTCCGTTATATGAAGGTCGTTTACCGGATTCAACATTCATATCGATTTCTAAAGTCTCATTACCATCCTGGCTCATCCAGGTTACTGTATAGGTTGCTGGAGGGGTTGATACCGCTGTCAGCTTGCCGTCCACCGTTGTTACGGAATAATTCTCAAATACCGGCTCCGTTTCGAAGGTGATAGCATATTCACCGGCAGCTGAGGCTGTGTTATATTCACAGGCCAGTACTGCCGATGTGGCAGGCGTTACCGTGTCGATGCTCTCGCCGTTTACCCAGCCGGTGTAGGTGACGGTATAAGCAGGCGCCGCATCACCAACGGTTACATTTTTGTCGTCCGCAGCAGCGGTAAGGGCTGCTTTTGCAATGCTCCATGCAATCTGCTTCGCGGCTGTTGTGCCGTCAGACCACTGATATCCATCCGTAAGCGCAGCTGTTGCAGTATAAGAACCTGCATCGGTCGCTTTCCCGTTTGTTACGGTGTAGCCGGTGGCTGCCGGGACGCCGGTCTGTTCTGCTCCGCTGTAAATAAGCCCGGCTGCAGCCGTCGGGGCGTCAACCGAAGTAAGCGTAACTGCCCATTTCGCATAAATGGTTATGTTTTTCGTTACTTTATCTGTATCAAAGTTCCATGCATTGGCACATGCGGCTTCTTTATACCAGCCGGCAAATATATAGCCTTCCGCTGTCGGTGCTGCCGGTGCTGAAATTTTTGCACCGCAGGCTACACCGGTAATCGGAGCTATCTGTGTGCCATGACCGTTCATATTGAAGGTAACGGTGACCTGCTTTTTACAAGTGAAAACAATACTTGATTCTCTTACATCTTGCTGCCGGATATTATAGCCGGCCGCAGCCTTTACTGTGGCATTGAAATTTTTGCCATTCTTATCCACTGTAAATGATACTTCTCTGTTGATGGTGACTTCACCCACAGCAGGTTTAAGAAGCGTGATAGTCTCCTCATTTCTGACTGACTCAACCGCGTCCGCAAACTTGAAATACAGTGTATCGCCAATTTTCGCAGCTGCATTATTTACGTTCAGAACACTGTAGCCGAATTTACTGAAGTTCCTGCTTTCAATTTCAATATATGTATTTGGAGTAACGCCCTGAATCTCGTAATTGCCAAAGAATTCCCCCTCGTGATAGACAGCAATCTTATTGCCGTCTGCGGTGAGGCTGCTGTCAATCGGAAGTCTGAATTTAACCTTTTCAGAAAGCTCTGTTTTTATCTCTGTGCTGACAGTAATGGTATCACCATTACTGTCCTTTACGGTTGTGCTCGCGATTGGTGTTACTTCAAATTCCATAGAAGTAACCGTCAAATCATCTGATGTATTAATGTTTACATCGGAAAGCACGATCTTTATCTGAAGATCAATATCACTTGCCGTCTTGGATCCAATACTGTTCTTTGCTGTATCGTCACCTGTCCTGGCCTGTAATTCATTGATGATAGCCTGCAGACCTTCAGTTGTATCGATCTTAGCGGATTCTTTCAGCCCGGATCCGGTAAATTGCGCAACAGGTGCGCTATCAAGCATCGTATTGATTTTTTCTGCAAGCTGAACGACCTTTTCTTTCGGAAGTTCAAGCCGTGTTTTTTCATCGCCGGAGGTAATGCTTACTTCCCCTTCGCCCGCTTGTAATTTGCCATTATCTTTGACTGTAACTCCTTCAACGTCAACAGTAGC
>JAZLIK010000068.1:0-12215 GCA_045617345.1 Lachnospiraceae bacterium | reverse complement strand
ATTACCGAGGAAAATCCGGTGAGAATAGAGCTGTGGGGCGATGAAATAGATTCCATACGATGGTTTGACGCCACTTCTCAGCGTTCGGTGGAGAATATAACCGAGGTTGACATATTTCCCGCCGCTGAAATTGTACTAAGCGATTTTGAGAGAAAAGCAGGGATGGACAGAATCCGAAAGGAGGCCGAGAAGACCGAAAAGAAGCTCGAAAAAGATGGTAATAAGGATGCAGTGCAGCAGTTGAAACGTACCGTCAGGGAATTTTGCGAAAACCTGGAGTATCTTGGCGGAAATGTAGGAATCGACAGCTATATTGACTATTTTACGAAGGATACGGCTACATTTTTCTCTTTCTTTGAGAACGATGAATCGGTTTTTTTCCTTGATGAACCACAGCGTCTGCTGGAGAGTGCCAAGGCTGTTGAAACAGAGTACTGTGACAGCATGAAAGGACGTCTTGAGAAAGGGTATATACTTTCCGGTCAGATTGCAGCCATAATCGGAGCAAAGGAGCTGTTTGCGGGTCTGGCGGGGGCAGATTGCGTTTGTCTCAGTACGCTGGATTACAAATTTAACGAAATACCTGTCAGAAAAACATACAGTCTGTCGGTTACGTCCACGCCTTCCTATGCCGGTAATTTTGAAATGCTTGTGACCGATCTTGAAAAGTGGAAAAAGCAGAAGTACAGGATTATTCTCGTGGCGGGTTCGAAGTCAAGAGCCGTTCATTTGTCTGAAACCCTTCGAGAAAGAGAGTTAAATGCTTATTTTTGCGAGGATATGGAACATGAACTGAAGGAATCCGAGGTCATGGTGGTATCAGGAGCTCTTCAAAGGGGCTTTGATTATCCATTCCTGAAATTTGCCGTAATTTCCGAGGCTGATGTATTCGGGTATCAGAAGGCAAAGAAGAAGCGCAAGCCGAAATATGACGGGGATCGTGTAAAAAGTCTGAGCGATCTGAACGTCGGTGATTACGTGGTTCATGAGAATTACGGAGTGGGTATATATCGTGGAATCGAAAAGATAGAAGTAAACAGTGTTATAAAGGATTACATAAATATTGAATATGCCGGTGGAGGAACACTTCATGTGCTTGCGACAGCAACGGGAATGCTGCAGAAATTTGCGGGTTCCGACACTGCGAAAACGCCAAAGCTGAACAGTCTTGATTCTACAGAGTGGAAGAAAACAAAGACTAAGGTTCAGGGTGCGGTACGGGAAATAGCAGGTGAGCTGGTGAAGCTTTATGCCTTGAGACAGGCTTCAAAGGGACATGTTTTTGACAGGGACAATGAATTTCAGCGGGAGTTTGAGGAATCGTTCCCTTTTGAAGAGACAGATGACCAGCTGAGAGCTATTGAGGATACAAAACGCGATATGGAGAGTCCAAAGATTATGGACCGTCTCGTATGCGGTGATGTTGGCTTCGGGAAGACCGAGATTGCCATTCGTGCGGCTTTTAAAGCTATACAGGATGGGATGCAGGTGGCGGTTCTTGTGCCGACTACAATACTTGCACAACAGCATTACAACACATTTACGCAAAGGATGCAGAATTATGCGATAAATATTGAAATGATATCGCGTTTCAAAACAGCCACGGAGCAGAAAAAGATTATAGAACGTGCAAAAAGCGGTATTGTGGATATCCTGATAGGGACACACCGTATTCTTTCAAAGGATGTATTTTTTAAAAAGCTTGGGCTGCTGATAGTGGACGAGGAGCAGCGTTTCGGAGTTTCGCATAAAGAAAAAATTAAGCAGATGAAGGGCAATGTGGATGTTCTGACACTGACAGCAACTCCTATCCCGAGAACCCTGCATATGAGTCTGTCAGGAATCAGGGACATGAGTGTGCTGGACGAACCCCCGGTGGACAGGCTTCCGATACAGACCTTTGTACTGGAGCATAATGAGGAAATCATACGTGAAGCCATTTGTCGTGAGCTGGCTCGAAACGGGCAGGTGTATTATGTAAACAACCGTGTGGCGGGAATAGACGATGTGGCAGCCGGCATACAGGAGCTTGTTCCGGAAGCGAATGTTGTGTACGCACACGGTCGTATGGATGAACGTGAGCTGGAGAGCATCATGTTTTCATTTGTAAATGGGGAGATTGATGTACTGGTTTCCACCACAATAATCGAAACCGGTCTGGATATACCAAATGTAAATACCATTATTATAGACGATGCGGACCGTTTCGGGCTGTCACAACTGTACCAGCTCAGAGGACGTGTGGGCAGATCAAACCGGACGGCATATGCTTTCATGATGTATCGACGGGATAAAATACTGCGTGAGGAGGCAGAGAAGAGACTTGAGGCGATAAAGGAATTTACCGAGCTTGGCAGCGGAATTAAAATTGCCATGCGCGACCTTGAAATCAGAGGCGCCGGGAATCTTCTGGGAGCCGAGCAGTCGGGACATATGGAGGCTGTCGGCTACGACCTGTACTGCAAGATGCTGAATCAGGCAGTAAAAACACTGAAATTCGGTGAGGAAGAATCCGAGCTTTACAATACTGTCATCGATCTTGATATGGATGCCTATATTCCTTCAACGTACATCAGAAATGAGCTTCAAAAGCTTGATATGTACAAAAGAATAGCAGCCATTGATTCGGATGAACTTCTCATGGATATGCAGGAAGAGCTGACGGACCGTTACGGAGAGATTCCGGCACCGGTGAGCAATCTGATAAATATTGCCTTGCTGAAGGCAAAAGGTCATGCGGTGTATGTGACCTCAATATCCCATAAGCAGAAGCTTGTAAAGATTGATTTTTATGAGAAGGCCGGTCTGAACGCCGCCAGAATTCCGGAGCTTTTAACTGAATATAACGGAAGCCTGAAAATGATACCGGGAAGGGTGCCGAAGTTTGAACTTACACTCAAAGGTGAACGGGGGAAAAACGGGCCTGTTGAACCAGAGTCGGTATTGGAGCAGATAGGCGCGCTTTTTGACCGGATGAGGGATATTCTTCTGGAAAAGAAGGAAGATAAGCCAAACAGTGAGGACAGGCCGAACAGCGAAGCGGAACGGTGAAGACAGGCCGAACAGCGAAGCGGAACAGTGAAGACAGGTCAGAGACAGGTAAAAATTAAAATGAAAACGATAACAAATGTAGAAATAAAGAAACGAAAAAACCGGCATCACAGTTTAGCCGGATACAGCCGGGAACAGGGGCGGACAGGAAGATTACGGGTATATGTTGCAGCCCTTATTATATGTCTTGCGGTAATTGTGACGGGCTGCTCGACAAATGATGAAGACGGGGACGAATATGTTCCGTCGCCGGATACGGTATTTTCCGTAAACGGGGAAGAAATATCAAACGGAGAATGGAACCTTTACGCTGTGCCGGAAATGCAAAAGGCCGAAAAACTGTATGGTGAGGATATATGGCAATACAGGGTGAATGAAGACGGTAAACTGTTTTCCGAGGTAATGAGGGAGGAAATCAGAAAAAAGATTGCCAGTGTAAAAATAGTAGCCGGCAGGGCAGCTGAAATGGGAATATCGCTCAGTGAAGACGATCAGCTGGAAATAAGTATACAGACGGCAGATTATATGGAAAAACTGACACCTGACGAAAAGAGCAGGTATGAAATTACGGAAGAAACGGTAAAAAAAGTTTATTCGGACAATCTTCTTGCGTCAAAGGTTTATGAGCATCTGACGCTGAACGTGGATACTTCGGCTTCCGAAGAAGAAGTACGCCATATGCAGCTTCAGTATGTAACCGTTTCAAAAAGCTATGAGGATGAAGAAGGTAATACGGTTCATTATTCGGACAGCGAGGTAATTGAAATCCGAAACAGACTTTCAAAATTTGTTGATAAGGCTCACAGCGGTGAATACGCAACTTTGGGAGAGGTACCGTCGGAAGAATTTACGGTTACCGATATTGTGGCAGGATTTGACGACCTGAAGGAGAGATTCCCTGAAGAGCTTGCCGGAACCGCATTCTGGCTCAGAGCCAATGAGATAACAGACATATTTGAGACCGAGGAGGCTTTTTTCGTGTTTGACTGTGTAAAGCTGCGTGATAACGAAGCTACCGACAAAGCTACGATAGAGCTGATTGAGTCACGTGAAAAAGAAGTTTTTGATGAAAAATACGCCGAATGGGCAAAAGAAGCAGTTATAAAATAAGCTACGACTTAATAACCCTGAAAAAACATAGTTTACAGCAGTTCGTCGGGATGAAGCTGCTCGGCCAGAGCGGTGATGTCGTCACCTGCGGCCAAATCGCGAGAGAAAACAGTTGCACTGCCTGCGGCTACGGCATAGGCAAGTACGCTTGAGGGGGAAACTATACTTAATGGTGAAAAGCCATCGTTTTTGGAATCTTTCAGACATCCGTAGATGAATCCGGCTACCATGGAATCTCCGGCACCGACTGTACTCTGGGTGAGACCGGTGGGAGCGGCACATTCATACATGCTTCCGTCTTCACATATGAGTATGGCACCCACGGAACCGAGAGAGACCAGTACGTTCATGGCACCGCTTGCACGAAGTTCATGCGCAAAACGGACGACCTCATCTATGGAGTGGCATTTAGTTCCGTAGATGTCCTCAAGC
Organism: Lachnospiraceae bacterium; assembly: GCA_045617345.1. Classification (GTDB taxonomy): domain Bacteria; phylum Bacillota; class Clostridia; order Lachnospirales; family Lachnospiraceae; genus RUG11977. The sequence continues at coordinate 7,622 of JAZLIK010000068.1, read as the reverse complement.
TCTTCGAGATTTGGCTTTACGAGGAACGGATGGCCTGAAAGGGATTTTACCAGAAGACTTCCGGCTGCATCGACAATGGTCCGGATGCCTCTTTCGTTGATTTTTTCCATGATGACTGCATACGTATAATCCGGCAGCGACGGGGGCACGGCACCCGAGAGAACGAGTGTATCACCCTTCTGAAGCCTGCCGAGTTTTTTATAAAATTCGTCAAGGTCATCCTGTGTGATATCGGGCCCTTTGGCGTTGATATCGGTGGTTTCTTTCGGTGAATCGTCATAGACGTTGCTGTCTGCGGCATTTGAACTCAGAAGCTTTACATTGATTCGGGAGTGTCCCTTCTTTAAATGGACAAAATCGGTGTTTATGCCCATGTTCCTGACATCCTGTTCAATCTTCATACCGGTAAATCCGCCGATAAATCCCATGGCTGTGTTTGCCACACCCAGATTATTCAAAACAGTAGAGACATTGATTCCCTTACCTCCTGCGGTGATGTGCTCTGCCGAAGTACGGTTGACCTGTCCGAAATTAATGGTATCAAGTTCTATTGTATAATCGAGTGCAGGATTAAATGTAACTGTGTAAATCATAAACAGCCTCCGAAATAGATTTTTGCTTTCCACATCATTATCCGACTGAGAACAGCAACTTTTCCACAAACATATGATATCACGTGAGGCATCCGTCAGGCAATGCATTTTTCTGTTTTTGTCCAAAACGCATTCATAAGCCCTGCCTGCTGCGCAGTCAGTCGCTGCTTCGCAGCTTTTAGCTTATTCATATGTTTTGAACAGCCTCCATAGTCGGATAATAATATCCGCAAGTCCGAGAGTAAGCTCCCGGCTTGCGTTTATTATTACCCGACTGTGAATAGAAATAATTGACGAAAATGAGGGTGGAAATTTAAAATATTCTGAGGTATAATCATACGTAGCATTCACGGCTCAAGAAAACATGCTTTGGTGTTGCGACGGTTTGACCGATTGACGACGGAAAAGGGCTTTATGTCCGGAATTAAGAAAAGAGGTATTCTATGCATATTACAATGACAGGTAATCTTGGAAGCGGGAAATCAACTATCAGTAAAATTATGGCCGAAAAATACGGCTACGAAATTTATTCTACGGGTAAAATTCAGAGAGAGCTTGCGGAGGAGCGCGGTCTGACCGTTCTGGAGATGAATCAGCTGATGCAGAAGGATCATTCCTTTGACAATATTATTGATGACAGAACCAGACAGATTTCAATTGAGAGAAAAGAAGACGTGTTTTTTGATTCAAGACTTGCCTGGCATTTTGCAGTCAACACCTTTAAGGTATTCCTTTCTGTCAGCATAAATGAGGCATCACGCAGAGTATACGGCGACAACAGAGGAGACGTTGAGAAATACGAGTCTGTTCAGGACTGCAAGCTGCAGCTTCAGGAGCGTGCGAGAACAGAGGATGTGCGTTATAAGGAAATCTACGGACTGGATTATTTTAAGCTTTCAAACTATAATCTTGTGATTGATTCCACCTTCAGCAAGCCGGAGCTTCTGGCTGAGGTCATTATCAAGGAGAAAAAGCGTTACGAGGAGCTGAAGGCTGAAGGAAATCCCAAGGCAGACAAGCCGAGGATTCTGCTTTCACCGGCCAGACTTCTTGGTTTGAGTTCGGGAAATACCCGTGACAATGAGCTTGTGTTTGATGCGGACACAATTATCAGACAGGGTTCTGATGATTTTGAAATTGTCAGCGGACGTGAGGATGTCGAACAGGCAAACAGAGAGGGCTATGAATTTATCGCTGTCTGTGAGCAGTAAAGAAATCGACGGGTGCCTGTGACGCGGCGAACGGTATTGATGCTTTTATGCAACCGTGTGTATGAGCAGGCAGTGAAGGTGGTTAATGACAATCGGTTACTGCAGGCATTGAAGTAGTTACGGACAATCAGATACAGCAGGCAGTGAGATGACGTGTTCGCACGTATCGAGTAGGAGTCAGCCTACTCGATTAGAAAAGATTATTTATTGATTGACTGTCTCCGATAAAAATGAATAAGTCCATACTGTTATTTGTGATGTGAGTAACAGTGTGGGCTTTTTCCGATTAAGCTCCTTTTCAGTTACTATTCACAGGCTGCACAAAACCCATTCATAAGCCCTGCCTGCTGCGCAGTCAGTCGCCACTGCGTGGTTTATGCCTTATTTCATGTGTTTTTTACAGCCTCCATAGTCATATGATTAAGCTTGCGGCTTGCAAGCTTAATCATATGACTGTGAATAGTAACCCTTCTCACATATTTTTACAAGTTCTCAATCCATCATAGTGGAAATCCTTTTTTGAGTGGGTTATTCTTATAAACCTCAAATATTAGTTTGTTCAAATAAACCAATATTTCAATATCTCGATAGAATACTGATGCTTATTAGAACAAAAGAAAAAAGCGCATTGATACAAAAAACATATACATTGGCAAAATTATTATGATTTTGCCAATGTATATGTTGATATCTTTTTGCAAACAGTGCTATACTATACATTGGCAAAACTGTATATTTTTTGCCAATATTTGGAACAAATGATAAACATAGGGAGGTCGTATTATGCAATGGTACGAAGCTTTGATTGATGATATTTCTAAAAAGGATATTTATTCTCATAAAGAGCTTATCGGTAAGCTTAAGAACTTAAAAGCGGGTTTGTCGGATGGCACTTATAATTGGATTCTCAGCAGTCTTGTGCGTGAAGGACAATTATTTCGTCAGGGATACGATACCTATTGCCTGTCTGATGGTATGACCAAGGCGGAATACCATCCTGATTATTCCCAAGATGCACAAAGAGTAATGAATGATATTCAAAGTAAATATCCTTATGTGCGGTTTATGGTTTTTGAAACTGTGCTAATGAATGAGTTTTTAAATCATCTGATTGCCAACAATACAATATTTGTCCAGGTTGAAAAGGATAGCAGTATTTTCATTTTTCGATATCTTCAGGAGGCAGGATATCAGAATGTATTATATAAACCGGATGTTCTTGATTTGGAATTGTATTGGGCTAAAGATTCAATAATTGTGACCGAGCTGATATCGGAATCACCGTTACGCACAGACAATCCATGTGAAATCCTATTGGAAAAAATACTTGTTGATATACTGGCTGATAAATTGATAGCAACAACATTCAGTAAAGCAGAACTTCCCGAAGTGTTTGAGCAGGCTGAAAGCAGATATAACATTGATAAGGTCCGAATGCTTCGATATGCAAGAAGACGTAACCGACAGGACGAAGTGAAGAAGTATATGGAGGAACAGTAATGCTTTTAAAAGAAAACTATACGTCAGAACATATATCAATGTTACAGAAGAAGACAGGAGCAGATCCCTCGATTTTAGAGCGAACAGTATTCGCTTTCGGGCTGCTTGAAGCCATTCGCAGTGTTGGATTGTCTTTTATTTTCAAGGGAGGCACGTCTCTTCTTGTTATGCTGCAAAACCCCAAACGGTTAAGTACAGATATTGATATTATTGTTGACCCGGGAACAGACATTGATGACTACATTAATAAAGCAGGCGAGATTTTTCCTTTTTCTTCCGTTGAAGAACATAAAAGAAAGGGAACAAACGATATCGAAAAAAGACATTTCAGATTTCATTTTGTATCTCCGAGAACGGGAAAGGAAATAAATATTCTGCTGGATGTAGTGTTTGAATTTAATCTATATCTTAAAGTGACGGAGAACCCGATTCGAAACAGTCTTCTTTTGAGTGAAGGACCGGATTTAGCAGTGAAGATTCCCGACAAGAATTGTATTCTTGGTGATAAGCTTACTGCATTTGCACCTCATACAACGGGGATTCCTTTTGGCGTAGACAAAGAACTTGAAATCATAAAGCAATTGTTTGATTGTTGGACTCTCCTTCAGGAAATGGATGATTATGAAACTGTGGTTTCCGTTTACAATAAAATATCTGGAATTGAATCCGGTTATCGAGGCCTGAACCTTACACCATCAGATTGTCTGAAGGATACAATATCAAGCTGCATCTGCCTTATGGGAAGAGGTGCCGTGATGCCTGATGAATATACAAACTTTTCTGTTGGCATAAAAGCAATTCAAGGCCATGTTTTTGACGGCGGTATAAATGGCGAGAATGTATGTGTGTATGCCAGTGAAATCATGTACCTTGCAACATGTATATTGACTGGGCAACCGAAATTTGAAAAGATTGCAGATCCGGGTATATATCGTGATGTAAAGCTTTCAATTAAGGGAATAAAGACAATCAGCAGTATTCGCAATATCAATCCTTTGGCGTATGCGTACATGATAAAATCGTTTTTGATGTTGCAGGAAATCGGTTTATATACAGAAAGCATAGAGTGACGAATGCCGGGAATTGCCTTCGCAGCGATTCGTCGATTTATATGAATTTGAAATATGTTAAACATACCAATTACATACTAAGGGCACCATCACTTGTATTAGTGGCAGCCCCTTTGTGATGGTCATACGGTCTGTTCTTTTAACTGTCTCAGATATTTTGCGCTGAATTCATCGTACAGCTCATGGTAGTGGGCATCTCCACTCTTTAATTTACGGGTGTAGGCATGCATGTCAAAGGTTCCGTCACTTGAACATTTTTCAATGACATGCAGAGCAATGTTGGAGCAGTATGCCGAAATACGTTCAAAGCTGGTCAGACATTCGACAAGTGATATGCCTGCCGCTACAGAACAGTCCTGAGCACGGAGGCGGTCAATATGGTGTGTTCTCAGAACCTCACTCATGGCGGCAATGACTTCGCGAAGCGGTTCAACCTTCTCGGCCAGTTCCAGACGGTCGGTGGTAAAGGATGCAACGGTTGTCTTCAGAATCTCATTTACCGCTTCACCGATAACGTCAAGCTCACGGCCGGCTATATCGGAAAAGGTGATTTTCTGGTTGTGATTGTAATTTGAAACATTTGCAAGCTTGATACAGTGGTCACCGATTCGTTCAAAATCCATGACACTGTGCATAATTTCCGTGGCAAGCTTCTGGTCGTCGGTTCTGAGCGGACGGGCATTGACCTTTACCAGATAGTCATTCAGGAGCGTTTCCGATTTATCAAGGAACAGTTCGTTTTCATTCATCAGCTTTTCGGTGTGCTGATTGTATTCACGGTGCATATCGAGAGCGAGCGCGTAGTTTTCAACAGCGGTTGTACCCATTCCGTTGATTACCTTACGGCACTGTTCAAGAGCAATTGTGGGAGTTGAGAGAAGCATGGTATCAAGCATTGCCAGCTCCTGGTCAATTTTGGAGGGACGCGCGTCTCCGCGAAGCTTCTTCGCAAATCTGGCTATCAGAGATGTCCATGGAATGAAGAAAACGCTGACACAGATGTTGAAAACAGTATTGAAATCGGCTATCGAACCTCTGGTCATTACTGAAGAAGTATCCATGATTTTCAAAGGTACAAGAAGCAGGTAGAAAACCAGCATGCCCAGAATGGCACCGGAGCCGCTGACAAAAAGCTGGGATATGGTAACCTGCTGAGCTTCCTTTTTGGTACCGATACTGGCCAGAATGACGGGAAAAAGCTTTCCGAGGCTGATACCCATAACAATGGGGGCCACAACGGCCAGTGTGACATTGCCGGCTGCGGCTGCCACAGCCTGAACGATACCGACGGCTGCTGATGAGCTTTGCAGAATCATTGCCAGCAGAACACCGAGTAAAAATCCGACAAACGGATTGGTGAAGGTTGTAAAGGTATCGGTAAAGGCCTGTGAATTTTTAAGCGGATCGAGTGCGGTTTCCATTGTGGTCATACCGAAGAAAAGAATACCGAATCCCATGAGAATTGCAGCAATGTCAAGAACTTTCTTTTTCTTGCTTAAAAGCATCATAAATGCAGCAATTCCAATGATGAGAGGTGCAAAGGACGAGGGCTTGAGAAGTGACAGAATCATGCTTCCGCCGCCACCGATATCACCGAGTCTTAAAATCTGACCGGTAACGGTGGTACCGATGTTTGCACCGAGCAGAACCGGAACGGCCTGTCCCAGCTTCATGATTCCGGCATTTACAAAACCGACCAGCATAATTGTGGTTGCGGATGAACTCTGGATGATGGCGGTGACAAATACACCGAGCAGAAGTCCCTTAATTCTGTTGTCTGTGAGTTTTTCAAGCGTTTTTTCAAGGCGGGCTCCGGCCAGGTTTTCAAGCGAGCTTCCAAGATATTTCATTCCGTAAAGAAAGAGACCTACACCGCCAATCAGCTGAAAAATGTGCAAAATGTCCATATATCCTCCCAAAGATACCCGATGAACGTGTGATGTATCTGCCGGTTATTATAAAGTCAGTTTTAAACGGTTACTGTTCACGGTCTGTTCAAAAGCAGCCGTAAAGGATTCACAGAAACCGATTGCTTCAAAGTCAGCCTTTGTTTCACGGCTTATTTATGCGAACAGTAAACTAAAAGCAGATACGTGAAAAACGGAAAAATCCGCAAAACAGGAAAAAAGTCTGCGGCAGAATCAAAGACACACAAGATGTGTCAATATATATTATACCATAATATGTGTAAATAATGTTCTACAAAAATTAGCCGCTAAAGAAACTAAAATTGTGTTATTATTTATCTTGAAAAAACATGAAAAATTTGCTATAATTAGGACTTGTTTTTGAGAGTAGCCAGAGGAAACACAAAGTCCGCGCAGCACGGACAATGTGCGGTTTATGAACGGGTTTTGAACAGGCTGTGAATGGTAACGTTTATACGGGGATGTGCGATATGACTAAAGTTGGATTTGATAATGAAAAATATCTGAGATTACAGTCAGAGAATATCGAACAGAGAATTGCAGGCTTCGGAGGCAAGCTGTATCTTGAATTCGGAGGCAAGCTTTTCGATGATTATCATGCATCAAGAGTACTTCCCGGATTTCAGCCCGACAGTAAGATCAGGATGCTTATGCAGCTGAAGGATCAGGCTGAGGTGGTTATTGTCATAAACGCCAATGATATCGAAAAAAATAAGGTAAGGGGCGATCTCGGAATTACCTATGATGCAGAGGTACTCCGTCTGATAGATGCGTTTCGCGGATGCGGTCTGCTGGTGAACAATGTAGTTCTCACACAGTATGCGGCTCAGGCGGGAACGGAAGCTTTTACAAAGAAACTTGAGAGTCAGGGAATAAATGTGGCACATCACTACACGATTCCCGGCTATCCTGCCAATATCCCTCTGATTGTCAGTGATGAAGGATACGGCAAAAACGAATATATAAAGACAGAAAAATCGCTTATAGTTGTTACAGCGCCCGGTCCGGGAAGCGGAAAAATGGCGGTATGTCTTTCACAGATATATGCGGACAACAAGAGAGGAATCAAGTCGGGCTATGCCAAATTTGAGACCTTTCCCATATGGAACCTGCCGCTGAAGCATCCGGTGAACCTGGCATATGAGGCCGCAACGGCTGACCTAAACGATGTAAACATGATAGATCCGTTCCATCTGGAGGCCTACGGTGTCACTACCGTAAACTACAACAGGGACGTGGAGGTTTTCCCTGTGCTGAATGCAATGTTTGAAAGCATTTTGGGCGAATCTCCGTATAAGTCACCGACCGACATGGGTGTTA
>JAZLIK010000067.1:0-16121 GCA_045617345.1 Lachnospiraceae bacterium | reverse complement strand
GATATTATTATTCGACTATGGAGGCTGGATAAACCTCAATTATTCTTTCCGATTTCTCCCGCTTTTTTCAATGCAAGCTTGGTAATAACCGGTCCGGTCAGTTCATAAATTACGGTTCCGCAGAGAATAACCGTCCTGATTCGTGGTCCGTACTGCGGCACCACCGTCATGGCCGTCGTCGCCAGTCCGATGGCTACTCCCGCCTGCGGGATAAGCGTAAATCCAAGATATTTTTTTACATTTGCGTCGGTATGCGATATGGTGGCCCCCAGGAAGGCACCTGTCATTTTTCCAAACACTCTGAACAGAATATACAAAATACCGATAACTCCGACCTCAGGAATTATTGAGATATCAAGTTCAGCTCCTGACAGGAAGAAAAACATCATAAAAATGGGAGGTGTCATTCTGTCTGTCTGTTCAAAGACCATATCACTCTGTTTTGCCGTGTTCGCAAACACAGCACCCAAAGCCATGCATGCAAGAAGCGATGAAACCCCAAGCATATCTCCAAGTCCTATGCACGCGAAAACAAACACGTATGTCAGCGCCAGCCTGTTTCCGCGTCCGGTAAACCACATTACAAGAATTTTAAACAGCAGTCCCATGACCGCTCCGATTCCGAGTGCACCGACAATTTCAAGTACAGGAGAAAGTATAGTTCCCCAAACGGTATCTCCGCCACCGTTCTCTATAACCTTTGCAATAGCAACCGAAATGCCGAAGCACATCAGTGCAGTGGCATCATCCAGCGCAACAACCGGAAGAAGGGTATCCGTTACCGGTCCCTTTGCCCTGTACTGTTTTACAACCATCAGAGTAGCTGCCGGAGCCGTAGCCGCAGCAATGGCTCCCAGGCACAGTGAAAATGCTTTATCATATCCAAAAGCAAACAGAATCCCGTCAACAAACAGCACCGCAAATACAGATTCAAGCGTCGCTATTATTACAGGCGACTTTCCGACCTTCTTCAGATAGCTGATTCTGAATTCCGAACCGATTGAAAATGCAATAAATCCAAGGGCTACCTCAGGGATAATGCTCAGGCTTTCAATAATTTCGGCCGGAATCAGTCCCAGACAGTATGGTCCGGCTATCAGACCTGTTATCAGATATCCCGTCACATTCGGAAGCTTCACCAGCTTCATCAGTTTGCTTGAAAGAAGTGCAAGCATAAGTGCTATCGCGAGATAAACCATTATATTCATATTCATTCTTTCATTGCCTGTCCTTTCCGTGTACAAAAAACACCGGATTTATTTTCCCAAACCTTCAACGTAAGTAATTGGAACCACAAACATAATTCCCGTGTTCGGTTCCTTCAGGTCAACCATTGATTTAACCGTCTCTCTTGCCGTAACCAACTGCTCATCACTGATGACAAAAAGAGCAACATGTGTCTTTTCCATGTCCTCATCTCTGCGCAGAAGCTTTCTGAGTGTTCCGAACATCGGAATGTCCTCCATGTTCAAAAGCTCCTCGCCCATTCCCTTGCCTTCAAGAATCGTTCCCCCTTTAACCCCTTCTTCGGCAAGCTTTTTTAAGATGTTATCCATTATTTTTTCATTTTTCAAAATAACAACAAGTAACTGCATATTCACTGCCTCCATAATTAAATTCAAACACTGCCAAAATCACCGTTATGTAAAATCAAATCCGCTCCACACAGGTTCCCCGGTATACCCGATTGCCGCATCCTCACCGTTCAGGACACGCATCACAGCCGAGCAGAGTGCTTCCTGTTCAACCTCTCCGGGATAAACGGAAATCGGTGCTATCCAGCCGCATCTCTCGCGTATCATATCGACAATCGAATCAAATCTGACAAGTCCTCCCGTCAGAATGATTCCGTCGACCCTTCCTGACAGAACGGTGCTCATCGCTCCTATCTGTTTGCATATCTGATATATGCATGCATTCCAGACAAGCTCTGCCTTTTTGTCGCCGGCCTTTATCATTTCATAAACCTTATCCGCATTTGATGTTCCGAAAAAGCTCACAAAACCGCCTGAACGGGAACACATCCTGCGTACCTCGTCTATCGAATGCTGCTCAATGTAATCAAGAAGACCAAGTACCGGAACACTTCCTATTCGCGTCGGAGAAAAAGCTCCGTCACCCCCGGAACCGACATTTCCGTCAACCATTCTCCCGTGATCATGCGCATTTACCGTAATTCCACCATCTATATGACATACAACAAAATTACATTCTTCATATCTTTTCCCGAGCTTCTTCGCATGAATACGCGCTGTTGCCTTCTGATTCAGCACATGTGACTGCGCGTTTCTGTACAGGCCGTCAATACCCGTGATTCTGGCATAATCGCAGAGCTCATCCACATTGGTGGGGTCAAGTGTATACATTTCACCCCCGAATTCGCCCGCCAGTTCGTATGCAAGCATTACTCCAAGCTTTGCGGGATGCTCACTTCCGCCAACCGCATTTGCCGTGTCTCTGTACAGCTTATCATCAATTACCGTCACACCGGAACGCTGAGTCTGTGCGCTTCCTCCTCTTCCGACAAAAACATCGATGCTGTCCGGAGAAATCCCGTATTTTTCCAGGAGGTTCATAATCACCTGTTTTCTGAACGGTATCTGTTCATTTACCGTTTCAAACTTAAGCAGTTCGGGTGCATCATGAAAAACACTTTCTTCAAACACACACTCGCTGTTATTGAACAGGCTGATTTTTGTCGATGTGGAGCCCGGATTAATTACAAGTATTTTGTATACTTTGTCTGGCATGTTTATCCTCTCAATCAGAAATCCGGCGAATTATCCCCGAACTTCAAAAATATCTGTTTCTGTTTGCAGTAACCTTCACCATTATAATGCCATCTCCGTTATTTTCAAGTCCTTTTGGAAAGATTGCTGAAAATGTTCTATTCACTGTCGGGTAATTATGAATAGTAACGAATTAACGTTTCAATAGACATTTTTCTTTATATATGGTAAACTGTTAATGTTGTTTGTACGACAACCGTAAACGCACGAAAGCCTGAGACTTAAGTCTTTAGTCTTCAGACCTGGCGCCTGTTGATGGACATATTTCCACCCTTGGCAGCGCTTAATGCAAAAGCATAAAATTTGCTCATTTTTCTTTGAAATACGATTGCTTTTACGCCGTATTCTCAAAAAGCAGAACAGAAAGGTTATTATACCATGAACGAAAATATTAATGAAAACAGCACAGCTGTACCCGAAACACCTGAAATCATTCCTTCTATGGACGACTTTGCCGCAGAGCTCGAGCATTCGCTCAAAAAGATTAATATAGGCGATATCGTTACCGGAACCGTCATCGGAATATCCGACAGTGAAGTAACGGTAGACCTTAATTCATATTCCGAAGGAAGAATAAAGCTTGAAGATTTAAGCAACGACCCGCATTTTTCCATTAAGGCCGACATACACATCGGTGATGAAATAAAGGCAACCGTTCTCAACGAAACACGCGACGGTATCTTCATTCTTTCACTAAAGGAAGCGGACAATCTGCTCTCCTGGGACAAACTCACAAAGGCAATGGAGGAGCGCAGTATCCACCATGTAAAGGTCTCTGAGGCAGTCAGGGGCGGAGTCACAGCATATCTGTTCGGTATCAGGGGCTTCATCCCTGCTTCACAGCTGTCCCTCTCATATGTGGAAGACACCTCCGAATATGCAGGACGTGAACTCGATGTAGTTGTCACAACCGTTGACGCCGAAAACGCCAAGCTTGTTCTTTCCGCCAAGGAAATACTTCGCGATCTGGCCCGTGAGGACAAAAATTCCCGAATTTCACGTCTGCAGAAGGGTCTTGTTACAAACGGTAAAGTTGAAAAAATAATGCCCTTCGGCGCCTTCGTCAATATCGGTGAAGACCTGACCGGTCTGGTACACATTTCAGAAATCTGCGGGAAACACATCAAATCCCCGAATGAGGTACTGAAATTGGGTGAAGAGGTAACGGTTAAAATCCTTGACATCAGGGACGGCAAAATTTCTCTCACAATAAAAGGTGTCGAAGAAAAGGAAGACGTTTTTGAAGATGTAGTGGAATCAGCACCCGAGGAATACAGTGACGGCGGAACCGCCGGAACGGGTCTCGGTGCTCTTCTTGCAAAGCTCAAGCTTTGATTATATGATACAGAAGGGTAATGTTTCTTTTCAGGTCTGATATGGCCTAACCGTTACTATTCGCAGTCGGTTGATAATAAACGCAGGACCGTGAGTAGTAACGCCTAACCGGCTTGTTTCGGGCTGCGAACAGAAACCAGGATACAGATAATGACACTCAGCACACTATTAAAAGAGCTTAGCGTAAGCTCCGCCACAGTAAATGCATTTCAACGCGAGGGGCTTCCGGGAATTGAAAACATCTTCTCCGGCAGTCGTGAACTAACAGATGATGAAGTCTCCAGACTGCGTAAATACTGCCTTTTCAGAATGCTTGGTTACTCCTTTCGCGATACACTTAAACTCTCCCAAACTCATTCTGAATCCGGGAACACATTTAAGGAATCGCTCGCCGGTCATGTAAAAGCTATTCTGGATGACGCCTCCAACAATACTCAGGCCGCAATCGTACTGCAGAATATAAAGCGCAACGAAGAAAGCTTTGATGACTTTGACCCTGTTCCCTACATTGAGCATATCAGTGAGCTTCGTGCCAGAGGCGGTGCCTTTTATGACATAAATACCGGCATGCTTCCCATGAATGCAGGCTCCTGGAATACCATTAATGACTCATTACCCCGACCCGATGTCAATGCAGCAAGGTCCGGTACAAACTCGTCCAAGTGGTCCACCGACACCTCCAGTCAGATATACAATGCCGAAGAAGTATATAAACGTAATCATTCCGAAAAGTCAGGCAATACTGCTGCCGATTCGAGTGATGACAGCCTTGAAAATAATGATTCGGAATCCGCAGACGCTTGCAATGATTCAGACACAACGTCCGAAACCGATGACGGACAGAATTCGGAAAGTTCCAATCCGTCCATGAAGAATTCGACCAACTACTTTGGAAGCTACAGCTCCGGTGTATTTGGCTCCGGCTATGCATACGGAAAAGCCATTCCAAACTATAACTCAGGTGGCGATGAAGTGTCTGCCGAGGGCATTAAAATCTGTCCTCATCCCATCAGAAGATATCTGGCTCGTACTCTCGACCAGGCACTTATTACACTTCTGCTGGATCTTTTCCTGACCTTTGTACTCCATATAAATATCGGCACTTCGATATTTGCGGAATACGCCGAGCTCTTTGCCTCGTTCATTATTTCGTGCCTTATCGAGCCATTTCTTCTCGCTTCGGTCGGTTACACACCGGGCAAGTTTATTCTCGGAATAAAAATAACAAAACGCGGTGAAGGCAGAAAACTCACTCTGCAGGAGGCCGGTACAAGGACCTTTAAAATGGCCAGATACGGTCTGGGCTTTATGATTCCGCTATACGGGCTTATCAAAGAAATAAAAAGCTATCAGCTGTGCAGCTTCGGGCAGGTTCTTCAATGGGACGATGACTGCGACGCCGAACTGACAACGCAAAGCTACCTGGCATTGGCCATATACTTTGTTATCCTGTTTCTTGTAGTGAATTTCAGCTCCGTCATTTCATATCAGAGCCTGATTCCCACAAACCGTGGAAATCTGACTACAGAACAGTTTTACGCCAACTGCAGTCAGGTGCTTGTCCGCCTCGGATATGCCACCGACCCGGCTACCATGGGCTACTCATTTAAATTTGATTCTGCGGGAAACATCAATTCCGTTACATACGAATTTACCGGCACAGCCGATAATGTCAACATCCCCGCAGTACCTCTCTACACTGCGTTTATGGCTTTTGCCGGGGCAGCAGACGGTTCAAATGCCTTTACACTTTATAACTGTTCCGCATTGTCCAAGGTATCCTCGCCATCCACAAGCTTTGTCGACTCATACTGCGGCATTAATATCGAAAACATGGTCGAAATCTCCGGCTACAGTTACCAGAATTTAGGTATTTCAGCCGGATATGTCAAAACAGACGCAAACGGTTCGGTCCACGTAAAATTCACTCTGACCAGGCATTAACCGACTTCGCGTGTGTTCATTCTTACACGACTGCAATACTGAACGATAATCAAAACGGCGGCTGTCATTTCCGACAACCGCCGCATTTTTGTATTTCCATGGCTGTAAACATTAACTGAATGGTTACAGCCTCTGTGTTCAGGTATGAACGTTAACTTTGAACCGTAACTATTAAGCAGTAGCTAATGAACAGTGACTGTCAAACAGTGACTGTCAAACAGTGACTATTGAGCAGAAACCACTGAACAGTAACCGTTAAACAAAACTATGGGACAACAGCAATCGAACAGTAACCATTAAACAGTGACTATTGAGCAGAAACCACTGAACAGTAACCATTAAACAAAACCTATCGAAAAATCCATTATCAGTACTTCGTCAGCTCCGTAACCGTCAGCACATCGCCGTCCACCGAAAATGCCACCGCCCAGCCGGAATACTCAAACCTGTAGATTCTTTCACTGTCATGATGATAATGCGGACGTGGGTCATTCTCCAGTATCGCTGTCAGATTCTGCCTTACATCACATGTTAACAGACTGACATTCTCAGTCTGCCACTCCACCTTCAGCTTGGGATATTCAACCTCATCCACAAAACCCGAAACCGCTTCCGTCACTGAATCCGTGAAGGTCACATATGGCTTGATATCAATAATCGGTGTCCCGTCAGCCATATCCGCACCCTCAACATAAATCACAGGACCTTCGGAATCTTCATAGTCAATCCTCGAAATACGTACCGCTGATAATCCAACCGGATTTGGTCTGAACGGTGACCTCGTGGCAAATACTCCAACACGCTTATTGCCACCGAGACGCGGAGGTCTCACCGTCGGTGACCACCTGCTCTGACCGTCTCCGTCCATGTTCTGAGAAAAAATCCACAGTACCCAAATATGTGAAAAGCCTTCAAGACCGCGAAGCATATCCCTTGACCGAAAATCCGGTTCAAAAACTATCTTCCCTTTCAGACTTTTTACCACTCCGCTCTGTCTCGGAATTCCAAACTTTCCCGGGAAATCCGTCCTCATGCGTGCCACAGTCACAAGCTGTGACAGTTTTTTCTCACTATTCATTCCGCAATCCTGTATTGTTGTTAATGATATTCGAATTCACCAATCAGATACCACTGTCTTTATTTTATTATCTGCAGCCCTGCCTGCTTTGCAGTCAGACAATGCTTCGCAGCTGAATACTATTTATTACCGTATTTCTCAATCTGTTCCTTGATAAGCGCTCCGTCATCGAAATAATTTATCTTCATTGAAGCACGAACCTCCGAAAGAGTCTCTGCGGCAGCTGCCTCAGCTACTCTGCTGCCATCCTTCAGTATCTCGTAAACACCCGGAATGTTCTTCTCCCACATTGCTCTGCGCTCACGGATAGGGGCAAGCTCCTCCTCAAGAACATTAATCAGCAGCTTCTTTACCTTTACATCGCCAAGTCCGCCACTCTTATAATGATCCTTGAGTTCATCGAGATTTGAATACTCGGGCAGGTACTTTTCAAAGCTGTCGGGCTTAATAAATGCATCAAGATAAGTAAATACGGTATTGCCCTCAACCTTTCCCGGATCCTCAACCCTGATATGATCGGGATCTGTATACATCGACATAACCTTAGTCTTTACTTCCTTTGCCGAATCCGACAGATAAATGCAGTTTCCGAGTGATTTACTCATCTTCGCCTTGCCGTCGGTGCCGGGCAGACGCAGGCAGGCCGAATTCTCAGGCAGAAGAATCTTCGGTTCAACGAGAGTACCACCGTAAACGGCATTGAATTTATGAACTATCTCGGTACACTGCTCAATCATGGGCATCTGGTCCTCGCCAACGGGCACGGTAGTGGCCTTGAACGCCGTAATATCTGCCGCCTGGCTTATCGGATAGCAGAAGAAGCCTGTAGGAATGCTTGTTTCAAAATTACGCATCTGGATTTCGGCCTTTACGGTAGGATTTCTCTGAAGTCTTGAAACCGTAACAAGATTCATGTAATAAAAAGTCAGCTCTGTCAGTTCGGGAACCATCGACTGAATAAAAAGCGTCGACTTGGCCGGGTCAAGTCCGACCGAAAGATAATCAAGAGCTACCTCAACAATATTCTGGCGAACCTTTTCAGGATTGTCGGCATTATCTGTAAGTGCCTGTGCATCGGCAATCATGATAAAGATTTTATCATACTCGCCCGAATTCTGAAGATCAACTCTTCTCTTCAGTGAACCGACATAATGTCCGAGATGAAGTCTTCCTGTAGGTCTGTCACCTGTTAAAATAATTTTTCCCATAATATCCACATCCTTAATTTATTTTTACATTTACAACTCTTACCATCTCATCAGAATGATCGTTTGCAATGTATTTTTTGTATATTTCATAATAGACATCCATACGTCCGTCGTTGGTAATAAACGAAATATTGTCATTGGCTTTTTTATTTTTACATACCTGATAAAATATCTGCTGATTGTAACGGCATAAATCATCGCCCTTGATTTCGTCCGCAAGAGCAGGCTGCCAGGCCTTGTTAATCTCATAATTTCGTCCCAGCATATCAGTGGCCGCATCAACGCAGTCGCTTAGTGTCAGAATATCAATAATTATCTTGTAATCCGAGGAAAGATTGTCAAACCACTCCGGATAACCCGACTTGCCGTCAAACGCTCTGTGATGTCCAAGAATAGCCTCTGTATACCTGGCCCCGAAATTAGTGCCCTTCAGCATCTTTGCACCGAACTCCGGATGTTTCCTGATCAGCCCGAATTCCTCGCGGGTAAGCTTTCTTGTCTGCTGACTGACCACATCATAAATATACGCTTTTCCTATATCATGAATATGCGCACAGTCAACCACAAGCTTTTTCAGGTATTCTCTCTTTTCACGGACGATTCTCTCACTCTCAACACCCACAAGTTCAAAGAAAAGATCCGGATTGTCGTCAACGAGACAATCCACTATCTCTGCCGCAATCTTTCCGACCATTATCGAGTGTATCATGGTTGCCGCATTTCGCGGAAGAACCACTTCAAACAGAATATCAAATCCCTGACGTGCATCATTGATACATCGCAGCATAAGCTTTGTAGTATCGCAAAGATCCCTGTCCAGGAAATTGTTGTTGTTGATAAAAGGCATGCCGAGATAAAAACTCTTATACTCGTTCAGCATTTCCTGAAAATATTTTTCTCTGCTTTCAAGATTAACAAACGGAAGTGAAAGTGCCCTGAAGCACTGCTGCATACAGTATGTCTTGACCCTGTAAACCCGGTTGCTGCGTACACTCTTACAGCTGTAATCAACATCGTCGTCCTGATACCTGTAATACAGTGCAATAAGCTCAATATACCGGTTTATCTCTATATCTCCGTTGAAGAATTTGTACCACAGAAAACACAACACACACGCCGGGCTCTGCGTCAGGTAATTGCTCCACCGTATCCCAGCCGGCAGCAGATTGTTCTCTACATAATCCATTATTTCCTTTGTCGGTTCAGAATCAGACAGAATCAATGCCCATATCATGTTTGAACGCATTTCTTCAAGCTCGTTGTCGAAATCGAATTTATCACTGTCAATCGCCCTGACATTCGGATTGTTGAAAAACTTTTTTGCATTTTCATACAGAACAATCAGCTCGACACGTTCATTGTTTGACTCTATATCATTACCATTGATGCTGAAAAAAAAGGCTTCAAGAATCCTGCGGCGAACCTCCCACTCTTCCAGATAAAAATACCGGTCGCTGTATCTGATAATTTCCTCATAACACTTTCGTGCATTTTTTGACGAAGTCTCGTTTGCCATTCTGTCATATGCCATACCCAGCAGTGATGAGCTCTTTATCCACCAGTCAAGTCTGTCAATATTCCGGTAAAACACTCTGAGCATCTTCAGTACTTCTATCGTCATCAGCGGGTCGTTTTCATTGCTGTTAAGCATATCGGCCGCATTGGTATAAAACTCCTCGGCAAGCTCACCGTCAATTGAGGTCTTCCCTTCAACATACGGATACACCCACTCCGCCAGTGCAGTTTCATTCTCACGAAAGGTTTTTCTTAAGAATTCCGATTTCAGTGCGAGGCAGTTAACCCAGTCTTTTTTGTCTGACGCATTACGCAACTCGGTTTCAAAGCTCATGGCCTTTTTCAGATCGGCTCTGTATCTGTTGTAAAACTCCGTAATAATACCCTTGTTAAGTACTGCCACCACACTCACCCCACAATCCATAAACAAACCTTTTCTAATGATTATACCATCCCTGCAATATTTCAACAAGAGGGATTTCAAAAATACGCCTTTGTTCTTTTCGCAAAATTTCACTTGAAATGATACAGTTTTCGTACTATAATGGAAGTGGGTTTAAATTAAATGTATTTTAGGAGGTTTATCACTTGAGACTTATTACACGTTCTGATTTTGACGGGCTTGCCTGCGGCGCCCTTTTAAAAGAAGCAGGCATTATTGACAGTTGGAAGTTTGCACATCCCAAGGATTTGCAGGACGGACTTGTTGAAGTTACCGAAAATGACTGTCTTGCCAATGTTCCGTTTGTGGAAGGTTGCGGACTCTGGTTTGACCATCATTCAAGCGAATTTGAGCGTAATGCCCTTGAAGGCAAGTACAAGGGTGAAAGCAGACTCACACCCTCCTGCGCCAGAATTATTTATGAATACTACGGTGGTAAGGAACGCTTCCCTCAGTTTACTGAAATGATGGAAGCAGTTGACAAGGTTGATTCGGGTCATCTCACACGTGAAGAGGTACTGAACCCTACCGGCTGGATACTTATCGGTTTTCTCATGGATCCCAGAACCGGTCTCGGCCGCTGGAGACAGTTCACCATCCCCAATTACAAGCTCATGGAAGAACTTATCGATGCATGCCGTACAATGACCACCGAACAGATTCTCAACTTAAGTGATGTTAAAGAGCGTATCGATGTTTACATGGAACAGACAGAAAAATTCAAGGAAATGGTAGCAAAATACACACGTACCGTTGGTAACGTCATTATTACCGACCTGCGCGGTGTTGACCCTATCTACACCGGCAATCGTTTTCTCATCTACAGCCTCTATCCCGACCAGAATGTATCTGCATGGATAGTAAACGGCAAGGGCGGCATCGGCTGTTCCGCCGCAGTAGGCTACAGTATCCTGAACCGCAGCTGTAATCTCGATGTCGGTCATCTCATGCTTAAGTATAACGGTGGCGGTCACAAAGCAGTAGGTACCTGCCAGTTCACCGATGACAACATGGAAAGTGACCTTCCGAAGATGCTTGACGAGCTCTGCCATCTGGCAAACGACTGATATTATTTTTCATAAATATGCTACGGGCTTTTTATCCGGGCTGATTACCAGACTTATTAACCGGTTTTTGTCCGTGGTATTTATCAGACTTATTAATTGGGCTTTTTATCCGGGCTTTTTACCAGCCTTATTAATCGGGTTATTTATCCGGGGTGTTTACCAGCCTTATTAATCGGGTTATTTATCCGGGGTGTTTACCAGCTTTATTAATCGGGTTATTTATCCGAACTATTTACCCGGACTTTTAGACGTCATTTCGCAAGTCACAGACTGCCATGCAGCCTGTGACTTATTTTTCACCGTTCACATCCTCCGAAATTACGTTTGAGTATGTGGTTTTGGCCGTGATTCCCTTCAGCCTTCCAATTTTTCCCGTCATTGAATTAATCATATCCTGTGGTCCGTCCACAGCCACGCATATGATGCTTACATTCTTTTCCCTGTAAGGAATTCCCATACGTCCGATAACATAGTCTCTGGATTCCGACAGGATTCTGTTTAATTCTTCAACATTTTCAGCACTTTCAACAATAATTGATATTACCGCTACTCTGGTAGACATTTTGCACCTCCGTCTGAATATTTACACCACCCGATACAGCTATCATTGGACGATTAATGAATTCGGTGTTCCCGGACAGCATCCTGAAACACGGATTGCCCACTGCAACATCAAACTGACCTATAACGTCCTTAATCTCACTCTCGTCCGACAGTCTGTATTCCGCTCTCTCATACCGTTGAAAAATATCAAGAGCGCTTGCAGCCTTAACCATTCCATATTTTTTTAATGAATCAGAAAATGAACACGCCTCTACGCCTTCGCCGATTACAAGCACATTTTTCCCCGAAGTAACATTTCCGACAATGCTTAGTGCCATTGAAAGGTTTGAAGTAGTCGTTGATTTACCGATTCCACCCTTTCCGTATATAGCTATTTTTCTCATTTATTTACCCATCTTTCTGCAGACAGAATCAGCATGTATTCTATACCCGGTCGTTCAGTAACTCATTCACAAACCTGCCTGATTCACAGACTGATTTTTACTGCCCCAAGCATTTCTACATCTGCCTCGGCATGCGTTGCTATAAGCATCGGCTTTTTGATTTTCTTTATCACACCTATGATTCTCTTTTCCAGTTCTTCGTCCAGTCCCTTAAACGGTTCATCAAGGATCAGCATATCCGAATCGTATGCAAGGGCGCGTGCCAGTGCCACACGCCGTTTCATTCCTCCTGACATCTGTTTCGGGTATTTATCCATATCGTTGCCCAGTTCCATGATATTCAGAAGCTCTGCAGCTTTTCTTCTGTCATTGCATACAATTTCCACATTTTCCAGTGCCGTGAGCCAGGGGAACAGACGATCCTCCTGAAACATTACCGCCGGTCGCCCGGGACCGTCCTCTATTTTACCGCTGTCAGGCTGAAGAAGTCCTGCTATCACATTCAGCAGCGTAGTTTTTCCGCGTCCGCTTTCAGCCATGATACAGGTAATCCCATCTCCGATTTCGAGTGAAATATTTTCCAAAACCTTTTGTGAAGCAAAGGAAACGCAAAGATTATTTATTTTCATCGTCCTTCTTAACTCCCTTCTTCACGATTTTTTCAAATATTTTTTCAAACAGAATACTGAAAATAATAACAACCACCGTCCACGCGAATAAATCAGGCGTCTCAAGATAAAGCTTTGAATAATAAATTTCACGTCCTATGGCATCCGAGGGAAGGCACAGCACTTCTGCCGCGATTCCGGCTTTCCATGCCAGCCCGAGTGATGTCACTGCCGCAGATATAAAATAAGGCTTTACCGATGGAATATAGACTGTTTTTATTGTTTTTACCTTGCCGAAATTATAAATCTGCGCAACCTCCAGAAGCTGTCGGTCGGTCTCACGAATACCTTCACGAAGGTTCGAAAACACTATCGGAGTAACCAGCAGCGCCGCAATAAATACCGGCACAAACGTGTATCCGATCCACAGCATTACAAGCATAATAAACGATGTAACCGGAGTAGACCTGATAATCCTGATAAAAGGACTGATAATACTCTCCGCCACGCCGCTTACCGATGCCGTAACCGCCAGGATTACTCCCGCGACACATCCTGCGGCAAAGCCGCCCAGAACACGAAGAAGTGAAATAAGTGTTTTTAACCAGAATTCCTTTTCAAAAATCAGTTTACCAAGGCGTAAAACCACAACAACAGGTGAAGGAATCAGCAGCTCCTTTCCGACTGCTGCCGCCGCCACGAACCAGACTGCTACCCAAAAAAACGCAGCTATAATGATTTTCTGCCATTTTTTCAGTTGTCTTTTTTTTTGTCCTTCTGATTTCATAGCTTCCTCCACGCTGTCTGTCAGGTTACTTATACTCTCTGCTTGTAATAGCTGTATGTAATCGCTGTTTGTAATCGCTGTTTGTAATCGCTGTTCGAAAAATTACCCATCAATTGTCTATTTATCGCTCTTGCTTCCGTAGAAATCATCTCCGGGCATTTTCCCGCCTACCGATGCGGGAGCGGCATCATAAAGCACCCGAAGATATCCTTCAAGTGCCGGTCTGATATCTCCACCCGTAATGCACACTATGCCGCAGTCCGGAATAGCTTTCTTCGCAATATCCGCATTTCCCGTAATTTCATACTCTGCCACAAGTGCAGCCGCATTGTCCGTATCATTGAGAACAAATTCAATCGATTCCCTATATCGCTCAAGGAACTGCTCTACAGCCTCAGGGTTTTCTTCAATAAATTTTTTTCTCGCCACAAGGCATCCCATCGTCAGAGAGCTTCCATCATTTGCCGCTTCCTCATATTCCTTTGTAATATCAAGCGCTTTTCTCACATCCGCATTTTTAACCGCAATCGTTGTTACCGCCGGTACAGGAAGCATGCACAGCTGCGCCTCACCCGAAATCATCATCGCCGAAATTTCTGATGCTTCCCTGAACTGAACATCAACATCAGTTCCCGGTTCCAGTCCGTTCTTTCGCAACAGAAAATTAAGTACATACTCGGGATTTGAGCCCTGCCCGTTTACATAAACGGTCTTTCCCTTCAAATCAGATACTGAGTTCACACTGTTTCCATTCTCCATGATATACAGAACACCGGTGCAGTTAAGAGCTATCAGTTCAACATCTCCGTTAGTCTTGTTATAAAGATTGGCCGCTGTATTTGTCGGTAGAGCACCGATATCCAGGTCTCCGTTTGTCAACCGCGCCACAATATCATTTACATCGGGAGTAAGCGTAAAATTATAATTTTCATACTCTTTTTTCTCCGACTTTGACATAATTCCGACAGCTCCGATTCCCGTAGGTCCCTTCAGCACTCCGACATTCACTTCCGATGCCTCCTGCTTTCCGCAAGCGGTAAAGCACAGTACAGCCATAACAGCCAACAATACGGTAACAACACTTTTCTTCATTTTTCCTCCTTGTGAGACTCCGTCAAGATAATCCTGCGATACATTGTTACCATTCACAGTCTGTTGCCGATATCAGGCCTTATAGTTCCCTTGCAACAGCCGGTATCAACAGTTGAATTTTCCGGTATCAGCAGTTAAGTTTTCAGGTATCAACAATTATGTTTTCTGATATCAACAGTTATGTTTTCAGGTATCAACAGTTAAGTTTTCGGGTCTCAGACACAATATTTTTATATGTCTTCCTCTGTCAGGTCAGACAATAGGACAAATTTCCCATAAAGTGTGTTTCTTTATAGGACGCATTTTTCTATAAAGAAAATAGACTGTATCGAAAGATACAGTCCACTCAAAATATGCTACAATCGTCAGGCACTCCAAAAAGCACCTCTGACGTTATAAATATCGAATTACTGACCGATCTTTCACCTTAATAAACCTGTACCGTAAACATATGCCGCACCACTGTTCACAGACTGCCCTTAAAGCAGTCTTTAGGCTTGTGTTCATCATCACCCGACTGTGAATAGTAACATTTACAGTACAAAAATATATTTCAGTGTCAGAAGACATTGTCATCATGATATCATTATCCTGTTTATTTGTCAAACCATTCGTCACTATTCACCGCATAGCCGGCTGGTGAATAGTAACAACCATTCTGAGCAGTAAAAGATTCTTTCACCACTTCTTTTACCGCTCAGTCAGGGTTTAGTAATAATATTTTATCTTGTTATCTCAGAAAAAATAGCTGTAAAACTCAAATCGCCTTTATCTGTAGCTGTTACATAGCCCGCGCCACCGGTTGTCGTTCCACCGTCTCTTGACCAACCTTTAAAGTCATAGATAGCGCTCGTAGAAGTTACAGAAGGAAGTGATTTCCCGACACCTTCCTGATAATATCCCGTATATGTACTATCACCGGTCTTTGTAAATCCCGATGCACTTATAGTACCATTCTCAACATGCAGCGTGATTCTGTATGTTGCCGGAGTAGGCTCAGGTGTAGGTGTTCCGGGATCGGGTGTAGGTGTACCCGGGTCCGGTGTAGGTGTTCCGGGATCGGGTGTTGGTGTTCCCGGGTTCGGTGTTGGCGTACCCGGCTCAGGTGTAGGTGTTCCCGGGTTCGGTGTAGGTGTTCCCGGGTTCGGTGTTGGTGTTCCGGGATTAGGTGTAGGTTTATTTATGGGTGTAGGCATACTAAACGGTAACGGTGTAGGCGTTATCTGTACCGGCGTAGGTGTCGCAGGCACCGGTGTAGGTGTCGCGGGCACTAATGTAGGCGTTGCGGGCACCGGTGTAGGTGTTGCGG
>JAZLIK010000066.1:0-29656 GCA_045617345.1 Lachnospiraceae bacterium | reverse complement strand
CTGCTTTCTCGCTGTCTACGCTTCGCACCTATCATTACTGATAACTACGCAAGACTCGCTACTACTGGTTGGTTAGACCTTATATAGACGGGCTTTGCACCCGTTAGGATAAGCGCCCTTATCTTGGCGCACAATCAGAATTTATCAAATTCATGGTAACATAATCCTTGAGTAAAACAAATCATTTTTTATATTAAAAACGAGCCATACAGTAGCTAAAGAGCTACCATCTGGCTCGTCTGTTATCTTAGAATATCATATTTACAGAGATTATTTCACACACTCATTAATTAACGATTCCATTCACAACAATTCCAATCATTAACAATTCCATTAACAACCGTTTCAAAACTCATCAACAACAAATTCACGTTGCCTTCAGGAGCTTTGCCGTGTACCAAAGCAGCTTCAGATACCTGAACGATACAACCAAAAGCCAGATAAACGATGCAATCAGACACACGGAAATTGTAATTGCAACTGCAGCTAATCTTGATCCGATTATGGCAAGTATAACCGATGCAACCAAAAGCGCCACCGGCTTAATGTACTGCGTCCAAAAGCTTCTCCAGGAATCAGATATATCGAAGTTAACATCCTCGGTAATATCAGAATTTCCAAACATAAACAAAATACTTGATACGCACGACAAAATGAGCGTTCCATCCCCCGGTTCATACCCTCTGTACATCCGGAGCATCTTCCTGCGGTCTTCGAATTACAGAAATCACAACTCTTTCCACATACCACATAATCCGTTCATGTATTAATCTCCCAATAAATCAAGTTTACAAAAATAGCTTATAACTGTATCTCAAACTATTTTTTAAGAATAAATCTGCATCCTGCAATCAGCAGACAGGTTCCGGCAACTCCGATAATAATCTGACCGATAATTCCATCGCCGCCGATTCCAAGAATCTTTCCGACGAAAGAACCGAGAGCGCCTCCAACAACACCAAGAATGATATACCATAAAAGACCTGATTTGCTGTGCATAATCTGACTTGCAATATAACCGGCAACAGCTCCGATTGCCAAACTGATAATCCAACCCATAATTCTATTCTCCTTTAACATTATTTATTGGTTTGGAAAAAACATAAACCATCTTCCCAACCTGTGAAATATTTTATATTTAATCATACAATTTGTCAATAAGTTACTATTCGCCACATGGTCAAATGACAATTACAACTACAAGATTGTCTGTAAAGTAATTGTCATTATGAGTATGTGATTGAGGCCGACCAAAACACATATCTCGTGACATATGTCACTCGAGCAATTCGCATAAGAAAGCATGTCGCTTGCGACATGCTGCGCCGCTTTTGCGTCGCGTCAGCGACAAATTACCGCTGCAAAAGCGTGCGCATCCTTGCGGAGCGTTTTTTATTTTATAGGACGCAATTTCCTATAAAGCAAAAAAGCCGTTTCCGTTAGGAAACGAATGAGCCAATGGTTATGTGGCGCGCTTTATGAATGTTTTTGACCGGGAATTGAATAGTAACATCAATAAACATATTTGTAATACAACGAATCAAAAAAGAGGTAAATACAGGTATGAAACCCATATGTACCTCTTCTGCTATAAGTTTTTGTAAATGTTACATTTACCCAGGAAATCCTGCTCTATATAATAAATTACGCATTAAAAATACATGAATAATCAAGCAGTCTCTCGTGATTGCATGCAATCACCGGTAACGCAGGTTAGCACTAAAAATCAAGCGTTAAATATGCGTGATAAATCAAACAGTCTCTCGTGATTGCAGGCAATCACCGACAACGCGGGTTAACACTAAAAATCAAGCGTTAACGATCTGACCGAAATCAGGCTTAAGTGCAGCACCGCCAATAAGTCCACCATCAATGTCAGCCTTTGCAAGAAGCTCAGCTGCATTTCCTGCATTCATAGATCCGCCGTACTGAATACGAACAGCCTCTGCTGTAGGTGCATCGTACATCTCAGCAATTGTCTCACGAATCATCTTACATACTTCTTCAGCCTGGTCAGCTGTAGCAGTCTCACCTGTTCCGATAGCCCAGATAGGCTCATAAGCAATTACAAGCTCCTTAACCTGATCTGCTGTGATACCGTCAAGATCCCATGTGATCTGTCTCTTAATCCACTGAGCGTATGTACCTGCCTTACGAAGAGCAAGTGACTCACCACAGCAGAGAATAGGCTTAAGTCCTGAAGCAAAAGCCTTCTTAACCTTTGCATTGATCAGAATATCATTCTCACCGAAGATATCTCTTCTCTCTGAATGACCGATGATAATATACTCAACACCGGCATCCTTAAGCATAGGAGCTGAAATTTCGCCTGTGAAAGCACCCTTGTCTTCAATGTAGAAGTTCTCAGCACCAAGATGTACATTTGTGCCCTTAATAGCTGCAGCTACAGGAACGATATCGATTGCAGGAACGCAGTAAACAACGTCTACAGCATCATTTTTAACTAAATCCTTAAGTGTATTGCAAAGTTCAACAGCCTCACTGGGAGTCTTGTTCATCTTCCAGTTACCGGCAATAATTCTTCTTCTAGCCATAATAATATCTCCTTTTTTTAATAGGCTCTCCCTTTGGGAGAGCTGTCAGCCGCATGGCTGACTGAGAGGGTTGGCAATACTTTCAATTTCATTCTCCAGCATCATACAAACCGCTTCAAAATTCATATTTATATCACCATTAAGAATTCTAATAACCTTTATGCCCTGTGAATTAAGGAATCTCGTGCGATTTTCATCATATCTTAAAGCATCTTCTTCATAATGTTGGCTTCCGTCAATTTCTAAAACCAAATGCTTTGAGGGACAATAAAAATCTACAATATAACTTCCAATCACTCTTTGTTTATACCAATGCTCCGGTCGCTTTTTTATAAAATCGTACCATAAATGACTCTCCTGACGAGTCATATTCTTACGAAGTTCTTTGGCATTTGAAAGAAGATATGTATTAGTTTTTGGCATAAAGACCTTTCATTAATAAAATTTGATTATTCATTGCAGGCAGATTGTATGGTAAGCCAATTTCAGTCATGCTATGAATTATGCAAAGCACATTTCAGTCGTGTTTGCAGCATGATAAGCACAACTCTGCCATGCTATGAATTATGCAAAGCACATTTCCGTCGTGTTTGCAGCATGCTGGCCCCTCTCCGTCATGCTGCGCATGACACCTCTCCCCAAAAGAGGAGAGGCTTATGAGTGAAATAATTTAAAATAATTTAATCACATATCATCAGCTGCTACTACACCTGGAAGCTCCTTGCCTTCAAGGAACTCAAGTGAAGCGCCGCCACCTGTTGAAATGTGGCTCATCTTGTCAGCGAAACCAAGCTGGTTGCAAGCTGCTGCTGAATCACCGCCACCGATAATAGTGGTTGCATCTGTCTCAGCAAGTGCCTTGGCAACAGCGATTGTTCCCTTTGCAAGAGTAGGATTCTCGAAAACGCCCATAGGTCCGTTCCAAACTACTGTCTTTGCTTCCTTTGCAGCAGTTGCGAAAAGCTCCTGTGTCTTAGGTCCGATATCAAGACCTTCCATATCAGCGGGGATTTTATCTGAATCAACATACTTAACATCGATAGGTCCATCGATAGGATCGGGGAAACCTGCAGCAATAGCTGTATCTACAGGAAGAAGAAGCTTCTTGCCGAGCTTTTCAGCCTTTGCCATCATTTCCTTACAATAATCAATCTTCTCATCATCACAAAGTGACTTACCAATTTCATAGCCCTGAGCCTTTAAGAATGTGAATGCCATACCACCACCGATGATAAGTGTATCGCACTTCTCAAGAAGGTTGTTAATAACATTAAGCTTGTCAGCTACCTTAGCGCCGCCAAGAATTGCTACGAAAGGTCTGACAGGATTTTCTACAGCGTTGCCAAGGAAGTTGATTTCCTTCTGCATAAGGTATCCGACTGCACAGTTTCCGCCCTTCTTACGAACATACTCAGTTACAACTGAAACTGAAGCATGTGCACGGTGTGAAGATCCGAATGCATCGCATACATAATCATCACAAAGCTCAGCAAGCTCCTCAGCAAACTTTGTGCCGGCTTTCTGGGGCTTTGTCTCCTCTTCCATTCTGAAACGTGTATTCTGAAGAAGGATAACATCTCCCTCATTCATAGCTGCAACAGCAGCTGTTGTAGCCTCGCCTGTTACATTGTAATCAGCGATGAACTTAACTTCCTTGCCAAGCTTTGCAGAAAGGCTCTTTGCTACGGGAGCAAGTGACTCTTTCTCGTTAGGTCCTTCCTTAACTTTTCCAAGATGTGAGCAAAGGATTACCTTGCCGCCATCAGCCATAAGCTTCTTGATTGTGGGAAGTGCTGCGTTAATTCTGGTTTC
Source organism: Lachnospiraceae bacterium (assembly GCA_045617345.1). Taxonomy (GTDB): domain Bacteria; phylum Bacillota; class Clostridia; order Lachnospirales; family Lachnospiraceae; genus RUG11977. The sequence continues at coordinate 25,289 of JAZLIK010000066.1, read as the reverse complement.
ATCTGTAATCTCGCCGTTCTTTAAAGGAACGTTAAAATCGCAACGAACAAGAACTCTCTTGCCCTTTGCACTAAAATCATCAACTGACTTCTTATTAAGTGACATGTTGTCTCCAATCTGCACATATGTGCTTATATAATAATTTATTCAAAGCATCCAAAAACCGGTATCCGTTGATACATATATCACTTCGCTCTATACGCTTTCAAAATATGTATTCTTTAAAGCACAAATTTCTTCGCTCTATACGTTTTCAAAATGCTTATACCCGTTACGTTTTTTACTTTAAGAATATAATATTTTAAAAATTAAAAAGGAGTCCGGTCCTTTGAAGACCGGACCCCTTGTAGGTCATTGTAAGATATAACCAAAGCCTCAACGCTGTTTTAACACAGGTCAAAAGCTAAGCGGTTAATTACTTTAACTCTGAGAAGTACTTAATTGTACGAACCATCTGGCTTGTGTAGCTGTTCTCATTGTCATACCATGAAACAACCTGAACAAGGTTATCAGCACCAACCATTGTCTGTGTAGCATCAAAGATTGAACCAAATGTGCTTCCAACGATATCTGATGAAACGATCTCATCCTCATTGTAACCGAATGACTCTGTAGCAGCAGCCTTCATTGCAGCATTGATTTCTTCCTTTGTAACTGACTTCTCAACAGTAGCAACAAGGATTGTTGTTGATCCTGTAGGGGTAGGTACACGCTGAGCTGATCCGATGAGCTTACCGTTTAACTCAGGGATAACAAGGCCGATTGCCTTTGCAGCACCTGTGCTGTTGGGAACGATGTTGACAGCACCAGCACGTGAACGACGAAGGTCGCCCTTACGCTGAGGTCCATCAAGAATCATCTGATCGCCTGTGTAAGCATGAATTGTGCTCATGATACCTGACTTAATGCCTGCAAGGTCATTAAGAGCCTTAGCCATAGGTGCTAAGCAGTTTGTTGTACATGAAGCTGCTGAAATGATTGTATCCTCAGCCTTAAGCTCCTTATGGTTTACATTGTAAACGATTGTAGGAAGGTCATTTCCTGCAGGTGCAGAAATAACAACTTTACGAGCGCCGGCATCAATATGAGCCTGTGCCTTAGCCTTTGATGTATAGAAACCTGTGCACTCAAGAACTACGTCTACCTTAAGCTCGCCCCAAGGAAGCTCAGCTGCGTTAGCCTTCTTGTAGATTGTGATTTCCTTACCGTTAACTGTGATAGAACCCTCTGTGGTTTCATCACCCTCTTTGAAGCTAACTGAATCAGCATACTTATACTTACCCTGTGATGAATCATACTTTAAAAGATGAGCAAGCATCTTGGGTGAAGTTAAATCGTTGATAGCAACAACCTCGTAACCTTCAGCATCAAACATCTGTCTGAATGCAAGACGACCGATACGGCCAAATCCATTAATTGCAACTCTTACTGCCATTTCTAGATCCTCCTAAAAATTTTTAGAAATTTTATAGATTGAATAAATGTAAATAGCCCGAAGGCTAAAAACCTTTATACCAACTTTCGACAAACATTGTAACCAAAATTTAGAATAAATGCAAGCAAAATGTGCTGATTTAAATTCAAAAAAATATCAAAGTATCAGATTTCGTCATTTATAACAAAAAATAAATAATTTTAATCTGATTTTTTTGTAATTATGACGATAAGTAAATTGTTATTTCGACGCAGCAAATCCCAAAAAATTCACCCCGTCAACCGAATTTGATGACGATGAGCCAAATACTGATTTCGATGTTTTTACGTACCCCGAACCTGATTCAAAAATCAAGACGAGTACAAACCGCGATAGCCATACTATTCCTTCCAAAGCCCAATCATTAACACCGACCAGACAGCCCCGGCGAAAAACAACTGCCAATCATTGAATATTTCCCGGTCACTTAATAATTCCCAATCATTGGATAACTATCGGTCATTGGAAAATTCCAGATCACTTGATAATTCCCAATCATTGGATAACTACCGGTCATTGGAAAATTCCAGATCACTGGATAATTCCCAATCATTGGATAACTATCGGTCATTGGAAAATTCCAGATCACTTAATAATTCCCAATCATTGGATAACTACCGGTCATTGAAAAATCCCAAATTACTGGATAATTCCCAATCATTGGACAACTACCGGTCATTGGAAAATTCCAGATCACTGGATAATTCCCAATCATTGGATAACTACCGGTCATTGATTATTTCCCGATTATCGGACAATTACCTCTCACACGAAAACGTTCCTTTGATAAGAAGCATCAAATCATATCATCCACATAATCAGTATTTTCGATGCCCTGCTCAGCTTTTGACTTTTCATACTCCTCATCGGTGAGGATTTTAACATTCGATGTACTGATTTCTTCTACAGCGATTGAAAGAGGCTTATTACACTTGGGAACCACATAAGGCTCTGCTCCGTCTATAAGCTGTCTGGCACGCTTTGCCGTAGCCAGAACTATGGAATATCTGCTGCTGACAACGGGCTGGGTATTGTTTGCCTCAGCATCTCCGTTAACTGTTTTCATTAAGTCTGTGTAAGATGGATGTAACATATATGCCTCCTGAAATAAATAATCTATTCTATATTCTGAATCTGCTCTCTGACCTTTTCAATCTCGGTCTTGAGATTAATCGCTGTATTGGTAATATCAAGATCGCTTGACTTTGAAAGAATCGTATTCGCTTCACGGTTCATTTCCTGGGCAATGAAATCAAGCTTTCTTCCGATATTTTCAGCTTCATTCAGTGTATTTTTCATATTGTTGATATGAGCACGCAGTCTGACAGTTTCCTCATCAACGCAGATTTTATCGGCAAAGATGGTAATTTCGGTAGCGAGTATTCCCTGGTCTATCTTTGTATCCTCAAGAAGCTCGCGCACTTTCGCATAAAGACGCTCTCTGTACTCATCAACGACCTCGGGTGAACGCTTCTCTATGAAATCAATCATATCAAGCATACCGTCAAGCTTTCCGAAAAGATCGGTTTTTAAATGCTCTCCCTCTGAAATTCTGGTCTGCACAAACTGTTCGGCAGCCTTTTTCATGGCATCCTCAATAATATTCCACAATTCACCGTCATCGGTCTGCTGCTCTTCAATCGTGAAAACTTCGGGGAATCTGGCAATGGCAAGAGCATTTATATCGCTGTCAATATAAAACTGAGCACCGATTTTCTTGATTGCTTCAAAATATTCCTTTGCAATATCCTCGTTGTATTTAACGCATTCCTTGCCTTCCATGTAGTCGGTATAACTGATAAATACATCAACCTTACCACGCGATATATAATTTTTAAGTACATTCCTGATGGCCGACTCGAAGAAATTCAGCCTTTTGGGCATTTTAAGAGTAATCTCGCAGTATCTGTGATTTACAGACTTCATCTCAACGGAAATCTTTCTCTCGGGAGTCTCCGATTCGAATCTGCCGAATCCTGTCATACTTTTTAACATGAATTTCCTCCTTCCGACCGAAAAGCAAAAATTAGAATGCTGTATGCGTTGCTATTCGCAGTCTGTCCAAAACGTGCTCAAAAGCCCTGCCTGCCACGCAGTCAGTCCCTGCTTTTGACACCGTGTATTATTATATTTTGTTGAGGTGACTAAGTCAAGTAAAATATACAATTTCCTCTTCCGCAGGCTGAGCATCCTCAAGCCTGTTTATGTAAAGCACCGGGCCGCGTCCTCTGTACTCACGCTTGAATTCTACCTTCAGTTTAGCCTCGACATATATCCAGTCACGGTCCTTATGTGTACCTAAGAATCCCAGACAGTCTGAAGTAACTCTGCTGGGAAATCCTATAAATGCGATATCGTTTGCACAGCACTGCATGGCAAAACGTCCGGGAACCATGCCGTCGCTCGGCATTTTCTTGTCCTTATAGAACATTGCTTTAAACTTAATTGTCTTACCCTCGTACTTTTTACCGTTATCAAGTGCATCAAGGTACCAAAGACCGAAATCATCGTCTTCAATCACAACCGTGTCACCGCTGATGTCGAACGGAAGCTCTTCCTCTTCGTCATCATTCATTTCGATGCCCTCTGCCGATTCGTAAATCAGCTGTGCTTTTCTGTTTACAGGCTTTACTGTACGTCTGATATCAAGCTTTTTGGTATCCTCAGTGCATCTGTTAAAGATAATGGTATCGGAATACTTGATCTGCTCCATGATAAGCGACCGCATATTGTTGACATAATTCGTAAATGTTGATGCATCTACCAGAGTTATAATCTGAACTGTTGACCATCCCTTGGGAATGTCCATTTCAAGGAAATCCGACATCAGCCAGACGCCGTTCAGTTCAACAATAACCTTGTCCGGATGATACTCTCTGTTCTGCGTCTCGAGGAATTCTTTAGTAAAAGCTTCTCTTGATTCCACATATGAGACAAAAATGTTCTTTTTGGCAAGAGCCTTTTCATCATACTCTTCCTCACCCTCTTCACAAACCAGCAGAAGAATTCTGTCACCGTTTGTAAAATCAGGATCCTCAAGTGTCGTTTTAATAAAAGATGTTTTACCGGATTCAAGAAATCCGTTAATCAGGTATACAGGTATATCCATTTTCCGACTCTCCCATAAATACTGAAATATAAATTAACCGGTATGTTGTTTACCATTTAAGCGCTAAAGAGTTCCTTAAGTACTGCTTCGTTCAATTAAGCGTTAAAGAGTTCCTTAAGAGCTTCTTCGTTGATTTTGCTTCCGATAACGCAAATTTTTCCGATAACGTCGGCAGCACCGCGTCTGATTTCATACTCTTCGGGGACAAAGTCAAAGTGAATCCACTGTCCGTCGGCAGCGGGAATTATTCCCTTTGATCTGAGTATAAATCCGAATTTATCACTTTCACCAAGTCTGTCAAGAATAGCCTTTAAGCTATCCTCGGTAAACTTCTTCGTTGTCTCGATTCCGATGCTTGAGAAGACTTCATCGGCATGATGGTGATGATGGTGATGGTGTTCATGTCCCTCCTCGCCGTCGTGATGGTGGTGGCAGCACTCCTCATCGTCATCATCGTGATGGTGGTGATGTTCATGTTCATCCTCGTCGTGATGATGGTGATGATGGCAACACTCATCCTCGTCTTCATCGTCGTGATGGTGATGACAGCACTCTTCGCCGTCCTCATGATGATGACCGCACTCAGGGCAGATACCTGCCGCTGCGAGAAGTTCATCCTCAAAAGAGTTCTTCTCTTCCATAGCCGATAAAATCTTTGCGCCGTCAATATCATCCCAGGGAGTTGTAATCAAAACTGCCTTGTCATTGTGCTCTCTGATAAGTGCAACCGTCTCAGCAAGCTTTTCTTCGCTTACCTTCTGGGTTCTGCTCAGAATAATTGTCTTTGCATACTCTATCTGATTATTGAAGAATTCACCAAAGTTCTTCATGTACATTTTGCACTTTGACGCATCAACAACAGCTATGAAATTGTTTACTTCAATTCCTGCATCCTCAGCAACATCCTGAATGGCCTTGATGACGTCAGAAAGCTTGCCAACGCCTGAAGGCTCAATAATAATTCTGTCAGGAGTAAACTGCTGCATAACCTTCTTAAGTGCGATTCCGAAATCACCCACAAGCGTACAGCAGATACATCCTGAATTCATCTCAGTAATTTCAACGCCGGAATCCTTTAAGAATCCACCGTCAATACCAATCTCACCAAACTCATTCTCAATCAGAACAAGCTTTTCTCCTTTAAAAGCTTCTGCAATAAGTTTTTTAATAAGTGTAGTCTTTCCTGCTCCGAGGAAACCTGAGAAAATATCAACCTTTGTCATTTTATATACACCTCTCTTTTTAAATCCGTCACAACTGCCGGATATCATTTCAATTAACTTAGAGTCAAAACTGACTTTCAACTTTATTTCAAACTTTCAATTCGAATTGCCTTCCGGTTCACTTTTGAACTTTCATTCAAAACTGACTTTAAGCACTTATAACAAACTTACAGTCCGAATTGCCTTCCGGTTCACTTTTGAACTTCCATTCAAAACTGACTTCAGGCTCCTATTACGAACTTCCAGACCGAATCGCTTCCTAACTTTTCAAACTTTCAACGCAAATTTCAATCAGTATAAACTTCTTTTTTCAAAACTCCGATATACGGAAGATTTCTGTAAAAATTTGCGTAGTCAAGACCATAGCCTACCACAAACTGATTTTCAATAGGGAAACCGCTCAGATCGCAGCCAATCTCTGCCGGATGACATTCGTGCTTGTCCAAAAGACAAACGGTCTTTATAGAATTAGGTTTACGTGAATAAAGCAGTTCCTTCAGGTACTTAAGAGTAAGTCCCGAATCAATGATGTCTTCCACAATAATAAGATCACGACCGGTAATATTACTGTCAAGATCCTTTACAAGCCTTACAACACCGGAAGATTTTGCTTCACTTCCATAGCTTGATACAGAAATAAAATCCATGTTAATATGTCCTTTGATTTCACGGCAAAGGTCAGTATAGAATATTGAAGCACCCTTCAAAATACAGGCAACAATAGGCACTCTTCCTTCATATTCTTTTGTAATAATTTCGCCGAGTTCCCTAACTCTGTTTTTAATCTGTTCCTCAGTAAAAAGAACATATTCGACATCATTTTTTTCAGCCGAAATCTTCATAACACACGCCCCTTTTTAAATTTTCTATAACCTGTTTTTCTTTTTGCAAACTCTGCTTCAGTTTTTTTCAGCTTTCGTTTACAGTCTTTCAACTCTGCTTAAGTTTTTCAGCTTTTGTTTGCAGTTTTCCAACTCTGCTTCAGTTATTTCATTTTCGTTTGCAATCGTGAACTATCTCTTGGCAAGCTCTTCAACAATATCTTCCCAGTCAACTCCGCATTCAACCATAAGAACCGTCATATGGTAAAGGAAATCGGCTATTTCGTACTTGAGCTCCTCCGCATTGGGATTCTTTGCGGCAATAACCATCTCGGTAGCCTCCTCGCCGCACTTTTTGAGAATTTTATCGATTCCCTTGTCAAACAGATAATTTGTATAAGAACCCTCCTTGGGATTCTTCTTTCTGTCCACAACAACATCATAAAGATTTGTCAGAACAGCATACGCATTCTTCTCATCGTACTCATGCTTAAGCATTTCGTTAAAGAAACATGAACGGTTACCGGTATGGCAGGCTGCACCTATCTGATAAACCTTTGCAAGAATTGTATCCTTGTCACAGTCAGCAATAAGCTCCTTCACGAACTGCTTATGTCCCGATGTTTCACCCTTTATCCAAAGCTCCTGTCGTGACCTTGAAAAATAAGTCATAACACCGGTCTCAATCGTAATATTAAACGCCTCTTCATTCATGTAAGCAACCATAAGCACCTGGTTATTCTTGTAATCCTGAACAACCACAGGAACCATTCCGTCGCTGTTTTTCTTCATGTCGGCAAAACTGAGTTTTGAATCGAAAGTATTGATTTCAATTCCGTTCTGCTTGAGGCTTCTTTTAACCTTCATCATACCCTGACCGGCGGGAACAACATCCCCCTCAGAATATTCATCCTCTCCGGGAAGCTTCTTTTCACAATAAAAGTTTGTAGCGATTCCCGCAACATTTTTAAGCGAAATAAGCGTCTCTATGTCATTTCTGACAAGACTGTCTCTGATGATTACCGGAACCTTCAATGCAGCAACCTTTGACGCAAAAAGCTCCGAATAGGAAACATGCTTCATGAGAACAGTACCGAAAAATTCTGCCTCTGCCATGACTTCATCATCCATAAATCCGTCTTTATCTTCTTCGTTTCTGTTCGTCTCGATAATAATCGAATCACGTCCGAATCTCTCACAACCCTGTTTTGCCAGGTCATTGTCCTTAACATCCGCATAACAGAGCACAACATACTTGGCACCTGTGTAAAAAGCCTTTTTGATATCTTCAAAACGCTTCACCCTGCAACCGATAAGAACAGGAATATCTATTCTTCTGACAACTTCCTTTACAAGAGCCAGAAACTCTTCTCTTTCTGCTTCGCTTTCAGTATGGTTATAGAGAAACAGCTCATCGGCGCCGTTATTTTCGTAATTTCGTGCCTCGATAATTGTCTTCTCTGTGATTTCGTTCTCGCAGTTAATATACGCTATAAGTCTCTTCATCTTTATTCTCCCTGTAAATTATTGTACTGTCAGTTTTTGCATTTGTAACCGTCACATTCTGTCTGCAATGCATTTTTCGCAACACCGAACACTGCATTGTGAGAAGCCGGTATCGTTACCGTCACAGCCTGCCTAATATGCATTTTCGCAACACCGAGCACTGCAGAGAGGTCGGCGTCGTTACCGTCACAGTCTGCATCTAATATTCGCAACTCAATCTGCTGCGAAATATACTTCAGTTGCGCAATAAAGCAACCGTTCATGAATAATTATCACCGGTCAGATTACTCCCTTGGTGGAAAGTGCACCGGAAACCCTCGGGTCAACTGTCTTTGCCTCATCAACAGCCTTTGCAAAAGCCTTAAAAGCAGCCTCGGCAATGTGATGATTGTTCAGACCGTCAATCTGCTTAATATGCAGATTCATGGCTGCCGAGTAAGATACCGCATAAAAGAATTCACGAATCAGCTCGCTGTCAAGCTCTCCTATCCTCGGCATAGAAAACCTGAGATCATAATTAAAATAAGGACGTCCGCAGAAATCAACGGCTGCAAGAACAAGCGTCTCATCCATCGGAAGGCAAAAGCTTCCGTATCTCTTTATTCCCGCTTTGTCTCCCAGAGCTTTTTTCAGGGCCTCACCGAGAACAATACCTGTATCCTCAACAGTATGATGACCGTCAACATTCAGATCACCCTTTACCTCAACCTCAAGGTCAATAAAGCTGTGTCTTCCAAAGCTGTTCAGCATATGGTCAAAGAAGCCAATTCCTGTATTAATCGAAGTCTTTCCGGTACCGTCAAGATTAAGCTTTACATAAATATCAGTTTCCTTTGTTGTACGTCTGATTTCCGCTTCCCGCATAATAATCTCCATTCTGTCACACTTCAATTTTTCAACATTAACCGATTGGTATTCACGTTCAAAACACACTCTGTTCAAAATATTATTGTTCACAGTCTGTCATTACTCAATCTATTATTACTGTTCACAGTTTGAACAATGCTCATTCAATTATTACTGTTCAAAGTCTGTCCAAAGCTCATTCAAATATCAAAGTCATTCAAATCTCACTGCAACAGAATTTGCGTGAGCCGTAAATCCTTCAGCCTTTGCAAATCTCTCGATGTCTTTGTGAACTGCTTCAAGAGCTTCATACGAATACGAAATAACACTTGATTTCTTAATAAAATCATCAACCGACAAAGCCGAGAAAAACTTGGCTGTTCCATTTGTGGGAAGTATGTGGTTGGGACCTGCAAAATAGTCTCCGAGAGGTTCGCTTGAATACTGTCCGAGGAAAATGGCTCCGGCATTTCTGATTTTACCGAGGTCGACAAACGGATTCTTTGTCAGAATTTCCATGTGCTCGGAAGCAATCTCATTAGCTGCCTCGATGCACTCATCCATGTTATCTCCCACAAGAATATAACCGTAATTTTCAAGAGACTTCTCAATAATCTCTTTTCTGGAAAGAACAGCCGTGAACCTGTCCACTTCCTCCGAAACCTTTTCCGCAAGCTCACTGCTCGTTGTAATAAGAATTGCCGATGCAAGCTCATCGTGCTCTGCCTGGCTCAGAAGGTCAGCGGCAACATATCTGGGGTTCGCCGTCTCGTCCGCAAGCACAAGAATCTCGGAAGGACCTGCGATTGAATCAATGCTGACATTTCCGTAAACTCTTCTTTTTGCAAGTGCTACATAAATGTTTCCGGGACCTACAATCTTGTCAACCTTCGGAATTGATTCGGTACCGTAAGCCATCGCTGCAACAGCCTGTGCTCCGCCTACCTTGTAAACCTTGTCAACTCCTGCCTCTTTAGCGGCCACAAGCGTTCCCTCATAAACTCTTCCGTCAGCTCCGGGAGGAGTACACATGATTATCTCATCAACTCCCGCAACCTTTGCCGGGATAACATTCATGAGCACTGAAGAAGGATAAGCTGCTTTACCGCCCGGTACATATACACCGACTCTGAACAGAGGGGTAATCTTCTGTCCGAGGAAAGCACCGTTTTCACTTGTCTCAAACCAGCTTCTCTGCTTCTGCTTCTCGTGAAAGCTTCTGATATTGGTTATGGCTTTTCTGATTGTGCCGAGAAGCTCCGGATCCATTTTTCTGTAAGCTTCCTCAAATTCCTGCTCAGTTACCTGAATGCTGTCAGCTGAAAAAGTAGTCTTGTCAAATTTAAGTGTATACTCAAAAAGGGCCTCATCGCCGCGTGTTTTAACGTTCTCAACAATATCTGCCACGGCTGCTTCATATTTCCCGTACTGAGAAGGATTTCTCTTCAAAAGGTTCTTCAATATATCTTTTTTTGTATTGCTGTCAAGTTTTATTATTCTCATATTTGCTCCTGTTCCTATCTGCATGCCGATAACCGCATGCAGGTATAAAATTAATTACCGATTCACAATCATTCTTTGTTACGAATGACGTTTCTCATTGCCTCAATCAGCCCGGCAATACGTTCCTGTTCCATTTTCATGCTGACACGGTTAACCACCATTCGTGCTGACAGAGGCATAATCTCCTCAAGCACCGCAAGTCCGTTCTCACGAAGAGTAGAACCCGTTTCAACTATATCCACGATGACCTCCGAAAGTCCCACAATCGGTGCAAGCTCAATCGAACCGTTCAGCTTGATAATTTCAACGGTCTGATGCTTTACGTTATAAAAATAATCCTTGGCAATGTTCGGATACTTTGTGGCTACACGGATAAGTCCGCCGTGATTTAAAAGCTCTCTCGCACTTTCAGGTCCGGCAACGCACATTCTGCACTTGCCGAGGTTCAGATCGAGCACCTCATAAAGCTTTCTGCCTTCCTCAACAATCGTGTCCTTGCCGACAATACCGATGTCGGCGGCACCGTATTCAACATAGGTAGGTACATCATTGGCCTTTGCCAGGAAAAACTTAAGTCCGTTTTTCTCATCGGTAAAAATAAGTTTTCTGCTGTCCGGATCTTCCATCTCCTCACAGCTGATACCAAGTTCACCCAGAATTTTCATTGTCTGCTTTGCAAGTCTACCCTTTGCAAGCGCTATAGTTAAATATCTCATACTCTCACCACACAGACTTCCGCGAAGGAATTATTTTTATTCAGCTCTGCAATCTTAGCTTCCGAAATGTCGTCAACAATACAGCTTACGGCCTTCCTGCCTTCAGCTCTCAACTGTCTGCACCTGGCGGCTGCAAGCGCACTGTCTTTTTCGAGTGCACACACCAGAATTCTGTCATCATCAACATTACTCTGAATTCCCTGGCGCTGAAGAGCCATCAGAATTCTGTCGGTAATAATGGCAACTCCAACTGCCGCAGCATCCTTTCCGAACTGACCGACCAGTCTGTCGTATCGTCCGCCCATCGCAACGGGCTCACCGATGCCATAAGTAAATGCCTGCAGAATGATACCGGTATAATAGCTGTATTTACTGAGCATGCCCAGGTCAAAACCTATATATCTCTCATATCCGTAGTTCTTAATAAGCTCATAAAGCTTCTCGAGATGTTCTACAGCCTCAATTGCCGCTTTGTTGTCAGTGAGATTTTTAACCTCACCGAGCCTGTCAAAGCTTCCGAACAGGTTGGGAAGCTTTGTAAAAATCACCTTAAGCTTGTCGCTTATAGGTTCATCCTTCAAAAAGTCTTCAAGACCGAAGCTGTTTTTATCAATGATAAAATGTCGAAGAATCTCAATCTTATCTTCATCAAAACCGGCCTCCGAAACAAGTGCCTTAAAGAAACGTACATCACCGATATCAATCCTGAACTCGGTGAGACCGCTCTTCAAAAGACATTCGGCTGTAAGTGCCGTAATCTCGGCATCTGCCAGAATACTGTTGTCATTTATCAGTTCGCAACCCAGCTGTGTCATTTCCTTCTGTTTAAGCTGATACTCAGTGCTGTTGATAAATGTATTCTCACAATAGCAGAGTCTGATGGGATTCACTGCTTCATTATAATACTTTGCCACGCATCTTGCAATCGACGGAGTTAAATCAGGTCTGAGAACTACGGTATTTCCTTCTCTGTCGAAAAATTTATACATATCCTTTGCTTTAACGGTACCACGCTCGGCACTAAAAACCTCAAAAAACTCAAATGTGGGTGTTTCAATATCCTCAAATCCGTATGAATGCATTACCTTTTTTAAATCATGTTCAAGAGAATGCTTTCTGCGGCATTCGGAATTATATATATCTCTTACGCCTTCAGGTGTATGAAGTAATCTGTCTTTCATAAAATTCCTCCGAAATAAATTAATACATGTGATAATTCGTTACCGTTCACTGTCGGGTAAATATCGACAAAAGCTCGATATCACGCATGTCACTTTAGTGCTTTAAAGTGCTAATTTGGTAGCATGGTAGCACAATGAATTTCTGTCATTATACTTTGAATAAAATCATATGTCAAGGACAAATCGTATAAAATCGCATTCTGTTGCAGTCACTACTTACTGTCTGACAAAAAACAATCATAGATCTGCCTGCTTCAAAATCAGCGTTTATTCATTACTGCTCACACTCTGTCACAAATTTATTAATAAGCCCCGTCTGCTTCGCATTCAGTGTCCGCTCAGTCTCTTGATGCGAGATCCTTGTTTAGCATGTCAAGGAAAGGAATGTAATACCCACTGACAGATTTGAAAAAATACTCCTCATCAAGCTCCTCAAGTCTGATGCTTTTCCTGCCGCCTTCGACAGCCCTTTGCCAGAAACGCACGAGCTCGCTGCAACGCATATAATAATATTTGTCAAGGCACTTATAGTAAATCAAAATGAAAGCAATGCCTTCCTGTGCCTCAAAATCCTTCATGAAATTTACCTGATGTTCGTGAACATTCTGAAGAGAAAAAGTTTCAACTGCACATTCCTTTGCATCAAAACAGACCGGAATGCCCTGAACAACGCCGATATAGTCAACCGTACTTTTTTTGTCAAAATATGCCAGAGTTATATGGGCATGCTCCTTGTCATATTCCATGGGAGTAATCGGCGTCGGTATTTTCTGAATCAGAGCAAGCTTCTGATCTCTGTATTTATCGTTGGTTATATTGATAAGCTCCTCGAGCATTGAACCACGAAGACCTCTTGAATTCCAAAGAGCCATAGCATTTCACCTCAGGTTTCACTTGTTATGAAAAATCTTCACAAACTCGCGCGGCATATCAAGCTTAAACTCACGACCGCCAAGTTTTTCAAGACCGGGACATTCCTTCGGAAACACAAGTCTATATGCAAAAAGCATCTGTGATCTGATACCAAAGTTCAACTTCATTGCATGATTGAATTCAGAGTTACCGTATTTCATATCACCTGCAATCGGGTGCCCGATACTTGCCAGGTGAGCCCTGATCTGATGTGTTTTACCCGTTAAAAGCCTGACCTCAAGAAGCGTGCAGCCGTTCGCGCAGCTCAGCGGTAAATACTCTGTCATTATCCGGTCGTCATCCTCAGACCTTCTGTCCTTCGTAACAGTAACAACATTGTTTTTCGAATCCTTTATCAGATAGCCTTCAATGTGAGCCGGACCGTTAACTGTACCTTTTACAGCACAAAGATAAAACTTGTCAAGGGTTCTGTCCCTAAACATCTCCGAAAGAGCCCTCAGCCCATTGATGCTTTTGCCGGCAGCAACAATTCCCGATGTATTCCGATCGAGCCTGTTGCATATTCCGGGACGGAACGTAACCATCTGTTCACGTGTAAGCGCTCCTTTGTCAAGAAGATAATCAATCAGGTACTCATTTATTGAATAATCACCCGGCTCAGCTTTCTGTGAAAGAATTCCCACCGGTTTGTTTACAAGAATGATATCCTCGTCTTCATAAATAATTGCACGTTCAAAATCAAAAGTTTTTACACCGATACCGTTCCGTAAAGAACGCTTATTACTTTCTTCACTTCTTCTTTCGGGAGCATTCCCATCACCTGATAAATCAGGTTTATTATTACCGTTTATGTCCGAATCACCGATAAGCTTCATTCCAAACTTAATCAGCGTCTCGTCAGATAAAAAAAGCTTTATTTCATCTCCGACGCAAAGTCTTTCACTGCCCTCACATTTTTTTCCGTTAAGAACAATGTTCTTTTTACGCATCATCTTGTAAATAAAACTTTTTCCTGCATTCGGTATTATCTTTTCAATAATCCGGTCAATCCTCTGACCATTTTCATTATTTCCAGCTATAACAGACTTCAAAACAGCACCTCACATTACACAGGCCGTTCAAACCGGTACGTGCTCATTACACAGGCCGTTCAAAACGGTACAATCGCAGTACACAGGTTGTTCAAACCGGTACGTGCTCATTATACAAATTCCTTCAAAACGGTACAATCTCAGTACACAAGCAGTTCGAAGACCGGTACCCGCCCGGTACACAGGCAGTTCATACCGGTACGTACTCAGTACGCAAATCAATCAAACCAGGACAACCTCAATTATTTCCATGATTTTCTTGCGTTCCTCCAGATAATACTCCTTATCTTCATCAGATTCATACGAAATATCATCCACTCCGTTTGAAGACTTCAGGAAGTTTTTAAATCTCTTCTCATCATTGGTGACTGTAACCGACATCTCGTGCCCTTTTCTCTGAATAAGCTGTGACAGATACTGCTGAATATCGAGCGGATTGTCTTTCTTTCTGGAACAGAAACCAAAAATCTTGTCCCCCGTTACAACCATAAAATCAAGTCCCATGGCTTTTTCCGTAGACGCAATCACCATATCCGCATAGACGTCACATCCCGGTTTGCAGAGTCCCACAAGTTCATTGTACTTTTCCGTATCAATTGATTTAAATCCGCTGAAAAGCACAACCGAAACGGTAAATTTAGCGGCCGGGATAACCATAATAGCCGCAAAAATCGTAAAAATATTGCCTTTATTGTAATCATTTATAATATAGCCTGTCAAAAAAATACCGGCAGCCAGACCAAACAGAATCAATGTCAATATAAGATTCAGGTTCTTCTGAAAGCTTATATACCCTGCCTCACCCTTGTATTTTCTTCCGTTCTTCTTTTCCACGTTGATTTTCCTTTCTTTAAACCGCTGCTGAGTGCAGTCAGTCAAAACCATATTCTTATTCTTTCAGTTTGTATAACTCCTGCTGAACATTCAGGCCTGACTGTTATACAGCATTTATGATTTGGCAATTGCATCCAGTAATTCATCATAATCATTTATGTAATAATGTGCCAGCTTCTTCTTTTCTTCACGCTCATTCGCGGAAAAATTATCCTCAACCGCGCATGTTCTCATACCTGCGTTAAGCCCGGCCTCAATTCCCACACACAAATCTTCGAAAACAAGGCATTCCTCCGGTCTGCAGTTCAGACACTCTGCCACATGAAGGTAAATCATCGGTGAAGGCTTGCCTTTACTTACTTCACAGCAATTGTGAATCTCATCAAGATATTTCAGTATATCAAGTGCCGAAGCCGCTGCTACCACAAGCTCCTGAGAATTGCTGGTCGCAATCCCTGTCATTATATCATGTTTCTTTAAAAATTGCAAAAAACGCCTCGCACCCTTTTTCAAAGGAACACTTTCGGTATACAGCTTAAAGGCCATTCTGTTCCATTCATTCATAATGGCTTCGGCCTCAAGAGGAAGATTAAAACGCATTTTAAAATAATCGGCTGTTTCACGAAAACTCATTCCGCATATGCTTGCCTGAAGATCTGTCGGAAGCGATATCCCGTATCGTCCCAGAAAATCAATATCAATCTGTTTCCAAAGCCACATGGAATCAATCAGCGTGCCATCCAGGTCAAATATAACTGCTTTGATTCCGTCCAAAATATCACTCAGGTTGTTACTCATACTTCATCACCCACAATGATTTCTTTGTACTCGCCTTCAGCAAGATTTTCATCAAGGATAAATTCGCCCATGGAAATACGTTTAAGCTCGAGAACCTCACAGTTTACCTTCAAAAACATACGCTTTACCTGATGGAATTTGCCTTCATGAATCGTTACACGTGTCTTCGCCGTATTACTTGCTTCATCTTTTTCAAGTATTACAAGCTCTGCAGGCTGCGAAGTAAACTCTTTAAAAATAAACCCGGTTGCAAAGGCAGCAATGGCATTTGCATCCGGTATTCCTTTAACAACAGCCTCATAAACCTTATCTGTTTTACGGTTAGGCGAAGTCATCCTGTGTCCGAATTCACCATCGTTTGTCAGGATTAACAATCCCGTTGTATCTTTATCAAGGCGCCCAACAGGAAACAAACCTTTAACGTGCTCGTTTTTCAGAATATCAACCACAGTTTTTTCTGAAGGGTCCTCTGTGGCTGAAACAACGCCCTTTGGCTTATTTAACATAAAGTACCTGTAACCCGAGGTTCTGATTGGCTTCCCGTCAAGCAATATTTCATCATTCTCACCGGCTTTTTTGCTTTCGTCCTTAATAATTTCGCCGTTGAGTCTGACACGTCCTGCCCTGATTATGGCTTTTACGTCGCTTCTTGAACCGACTCCGGCATTTGCAAGCATCTTATCAAGTCTTTCCATACATTTCCCCTTGTACACCCCAAAAAACTAACAGATTTCCTACGTGTGTTTTGCCCTGCCTGCTTCGCAGTCAGTCGCCGTTTCACGGCTTTCGGCATATTCATGTGTTTTGTCCTGCCTCCATTGTCGGATAATTATGTCCCCTCGTTCGGAAACACGTTTCCAACGCGTGTCCATCATTATCCGACTATGAATAGAAACTATTTTTCACATCATACGCCATCCGGGAAGATATTTGTTCTTCATGCGACCACCCGAAAGCTTACACCACCCGAGCGAATACCCCTGAACTGTCACCAGCCGGTAATCATCGCCATCCGGAACATTCTCAATATCAACAGATTCACATTTAAGATATTTTATTATATTCGGATCATCTGAATTCAAATCAATAACATTATCGAAATCACCCTGCACAAGAGCACTTGCAAGTGCCTGTGATGGTTCAAAACGTCCCTTCTTCATTTCTCCCAGAAGCAGACCGCTTCGCAGAATCCGAAGTCCGTTCAACGAATCAACGCCCTCCGGGAGCATATAAAGCCGGTCCTCCTTTACAAAGAAACGTGAAGCATCCAGCTTAAACTTTATTTTTTCAAGGAAATCAAATGCCTCATCGGAAATCGCTTTAAAACGCTTTCTCACATCCTTCGGGAAGATATTTCTGTAATTACAGTCTTCAGAAGGATAACCGTAAGCTTCATTGTCCTCATTGCCAAGGGTATCATTCACAGCAGTGGCGGTCCTGCTTTTATCACCCGTTGAATTGTCACATCTGCTTTCATCATCTGCAGAGTCAAAGTCGGAAGTTTCGATAAACGCAGAATCTTTTTTATGCAAAAGCGCTACAAAGTGTCCTTCGCCGTCAACCCGGTGAGGGAATATCCTGATTGCTTCGCTGAATCTCCCAAAGCCATGTGCGAAACCGCTGTATTTCTCAGAATCAAAATCAATTGCGGGTACCAGCTCCATTTCAGGATAATTATCAAGGATAAATCCAAGCGTCCCCTCGTCCTCTTCCTTTGAAAATGTGCAGGTCGAATATATCATATAACCGCCGGGTTTAAGCATTTTTACAGCTTCCGGAAGAATCTGCCTCTGAAGCTTTGCATAATAATCCACGCCGTACTGTTCCCAGTTTTTGACAATCTGATGACTCTTTCGGAACATGCCTTCACCCGAGCAGGGCGCATCCACGAGAATCTTATCGAAATAGCCTGCAAAACGCTCTGACAGCTTATCGGGAGCCTCACTTACAACTACCGCATTTCTGATTCCAAATACTTCAACATTCTTCAGAAGAGCCTTCGCCCGTGAATTACTGATATCATTGCAAATCAGGACACCACGGCCCTTAAGTCTGGCTCCGAGCTCAGTGGTTTTTCCTCCGGGTGCAGCGCACAAATCAAGAACACGGTCTCCGGGCTTAACAGGTAAAAGCGAAGCCGGTGTCATGGCACTCGGTTCCTGAATATAAAACAATCCTGCATAATAAAAAGGATTTTTTGACCACAGGTCTTCTTTCGATGTATAAAAACCGTTTGGAATCCATTTTACAGGCAGGACAGGATACGGAACCGTTTTTAAAAAACGTTCCGGTGAAATTTTTAACGTATTACAACGAAGCCCCGAATGATGCTCCCTGTTGTACGATTCAACAAAAGCGTCATATTCGGGGCCAAGCATTTCTTTCATACTTTCAAGAAACAAAATCGGCAGCCAATCCATAAATCCTTATCTCAAACTTTGGGCTCTGTAGCCTTCGGAAATGATATCCAGCTCCTTGGCAAATTTTTCCAGATGCTCCAAATCCTCCGATGCGTATATTTTGAAAAATTCATCCTGAATTTTAACAATCTCACGTTTGTTTGCAACCTTGTACAGGTTCTGGATATTGTTCAGAATATCAGCCACTACGCTTGAACGCACAGTAAACGCATTCTGAGCATCCATAATCTCTTCTCGTACAAGCGACATCTCACTGTCAAGAACGCCAATGGCATCAGACGCTTTCAAAAGCCTTGCGCGCAGATTTTCAGGCATATTCTGCTTATACTTGTATTGAAGCGAATGCTCAATAGTTGCCCAGAAATTCATGGCAAGTGTCCTTATCTGAATCTCCGCATGAATCTTTTTCGGACCGTTCAGAGTCTCAAGCTGATAAACAATTACCATGTGGTAACTTCTGTAACCGGAAGCCTTGGTATTCTTGATATAATCCTGCTCCTCGATTACTTCCATGTCGCTTCTTTTTCTGATCAGCTCAGCAACCTTGTATATATCTTCAATAAACTGGCATATAATTCTGATACCTGCGATATCATCAATCTCTGTTTCAATATCGTCAAGCGATATATGTTTTCTCTGTACCTTTTCCAAAAGAGACGATATCGTTTTAACTCTTCCGTGAACCTGCTCAATAGGTGAATACAGGCCTGCTTTTCTGTAAGCCTGCTGAACATGCTCAAATTTCAATTTGAGTTCGTCAACAGCCAGTGAAAAAGGCTCAAGTATTTCACGCCACATCTGTATTTCCATAGCTTCTCCGTTCTCTTAACCCCAATAATTTACCTGTGTCTGATAAGTCACTGTTAATATCTGCCGTCCAATGACTTCACACACAACACACACTGCATATTAACGCAGTCGTACAACACCCATATACAACACTCATTACTCTTTGTTACTATTCACAGTCTGTCCAAAACGCATTCATAAGCCCTGCCTGCTGCGCGGTCAGCGCTGCTTCTTAACCGGACCGAATCACATCACTCTACTATATTCTTAATATACTCTACATTACGCTCAATGTCAAATTCGGTTACCTGCATATCCCGAAGCACCTGCGTTCTGTAAGTACCGTCAATCGGAACCCTGTACTGCTTCAGAGTATCGGTTCCGATATCGAGAACCATTCTGGCATACTGCTCAATTGTTTCTTTATCGAGATCCGTAGTAATCATCGGAAGACAATTATCACCAAAATCCAGTAAATCACCCAGCGACATACCGGAAAGTCTGTCAAAAATCTTCGTCAGCACTTCACGATGACGTGACGAACGTCCAAAATCGCTGTACTCTCTGTTTTTGGTACCGACATTTCTGATTCTGCAATATCCGAGCACCTGTCCGCCGTCCATATGATTCATGCCTTCCTTAACGTTTCGCTTCGAAGGATCGGCAATGTAATTTGTTTTATTCAGATAAGCGGCTTCTTCTGCGGACAATTCGATATCAAGACCACCGATATAATCGACCGCTTTCTCAAATCCGTTAAAATTCACCAGAATATAATTATCCGGAACAAATAAAAAATTCTGCTCCATGCACTGATATACCAGTGACACTCCACCGATTGCGTAAACCGCATTAATTCTGTTGCTGCTGTATCCCGGAATAGCCACGAGACTGTCACGTAAAAATGAAGTAACCGAAATCGTCTTGTCTCGCGAATTAATCGTAACCAGATCAATCAGGTCTGTTCTGCCCCTTCCGCCATAGCTCTCGATATTCTCCTCACCAAGCAGAAGAATGTTCACAACCTCTTTCATTTCAGGTACTTCGGGAGTAGGCTCGGGAGTATCGGTAGGCTCGTTTTCGGAATCACTTAAGCTTCCGATTGAATACTCGACAATATTTCCTTCGGCGGAACCAATTTTAAGCAAATCAGTAACGGTAAGCTTCGGTACAGGTTCCGGTTCCTTATAAGTCACCCTGTCTGCAATATACTCGCTTCCAAGGTCAATGAGAATGTCCTCTTTGTGACCGACCGCATAAATAATCAGAACCACAACCATCACAAGAATAAGGGCGGCCGGAATGATAAACCACTTTTTCCTGTGTTTTAATACTTCCGATATCTTCTTAAACACCGATTTATTGCCGGACTCACTGTCTTTTGCATCAGTGTCTTCTTCTGAATCATCGGTTTCTTCAGTCGTTTCGGAAACCTCACCGCCGTTTTTGACGGATTTATTCTGAACACCGTTTTCATCCACCACACCCAATGTCATAAGCTCAAGTTCGACCTGCATGTTTATGGAATCGCTCAGATTTTTTATGATTTCGTCATCGGTTTCATCGTGTTCAAAGGCTTCAATGTCAGCAGCAAAATCATCATGTTCGGCGCTTTCCTTTCCCGAAGCATTCACAACTGATTCCGAAGGTGTCACAGAACCGTCCGAATTGTTACCGTCCGGATTACCGCCGTCCGAATTGCTGTCGGCCGAAATATTGGCATCCGAATTGCTGTCGTCCGAATTACTGACGTCTGAATTACTGCCGTCTGAATTACTGCCGTCTGAATTGCTGTCGTCCGAATTACTGACGTCTGAATTACTGCCGTCTGAATTGCTTCCGGACGAATTACTGCCGTCTGAATTACTGCCGTCTGAATTGCTTCCGAGCGAATTACTGCCGTCCGGATTTCTGCCATCCGAATTACTGCCGGTCTTCTCAGTCAGGCTTTTGAACTTTTCATCGAAATCGTCAAAATCATCCTCAAAAAACTTGACCGAAAAGTCTCCGTCAGCACATATTTCAATTAACTCCTCATTTTTTTCGTCCATAGGCACACACCTCCGGATTATTGACCGACTGCAGCACCGCTTTCATCCGAATTATCTTCGGGAACCGATACGGGAACGTTTTCGGGCTCCCCGGTCACCGCAGTAGGATCGTTATACAGGAAATCATGAAGCTTCTGCCTTATCTCCTCAATATGGTCGTCAATTACAAGCGCATAGGTTACATTGTAGCTTCCGTTGAATATTCCTGCCTTACTGCTGTCTCTGAACATTCCGTCATAAGGAATTCTGTTCTCTTCAACCGTAAAAATCTCGTTTTCAACGACATCCTCAAGTACATCGATTATCTGCTCTTCTGTCATATTTGTTGTAACATAAGAAAGACAATCCTTCATTATCGGGAGAAGCTCTGTAATTCCCGAATTTACATACTTTGTAATAATGGCTTTGATAAGTCGTCTCTGTCTCACGGTACGTCCGTAATCGTTGTTCGCGCCGCCAAGAGTAACTACCTTTCTGACACGGCAGTATCCGAGAGCCTGGTTTCCGTTCATATGATTCCAGCCCTCAACAACCGTTCTGTACGCAGGATTCGAAATATAGTTTGTATTTCTCAAATATCTGGCTTCTGTAGCTCCAAGCTCAATATCCACGCCGCCAAGTCTGTCAATAATGCTCTCGAATGCCTTGAAGTTGATGCATGCAAAGCCCTCTATCTTGATTCCGAAGGTGTTTTCGATAGACTTGACAAGGTTCATTCCGCCGTAATATTTCTGCACGTCAAGCGGGTCGCCTGCCTTTTCGCTGGCACGCTTTGCGAATGCGTATGCCGAATTGATCTTGTTGGGATATGCACCGTCAATCTGTACATAAGTATCTCGCAAAATCGAAGTAAACTTCAGTGATTTATCACGCTTATTTACCGTAAGCACAATAATCGAGTCGGTATTTGCTCCACCGTTGATTTCTTCAATACCAAACAGCAGATAATTCTTTGCGAAAATCTCGTCGTTCTCATCCACGGGAATCACCGGAGTAACCGAAGGTGTAATGTCTGTAGATGAATCTGCCGGAAGAACGGGCGTAGGCGTAGGAACATGAATTGCAAAATTATAAACATCATTTGTTCTGGCGCCGACAATCTCCATGTTTCCGTGAACAAATTTACCTGTCAGGTTGTAAATTATCCGCCTTCCGGGCAGCGTAAACAGAAGGAAGCACACAATAAGTGCAAGTACTCCCAATACTATTCCGACTATTATCAATACTTTCTTAAGCTTACTCTTCTTTTGTACGCCGTTCTTTTCGGCTGAATTTCCGTTTTTCATTGCATTATCATCATTATGGAGTTCATTATGAAGCTCCTCTAATTCGCGCTCAGAGTACACACGTGAGCTGCGTTCATTTTTCTTTTTATTTGCAGAATCACTGTCAGCCGATCTGCTTTCGGATGCGTCAGCGTTTTTTTT
Organism: Lachnospiraceae bacterium; assembly: GCA_045617345.1. Taxonomy (GTDB): domain Bacteria; phylum Bacillota; class Clostridia; order Lachnospirales; family Lachnospiraceae; genus RUG11977. The sequence continues at coordinate 2,627 of JAZLIK010000066.1, read as the reverse complement.
GCCATCCGCATCATCAGTATCATACATATCAAATGATGCAAAACTTAAATCGTCGGAATCATCAATATCGGCCGAAGCAGTATCCTCATCGTCATCCGAATCCGTGCCGTCACCTTTGTCTGAAGCTCCGTCCTCATCTAAATCTGCATCCTCATTGCAAACATCATCACTGTCGGAATCCCGGTCTTCATCATCATTCACATCAATGTCTTCGTCGAAGTCTTCGTCACCGTTCACATCAGTGTCATCGTCGAAGTCTTCGTCACCGTTCACATCAGTGTCATCGTCGAAGTCTTCGTCACCGTTCATATCAGTGTCATCGTCGAAGTCTTCGTCACCGTTCATATCAGTGTCATCGTCGAAGTCTTCGTCACCGTCCATATCAGTGTCATCGTCGAAATCTTCGTCACCGTTCACATCAGTGTCATCGTCGAAGTCTTCGTCACCGTTCATATCAGTGTCATCGTCGAAGTCTTCGTCACCGTTCGCATCCGGGTCGCCGTCAAACTCTTCGTCATTGTACGAATCGTCTTCATCAAAGCTCGAACCCAAGTCTGAATTTACTTCATCATCTGAATCAAACGAATCTTCAAAATCAGCATCCGTGAACTCTTCCTCTGAATCATCTGCTTCCGGCATTTTACCTGAAACAAACACGTTATCGTTCAAATCAAACAAATCCTCGTCAATATCTATATGGAATTCATCATCAAAATCAAAACCATTTTCTGCCGGGGTCATATCCTCTAATAACTCATCAAAATCGATGTCTTCAGAAAATCTTTTTTGATTTCTGCTACGTGACATCTTATTCTTTTTACTACCCATAAAACCCTCCGGTTAATTTTTGAAGCTGTGAATAGGTGCAGGGATTCTACCGCCTCTGTTAATAAATGCATCACAAGAAAAACTGTTTACAGGCATTACCGGAGCATAACCGAAAAGACCGCCGAAATTAAGTGAATCGCCAACCTTCATTCCGATTGCGGGGATAAGTCTTACTGCAGTTGTTTTATTGTTTATCATTCCGATAGCCATCTCATCTGCGATAACACCGGAAATCGATTCAGGTGAAGTATCTCCGGGAATTGCAATCATATCAAGTCCCACAGAGCATACACACGTCATTGCTTCAAGTTTTTCAAGTGTAAGCGCGCCTGCTTCAACTGCATCTATCATGCCATGATCCTCGCTTACGGGGATAAATGCACCGCTGAGTCCGCCAACATACGAGCTGGCCATAACTCCACCCTTCTTCACCTGATCGTTCAGAAGAGCAAGTGCTGCTGTTGTTCCGGGAGCACCCGGATATTCAAGGCCGATTTCCTGAAGGATTTCAGCCACACTGTCGCCCACAGCAGGTGTGGGAGCCAGTGAAAGATCAACTATTCCAAACGGAATACCAAGCATTCCGGCAGCTTCTTTTGCAACAAGCTGTCCGACACGGGTAATCTTAAATGCAGTTTTCTTTATAGTCTCGCAAAGCACCTCAAAATTAGCGCCTCTTGCGGCTTCAAGTGCTTTCTTTACAACTCCCGGACCGCTGACACCGACATTAATAACCGCCTCACCTTCTGTAATTCCGTGGAAGGCACCGGCCATAAACGGATTGTCATCGGGTGCATTACAGAATACTACAAGCTTGGCAGCACCGAGACTCGGTGTTCCGTAAGAAAGCTTAGCTGTGTCCAGAATTATATTACCCATAATCTTGACAGCATCCATATTGATTCCGGTTCTTGAAGAGCCGACATTTACTGAGCTGCACATGTGCTCGGTTACCTTAAGTGCTTCAGGTATCGACTCAAGAAAAATACGCTCTTTATTGGTCATACCCTTTGCAAGCATAGCCGAATAGCCGCCGATAAGGTTTACTCCTACATCTGCGGCTGCCCTGTCAAGTGTCTTTGCAATTTTAATGTAATCCTCCGGCGAATCACATGCGGCCGAACCGATAGTTGCAATCGGCGTAACTGAAATTCGCTTGTTTACAACAGGAATACCATAGCTTTTTGAAATATGCTCACCTGTTTCGACGAGTCGTCCGGCAAGTCTGCAAATCTTGTCGTAAATCTTTGTGCAGCACTTATCCAAATCACCGTCAATACAGTCAAACAGGCTGATTCCCATCGTAATGGTTCTGACATCCAGATTCTCCTTCTGAATCATTTCATTCGTTTCAATAACTTCATTTATATTAATCATGTCATTTTTACCTCATATCATTTTGAAGTCAGGCCATGAGTTTTGGCATCTTCATCAGTCGCTGCTTATTTGCGCGAATGTTTCTGTTCACAGTCTGTTCAATGCACATTCATAAGCTGCGCCTTCTTCGCACCTTAAGCTTATACTGCGCTGCGAATAACGGCCTGTCTGAGCGTAAGCTTACTTCAGTTCAGGCTCAGGCAAACGGCATCATAAAGTCCATTATTTTTCTTACAGGCAAGCTTGACGAAAAATAACGTTCTTTTAACGTTTGTATCATATTGTTACTATTCACAGTCTGTCCAAAACCTATTCATAAGCCCTGCCTGCTGCGCAGTCAGTCGCTGCTACGCAGCTTAAGGCTTATTCATAAGTTTTGTCCAGCCTCCATAGTCGGATAATAATATCTGCAAGCCTGAGAG
>JAZLIK010000065.1:0-17977 GCA_045617345.1 Lachnospiraceae bacterium | reverse complement strand
CCGACTTTACCAGAAGACTTTTTACGGAGTCCTTGGAGGTACGTAGCTTTTTGAGAGTCTCTTCGCCGAGATAAGGAACCTTCTTCAGAGCCTCCTCGATGTTCATTTTTAGCCCGGTATACTTCTGGTTGGTTCTGATCTTACCGAGATAGCTTGCCATGCCACCCACATTTTCAGAGATAGACATTTTATTGTCGTTTAGGACAATTATCATGTTTGACTTGAATCTGCCGGCATTATTCATTGCTTCGAAAGCCATTCCGCCGGAAAGTGCGCCGTCACCGATAACGGCTACCACCTTGTAGTCCTCACCCTTTAAATCACGCGCTTTTACTATTCCGTCCGCAACGGATATCGATGTCGAAGAATGCCCCGTATTAAAGGCGTCGCAATCACTTTCACGCATATTGGGAAATCCGCTGATTCCGCCAAACTGTCTGAGTGAATCGAAATCGTCCTTTCGTCCGGTCAGAAGCTTGTGCGTATAGCACTGATGCCCGACATCGAATATTAGCTTGTCCTTAGGAAAATCAAGGAACAGGTGAAGTGCCATGGTCAGTTCAACAGCACCGAGATTTGATGCCAGATGACCACCGGTAGTGCTTACTTTTTTTATCAGAAAAAGCCTGATTTCTTTGGCAAGCTGCCGCCATTCGTCTTCGGGTATTTTTTTAATATCGTTGGCACTGTTTATATTATCAAGTATACTCATAAAAATCCTTCCGTTAAAGCCGAAAATGTCATCGGCTTTTACAGTAACTATTTATTGTTCGGCAAAATATACATAATAATTTCATGTATTTTTCCGGCTTCAATCACATAGCAATTTATTCATTTATTATACAAGCAGGCTTGTAATAATTGTTATTTTGCTTGTGGTTAATAGTAACCTTTGATATCATTTATTTCTGTTTATAAGGCTCAGGAACAGCTCCTCAAGAAATCCGGTGTTTCTGTTGAGCGCTTTAAGACATGCAATTGATTTGTCTGTGTATTCCCTGACCATTTCTTCGGCTTTTTCAATTCCCACCAGTCTCGCAATGGTAGGCTTGCCGTTCTCCGCATCCTTCTGAACGCTTTTGCCCAATACCTCCGCCGATGAAATCATATCAAGTATATCATCCTGAATCTGAAATGCAAGTCCGAGTGAATATCCTGACTGCTCCAACAGACTGATGTCTTTTTCTTCGGCTCCTCCCAGTACAGCACCGCACATAAGTGCGATTTCTATAAGCTGTGAGGTCTTGAGCTCGTAGATTTTTTTACCGTAACCGACTGCTTTATTTATTTCATCCCGGGAATCACTGTTTTGTGTTGAAGCGGATGTGTTTATATCACTGCTACCGGTGTTATCACTGTTATTATTTACACTGACAGAATAAGGATATTCTACTGCTGTATCGAGAACCTGTCCGCCTATCATACCGCTGTAGCCCGGCTTTCTTGCAATAATATGATTTGCATTTCCTACACGTTCGTACAACTCAAGCCGGAGCTTTTCATCACTGATACCGATGAGCTTTGTATATATGTCAGCAACTGTTTCATACGCATAATTCAGGAGTGCGTCGCCGGCGAGTACGCCCATGGCATGACCGTATTTTACGTGCGTGGTGGGAAGACCTCTTCGAAGCACATCGTTGTCCATTGCCGGAAGGTCGTCATGAACAAGCGAATATCCGTGTATAAATTCAATAGCTGCAGCGAAGGGCTCCACCAGCTCTTCTAAAATATATTCGTCATTTGTATAAAGTGCTGCAGTCTCAAGAAGCATAATGGCACGAAGTCTTTTGCCTCCGTTCATAATGCTGTATCGCATTGCTTCGGTAATCTTACCGTATTCAATATCATTCGGAAGTTTGGCTTCAAGTATTTTGTTTACTTTTTCAATCTTTGCTGATAAATCCATGTTCGATATCCTTTGTGTATATTTATTTATAACATATTCAATAGTTACTATTCACGGTCGTCTAATAATAAATGCAAGCTGAGAGTCTGCTCTTAGGCTTGCGGATATTATTATACGACTATGCAGTTCTGACAAAACACATGAGATAAAGCCGATTAAGTTAGAAAATGAATGAACCACTGATTATACGGCGTGCTTTTTGAATGTTTTTGTTTAAATGTTGAACAGTATTTTCGTTTTTACACTAATGTGAATAGTAACCCATTGACAATTTTATAAACTATGCCTGCAGTGCTGTCAGCCTTCTTCAAGCACTGTAATCTCCTGCTCGATTTTGTCTATGGAATCGCTGCATTCCTTAATAATCGTGAGACCTTTTTTATACAGCTCGAAGGATGCTTCAAGTTCAGTGTCGGGTTTCTCCATCTCTTTGATGATCTCATCTAGACTGTCTAAGTTATTCTTGATATTATTTTTCTGCTTTGCTGCCATTGTATTTATCCTTTTCTTTTATTTCGGAGCAACAGAACTACCTACTGTTCTGTATTTCCGCCATAATTGTTTCTATTCTTTTCTTTCGGTTCGAAGTTCACAGCACTACCTACTGTTCTGCATTTCCGCCATAATTATTATTCTCTTTGTCATTTATTTCGGGGCTAACAGTTTCAATAACGGCACCGGCATCTCCGTCTGCCATCTTAATATTTATATGCATCCCCTGCTGTAGACTGCTGACTGATTTAATATTCCTTGAATTGTCGTCAGTGATATATGAATAACCGGCTTCAAGCTTGTCTAAGGGTGACAGCCTTTTCAGATTTTGAAGCCTGATAATCAGTGACGTTTTGCTCTGCTCAAGTCCGGTGTTCATTATACGCCTGATTTTATCATTCAGATTATCCAGGCGTTCCTTGTAAATGTTTACTCTTCCGCGCGGACTGCTGACCTTCAGCCTGTCAGCATATACCGCAAGCTTTCTGCGGTCTGCCGCAATTCTGTCAAGCGTAATTGAGAGCAGCTGTGAATGATAATCAACGAGATCTGATTTAAGCCTGTTACAGTCAAAGACTGCAAGTTCAGCCGCTGCGGACGGTGTGGGTGCACGCAGATCAGACACAAAATCAATAACGGTGAAATCTGTTTCATGGCCTACCGCTGAAATAACGGGTATTTCACAATTGTATACCGCTCTTGCCAGGTTTTCATCGTTAAAGGACCATAAATCTTCAATTGAGCCGCCGCCGCGTCCTATGATGATACAGTCGGGCTTCACTTTTTCCATAGCATGAATGCCTTTAATAAGTGATTCTGCTGATTCGGAGCCCTGAACAATCGCAGGATACAGAATGATATGTATGTGCGGGTTCCTTCTGGTGGAGATGTTTATGATATCCTGTATCGCCGCTCCTCCCTTTGCGGTGATAACTCCGAGCGTTATGACATATTCGGGTATTTTCTTTTTGTGTTCATCGTTAAAAAGACCTTCATCACGAAGCCTGTTCTTTAGCTTTTCAAATTTTTCATATAAATTACCGAGACCGTTCAGTGTGATGCTTTCGGCATATATCTGGTATTTGCCGTCACGTTCGTAGACGGATATCTGGCCGCTTACATTTACAGACATGCCGTCTTCAAGCCTCATCTTCAGTCCGGTAATTCTTTTGGATGCAAACATCACGCACGATATCTGTGAATTTTCATCCTTCAGGGTAAAGTAAATATGCCCTGAATTGTTTTGATATCTGCAATTTGAGACTTCACCTCTGATACAGACCCGATTCAGGACATAATCATGATTAAATATTGATTTAATATAATAATTTATCTGAGATACTGTATAAACATCAGCCATCTTTACGTACCATTTTAGCAAGTATACCGTTTACAAATGCATAAGAATTCTCGCCGCCGTAAACCTTCGCAAGCTCAACAGCCTCATTGATTGAAACCTTCGCAGGCGTATCCTCTTCCTCACGAATCTCGTAAATGGCTACTCTGAGACACTGAAGCTCGACCTTCCCGATTCGGTTGATTCTCCAGCCGATTGAAGCCTCGGCTATGACAGAATCTATTTCGGGAAGTTTTTCACAAATTCGGTTGTATTTGTTTAAAACAGCTTCGACTTCTTCTTCGCTGCATTTATTTTCATTCAATATTTCAAAATAAAGCTTTATCTGTTCATCGAGCTCCTCACTTTCGTGAAAATCCTTTAGATACAAAAGCTTTATTAAATGCTCTCGTTCCTCTCTACGATTCATTTGTCACCTCGTAATTCAGACAATAATTCCAACAACATGTACAACAACTTCTTCAACCGAAAGCCCTGTCATATTTTCAATAGCTGCTCTGACACGCTCCTGAACAAGTGCACATACTTTGGGAATGCTGTATCCGTAAAGGACGTTAACATATAAATCGGCAATAACTACGCCGTCCTGTATCAGAACCTTTACGCCCTTTGAGCTGTTCTTGATTCCGATCTTTGCTACTATTTCACTGGTCAGATTTCCGCTCATCGAATCAACACCGGCAACTTCACATGCTGCAAGTCCTGTAATGCTGGCTACAACGTCATCAGAAATCTTTACATCTACATCCGCTAATTTCTTTTCCATAGAATAATCCGCATGCTTACCATGCTTCCTCCAAATATATTCCAATTACTCTAAATGCTATGATAACACATTTAAAAGAAATAATCCACATATATTTTTTGGGGATATGTGACTTGTCACCGGGTAATTTTTCAAATTAAATGCAACACTGTGTTGCATTAACCCTGACAGAATTTTTGTTGCATTTACGTTGACAGGAAATAACAAGAAAGCATGTCGCTTGCGACATGCTGCGCCGCTTTTGCGTCGCGTCAGCGACAAATTACCGCTGTAAAAGCGTGCGCATCCTCGCGGAGCATTTTTTACTTTATAGGACGCAATTTCCTATAAAGTAAAGTAAAAAAACCGCCGGCATACAAACCGACGGTTTTCATTCTAATTGTTATTTCATACCGGACCAACTGTATTCCGGTGAATTCGTATTACTCACGGGCTGAAAAATGCGTGTATCTTTAGGTATAAGATCTTTTGACGCCGTAATTATAATATGAATCCAAACAAATATTACAGTCTCTTCAGATATTCGCCTGTACGTGTATCAATCTGAATCTTGTCATTGACATCAACGAAAAGGGGAACCATAACCATAGCACCTGTCTCAACTGTTGCGGGCTTCTGAGCACCTGTAGCGGTATCACCCTTGAAGCCGGGCTCTGTCTCAGTTACAACGAGCTCTGCAAACATGGGAGGCTCGATTGAGAATACATTTCCCTGGTAAGAAAGCATCTTTACCATGTCATTCTCTTTAACGAACTTCATTGAGTCGCTACACTGCTCTGCAGTAAGGGCAATCTGCTCATAGTTCTCATTGTTCATAAAGTTATACATATCTCCATCAGCGTAAAGATACTGCATATCGCTCTTCTCAATATGAGCCTGGGGATACTTATCTGTAGGACGGAATGTTGTCTCGATAACACCACCGTTGATAACATCCTTTAACTTTGTTCTAACGAAAGCTGCTCCTTTACCGGGCTTTACATGCTGGAACTCGATAACCTGGCAAACCTTGCCATCGATTTCAAGTGTTAATCCGTTTCTAAAATCGCCTGCTGAAACCATAATAAATCCTCCAAAAATATATAGAATTACATTGACTTTCTTATTCTATAATAAGTACATAAAAATTTCAACTGTTTTTTTTTACAACTTTATCCGGTGCGTTTTGCAATATTGTGTATAGCAACTTCGGTGCGTTTAGCAGTATTGTATATAGTAAATCCGGTGCGTTTGAAGCAGACAGTGAATAGTAACCTTGTGAGTTGATATTCACTGTCGGGTTAATCATAACGTAACTGTTTATTTTTTACTGATGAGCCATGCAAGACAAAGCTCGGGATAATGTGCGTATGCAATCGTTCCTGCATTGAATATAAAGTCGTTCATGTTTGTGTTCTCGAAGAAATCGGTATTATTGAGTATTCCGAGTATATCGCCAAAATCATCCATCAGATTTCCGCCGCCGAGTACATCTCCCATCAGATTCATCAGGTTCGTCTGGAGACCGGAAGCGACATAATTTGCAGGGCTTCCAACATTTCTGGCCATTGTTTCGAAAACTTTTCTGCAAAATGCTCCCTGAGACTGTCCGTCGTTTTTATACTCCTTTGTAATCTTCTGCACGGTTTTCTCGTAATCTTTTGTATGTTTCGACTGAGTTTTAATGATATTGTTATATGCGGCGAGCATCTTTGCCCTGTGATTTTCGTAATCCGTATCGGTATCTTCATTTTCAATCACAATTGTTTTGCCGTATCTGTCATATTTCCATCCGATTCCGTCGTTCATGGCGAGATAGCAGACAAAATCGGAAGCATTTACAATATTGTGTATTCCGCTGTATTTTGAATCGGTTACACCTTCAAAAGTACTTGTTTTGGGACATTCAAAGCAGTAACCGAATACATTGTCGGGCTTTACGTCGATTCCCTCGAGTTCATCGTCGATAAGCTTCGCACATAAAAGGTTTGCTGTTGCGGCACCTCTGCTGAAGCCCATTACCCAGAATTTGACATCATCACGAAGTGCTTCTCTGTTTTTTTCAAGATAAGCTTTCAGTCCCGAATTTTCGGTTCCGTCACCGAACAGAATCCGGTCTGATACTATGTCAAAGCCCTCATGATTCGGATTGGAATTGTTTCCTACGAGGAAATTTCCGCCCCATTCTATTCCGTAACCGGCGCCTCGAACAGCTATGACAATCAGTGTTGCCCTATCTTCGCCGTCGGACGATACGAGGTCACGCATACCGATTGCGTAGCCGATTGAATTTGTTTCCGATTCGGGATAATCGGTGTAAACATTGATAAATCCGCTGTCATTCAATAGCTTACCGATATTTTCACTTTTACTTTTTCCGACCTTTGATGCATCAAATGCAGCCATAGCGGTTTTTAATGAAGTTATTTCGAGTTCGTCTGCAAGCTCCCGACTATTTTTAAAGAATATATTGAAGTCGATATCATAATCCAGGGATGCGTTTTTATCGTCAAATGTGACGTAATCAAAATTGCCGTGAAAGCTTTCATCATAGAAATGAGCATATACAGTGGTATTTTTGGTGATTTTTACTGTGTCGCCCTGTCTGATTTCGTAGCCTCCTACCGGCTGAGTGAACCATCCGTATGCCTTTTTACCTTTGACTTCGGGCAGTTTCTCAAGCTCGGGATAAACTGAATTATATTTGACTGATACTGAAGTTGTTGCAGAACCGCTTTCAGGATTGGTGTATATTATGTAGCTCTTCTCCGGAATCCATTTGCCGTAAAGCTTATGGTCTTCTGTGGCATCAATTATTGTATACTGATTGACATCGTATTTGTAAAAGCTGTCTCTGTACCAGCCGTCAAACGTATATCCTTCAAGCTCGGGTTTAGGCAGCCTGCCATAGGTTTCTTTATATGTTCCTGTGTTATATTCGGGATCACTGCAGTATTCGTCAATTCTCGTAAAAGTATGATCCAAACCAAGAATGTAATAACTTACCGTATAATTCTGCGGTTTCCATATCGGATACAGACTGACTGTTGAATTTTTTATACTGCCGTCTTCGATGAACGGAATTATACTGTGATAATTTTCTCCCGTACCGTCAGCACTTGTATTCCAGCCTGAAAAATCATAGCCTTTTCTGACCGGTGTATCAAAACATTCAAAGCTCAGCAGCTTTTCAAGTCTCGCTTTTTCTATGCTGTTGCGTTGCATCGGAATGTTTGAAGCGAAGGCTTCGGATGCCTGAAAAAACAGTAAAAATGTTAACAGGCAAATGATAAATTCTGATATTTTTTTCTTCATTCTTTATTCAAAAGCTGATGTCAGCTGTCTCCTTCCTTTTATATTCAAGGCTGATAAGTATAAAAAAGCTCATTCGGGTGTATGCCCAATGAGCTTAATAGTTTCCTATGCAGGTTTATAATAAATCAAAGAAATATTGCAGGGCTTCCTTGTAACCTTCAAATCCTTTGCCGCATATCTGCTTGGCAACCAGACCTTCGAGAACCGATACATGTCTGAAATCCTCGCGTGAATGTATGTCGGTCAGGTGAACCTCGACGACGGGAACCTTCAGGAGTGCGACAGCATCTCTGATTGCATAGCTGTAATGAGTGTATGCAGCAGGATTGATAATCACGCCATCACAGTCCTCTTCAAAAGCCTCATGAAGGAAATCAATAATCTCACCTTCATAATTACTCTGACGTATATCTACATTAAAGCCAAGTTCGTCAGCCCAGTTTGAAATACTGTATTCAAGGTCTTCATAATCCTCTTCGCCGTAGATATCAGGCTCTCTGACTCCCAGCATATCAAGGTTTGGTCCGTTAATAACTAAAATATTCATTGTCATTTCTCCTTGTGTTATATTCAGTGCGCTTTTCTGCTTTTTGGAAATCGTTTACCTTCCTTACGAAGCTTGCGTTTGTAGAACCACAGTATAAGTTTTTCCGGAATTCTTTTTAAAACTATCTGTATTTCCTCGTGTCTGTCAATGGGATTGACCAAAATTGTGTGTATATGGGAAAGATTTCCGCCGTAAATATCGGTAAATATCTGGTCTCCGATACACAGTACGGATTTTACCGATATCCTCATATTCATGGCAGCCACATAATAATTACGGGAATAAGGTTTCTGAGCTTTTGAAATATAGTTTACGTTTACTGCCTTGTTAAATCTTTCTACTCTTCGTTTTTTATTGTTGGATAACAGACAGATATCATATCCTATGGCTTTGAGCTCACGGAATAGTCGAATCGCACGTTCGTCCGCGTCAGCACCGTGAGGAACAAGCGTATTATCTATATCAAAGATAATTGCACGATAACCCTGTTCGTAATATTTCTTAAAATCAATTTTATATGTGGATTCAATCCACTCTGAAGGAAAAAAATCTTCAAACATACTAAAGTTCCTTTTGTTTGCCTTACGAATATTAAAAGTCAGTGTTTTTACTGCCTTTTATTAATTATTATATATATAATGAGTTTTGTCAAGCAATTTTATTGTATAAACAGTATAAATTCTGATAATTATTTGCTGTTTACTACTGATTATGCGGCGCACTTTATGATTGATATCTTTCTAATTTTTTATGTAAACTTATGAATTATATCTCTATTGTTTTTTGTTCACTTATAAATGGCATCTCTATTGATTTTTGCACACTTATGAATGATATCTTTACTGATTTTTTGCGCACTTTACGAATGCTATGTTATTACTCATTATTTCTCAAAGCTACTCTTCTGATTTTACCGCTTATTGTTTTGGGAAGCTCATCAACAAATTCAACAATTCTCGGATATTTGTACGGCGCGGTGTGAACCTTTACGTAGGTCTGAATTTCCTTTTTGAGTTCGTCGCTTGCTGCTGTTCCTTTTGTGAGAACGATGGTGGCTTTTACCACCTGACCGCGTACCTCATCGGGAGCCGCAGTAACGGCACATTCGAGTACATATGGAAGCTCCATGATGACACTTTCTATTTCGAACGGTCCGATACGATAACCACTCGATTTAATCAGGTCATCTGTTCTTCCGACATACCAGAAATAACCGTCTTCGTCACGCCATGCGGTATCACCTGTATGGTAAGCTCCGTCATACCAGGCTTCAAGTGTTTTTTCGTCGTTTCTGTAATAGCCTCTGAACAAACCGCATGGAACCTTTTTATCGGTTCTGATAACTATTTCACCGACTTCACCGACTGCAGCCGATGTTCCGTCATGAAGCCGGATATCAACGTCATACATAGGTGAAGGCTTACCCATGGAGCCCGGTTTAACAGGCATTCCCACAAGGTTTGCTACCGTAAGCGTGGTCTCGGTCTGTCCGAAGCCTTCCTTCAGTTCGATTCCTGTAGCTTCAAGGAATTTGTCGTATACTTCTCTGTTCAGCGCCTCGCCGGCTACTGTTGCGTACTGTATTGTAGAGAGATCGAATTTTGACAGATCCTCACGAATCAGGAATCTGTACATTGTAGGCGGTGCACAGAAGGTTGTGATACCGTACTGTTTGAACATCGGAAGAATATCGAGTGCATTAAATCTTCTGAAATCGTATACAAATACAGCTGCTTCACAGAGCCATGCGCCGTAAAGCTTGCCCCAGAGAGCCTTGCCCCAGCCTGTGTCGGATATTGTCAGATGAAGTCCGTTTTTTTTGATATTGTGCCAGTATTTAGCTGTAATGTAATGACCGAGAGCATATTTACAGCTGTGAGTGGCAATCTTGGGGTAGCCTGTGGTTCCTGACGTAAAGAACATGAGCATCAGATCATCGCCGCTTGCAGCAGCACCGCCCTGAGGTCTCGGGAAGCTTTCACTGAACTTAACCACTTCATCGTCAAAGAATTCCCACTCTTCTTCTTTACATTTTTCGAAAAATGCCCTGCTGAATTCATCGGCATCCTTCCTGTCTTTTGATACATTTACGATTATTTTCTTTAAAAGTGTCGGACTTTCGGGATGCGCCAGGTCGACATTTACCGGTACATTGTCCTCGGGAGTACATACAATCGCTTCAACTCCGGCTGCATTAAATCGGTATTCAAAATCATGCTTAACAAGCTGACTGGTGGCCGGGATTGCAATGGCGCCAAGCTTGTGAAGTGCGATAATCGATACCCAGAACTGATAATGTCTCTTCAATACGAGCATTACCCTGTCGCCCTTCTGTATTCCGATACTTCGGAAATAATTGGCAGCCTGCGAGCTCATTTTGCTGATATCCGAAAAGGTAAATCTTCTGGCTTCCTTGTTTTCGTTTACCCAGAGCATCGCTAATTTCTCCGGATTCTTTTCGGCCAGAGCATCTACAACGTCATAGGCGAAGTTGAAGGAATTTTCATGCTTGAATTTGATTTCCTTGAGTAATCCGTTTCCGTCGATTTTTGTTTTGATAAATTTCTCGGCTACACCGCCGTTTTCTGCTTCGTCTATAATGATGTTTTCAGGTGCCCAGCTGGTTTCGACAGGCTTGGGTTCGCTTGATTCCTGACCTTCGGGTGCCATAATTACCGTGAAGAATTCACAGTCAGCTCCGTTTATCGCAAGCTCTCCGTGAGGCGTTGTGCTGTCGAAGTATATAACATCGCCGGTATGCAGTGTCTCTATTCTGTTGCCGAACTGGTGACGCATCGTCCCCTTTGTAATGATGGTAACCTCATGCCCGATGTGAGAATGGAGCTTCAAGGGCATGTTGACCGCCTCAGCATTATATGGAAGTCTGCAGTAAAAGGGCTCACCGATTTTATTTTTAAAGTTCGGAGCCATGTTCAGATATTCGCAATTTTCTTTCCTTGCAATCGGAACACCCTTGCCTTTCCTGACAATTGAGTATGATGCAAGCTTCGGGCTTGAACCCTGCAGTATTTCGGAAATGTCTACACCGAATTTTGCTGCGCACTTCGATATAAATGAAAACGTAAAATCAACCCTGCCGTCTTCAAGTGCAAGATACTCATCTACAGTCATATTTGTGGCTTCTGACATTTCATGAACTGAGAATCCGAGAAGCTCTCTCATTTCACGTACTCGTGATGCAACATCACTTAATGAAGTATTACTCATACATCTTCCTCCTGTAAACAGATTCAGGTCATTCGTACGGGCTTGAATCAGATGATAATCTGTAATTTCCTATAAAGTAAAAAAATCCGCCTCAATAAAACTATTGAGACGGAAATAATCCGCGGTACCACTCAAATTGCATCTGTATCAGATGCCACTCTGCAGGCTCCAACAAGCCTTTTGCATTTACGCAGCATAACGGAAGGCGCCTAATTCTTTCGTTTCGGACCTTCGGCTCGGAAGTGATGGGTCTGCGTATATGTCTTTACCGGTTTGCACCTGCCACCGGCTCTCTGAAAAATCCATATACAACCGTCTTCGTCACAGCCTTTGTTGTATTCGGTTTTGTTATATATGTGATTTTAACACTTAATAATTTTTTGTCAATAAAAAAAACAATAATTTTGTGCTTATGAGTTACTATCCACCACATAGCCATTATGACAATTACTACAAGCTTGCTTGTAAAGTAATTGTCATAATGGCTATGTGGTGGAGGCTGGACAAAATATATATCTTGTGACATACGTCACCCGATTACGTTTGCTCGAGTCTGAACTGAAGCAAGCTTCCGTTCAGACTCCTGCTATTCGCACAAATAAAGCCGTTTACGTTAGAAAACGAATGCGCCACTGATTTTGTGGCGCGCTTTATGAATGTTTTGGGCCGGTCGGTGAATAGTAACTTAACTTCAGGCTAGCGTTCATATTTATCTGTTTATTCAACCCGGTGTCAGTCCTGACTTCCGTTTTTGAAAGGAACCTCCTGAGGAACTTCGTCAATACTCCAGTTATCGGTATTGGGAATCTTGCCCTTTTCAAGCTTAACTCTCTTTGAAGGAAGTTTGGCAAGAACCAGTCTCTTTTTAATCTCCTGCATCTGTTCGTCATCCTTTGATCCGTACCTGATAATACATGTGGTCTCGGGTGCGATATTGTACCATATCCAGCGTGCATCGGGAACCGCAAGTCTGACACATCCGTGTGATACGTTTGTTCCGAGATTCCTGTATGAACTCTCAGTGTAATCCGAAGCATTTAACGAAGTGTAGAGAAGCGAGTGGAAATATATCTTTCCGTTAATCAGACTCCAATACTGACCATACGACTCAGTATTTCTGAAAATGGAAAATCTGACTCTGTAATCTTTCATGGAGAATGTTCCGGTAGGTGTATTTGAGCCGTCGGCACCGGGTGAACATATCATAAAACGGTGAGGTACCGTGTAGTCTCCTTTTTCATCTCGTGTAAATGCCATAACAATTTTATATCTGAGATCGACTACAAGCTTGTATGTGTCGGGCTTTGGGAAGGCTTTGGGATATCCGTTGTATATTCCGTTGTCGCCGACAAGCTCTTCAAAGCTCATATTCACTGTCGGTGCTATTGCGGCAAATTCTTCGTCTGTCATTTCGGTTACAGGTTTCTGAATATAGTCCTTCAGCTCCTGCGATTTATATCTGTTTGTTTTTGTATCATCAAAAATCTTTTCGTTTGCATCCTTTTTGGTGTTTTTGGAATCTTTGGTATCTTTGGTATCTTTAGTATCTTTAGTATCTTTGTTGTCTTTAGTATTGTTGATGTCTTTTGTATTGTTGTTGTCTTTTATTTCTTTGTTATCTTTGGAGTCAGAACTGTTTTTGTTGTCAGATTTGTTGTCAGTTCCGTCTGAACTTTCGGTGCCTGATTTTATGTCAGTATCTTCTGAACTGCCGGTGCCTGATTTTATGTCGGTACCATCCGAACTGCCTGTGCCTGCTATATCGTCTGATTCGACTGTGTTGTTATTACCTGATTTGTCGTTACTGATATTTTCTTTTGAATCTATGTCTTCGGAATTTATATTCTGCTCCGGGTTCTTATCATTCTCAGTATTTTCATTATCATCGTTTTGAATACCGTTTTTTAAATCCGAATTACCGTCTGTATTTTGGTTTGTTGCATTTCCGGACGCATCTGCATCGGTACCGGTTAATGATGAATCATCGGTAGTATCTGTGTTATTACCTGTAATTCCATCCGGTACGTTGCCTGAACCATCTGCCGAACCGGAGGTATTGTTATCATCTGTTGATGTACCATCTGTCAAATCGGTGGTATTTTTATCATCTGTTGATGTACTATCTGCCGAACCGGAGGTATTGTTATCATCTGTTGATGTGCCATCTGCCGAACCGGAGGTATTTTTATTCTCTTGTGATGTTCCGTCGGAATCTGCATTTTTGTTTTTGTCGGAGTCGTTTTTTACAGTATCGCTGTTATCTGCACCTGCGTTTTTTTCTGAATCCTGAACATTCTGTGTTTCATTGCCGGATTCATTCTTTGAGTCTGATTCCTTTGACGACGAACTGTTCTGATTGTCCACCAGTACAAGAGAATCATAGTTTTCTTTTGATAATTTATTACATGATACTGCTGAAGTGATAACCATTGACAATATTAAAACCGACAATACACTGTGGTAAATTCTGCTTCTCTTCATGACTGCCTCTCATTATGTATTAATTCCAATCGGATTTTCCAAAATAACTTTACGGAATAATTCTTACGAGATTTATTCCGTTGTAATAATAATTCAGTATTTCATTATAACTATATCCGGCAAGTGCCATTCCATATGCACCCGACTGGCTCATACCGATTCCGTGTCCCCATCCCATACCTAAAAAATAAATTTCGTTATTTTCAGGAGATTCTATAGCGTAATTATACATATTATTATCAGAAATTGCAATAACTTGTGTAGTTTGTTTTTTTACTTCATTTATATTTCCGTTTCCGTCAATTACGTATAATTCTGAAGTATTTACGGGCATGCTTCCATTACGGTCAATACATACAATTTCGTTTTCCGGTCTGTCTTTTACCAATATTTTGAATTTGGTGGATGCCAGTCCGAGTATTGAGCGCAGCTTGTCGCCGGATATTGTAAGGCTTCCGCCTGCATGCTTTATCTTTACGGATGAAGCACGTTCGGAATCTGAATATATTTCAACATAAATATCTTTTATATTATCGACAGTATATCCGTTTGAGTTTAGTTTATTTTTTATTTCGTCATAAGTAAATTTTACGCACCATGGTTTTTTCTCGGGATTTGTCTCATATTCATCAAATACACCGGTAAAATGTGTGCTGTTTCCGCCCCAAACGTCTGCAGAAAATTCAGTGGCGCCGCCGCTTGTTGAAAAATAATAAGCCGGAAGTATTTTGCCTTCCGCATCCATGACGATTCCCTCTGTCTGAACCACGGCAAGATTTCCGTTTGCAGTTTCGGAGCCGGTACCCTTATAAACCTGGGATGCATCGGTATCTATCAGATTATATGGTTTGTTGATATTTGAGTCGGACCCTGTTGAATTATTTGCCAAAAGGTAGCTTCTTGCACATACAGCCTGTGCTTTCAAAGCTTCTATGTGCCAGTTTGAAACCATTTCACCGGTAATGACACTTTTGAGATAAGCCTCACAGCTTACTATGTTTACAGGTGTGAGACCACTTTTCCCGTACCTGCCGATTTCGATTCTGCCTCTGTAATTTCTGCTACCGAGTGCAACCGGTTCGGCAGATATTTGATTTTGTCCGGTAATTGCAGCTATCTGCGGATATCCGTTTATTCCGTTTCCGTTTATATATATCACTTTTTTGCCGAATTCCATCATAATCATTTCACTGCAATCGGCTTTTTTATAGTCTGAAATATAAATTTTTTCGGAGTACTCATTCCTTACGGACTCGGTAATAACGATTTTCCATACTTTTTTGCCGTTCATGCATATATTGATTTTATGTTCGGGGATACCGCTCTTTTTAAGCGATTCTATTCGGTTTATAACTTCATTATAGCTTCCGTAAACGCTGTTGCTTTCCCAGAGAATCGAATCAACAGGCATTACGGTAAATCCGCATGATGACTTCAGACAGATATCGGCTCTGTAGGTGTTCTCAACGCTGTATCCCAGAGCAATTTTAGTATTATAAATCATAACAGACGATTTGTTTTTATAGATACCTTCCAGACCGATTCTGACGTCTTTACAGTCTATATCGTATGCATATGCATTTTTTGCCGGAATATCATTAATCGAATCTGAAGTGCTTTTTTGAACTCTGTTTATTTGGGGTTCTGCAGCATTTATGTAACGGAAAGGGAAAACCGGGATTATGATGAATGCAGCAATTATTATTGAAAACATCCTGATGTAATGAATTTTTAACTGCATAGATTTTATAAATATGCCTAACGTTGTCAGTAATTTTGATTTACCGAATATGCCTGTGAATGACAGCAAGCTTGTTTTTCTCAACAGGCTGCTTATCAGTGATTGAAATCCTGTAATTCCTAATATGCTTATCACTGACAGTAATCTTGTTTTTATATGATTTATAGTAAGCTCCGGTTTGTTTCTGTATGAATTACAACGCATAAAAGCCACACCTTTATCGTGTGGCTTTTTCATGATATTTTCAGCGTAATTCTCTTTCATACACGCCTCCGCAGACGTTATCGGAAAATTGTGTTCTTTCATGTGACTCGGACAAACTGAGTGAGGTAACCCCGTATAGCTTCCGACCTGAATGTGAATGAGTGAGGTAACCCCGTATAGATTCCGAACGGAATGTGAATAGTGAGATAACCCCGTATAGCTTCTGACCGGAATGTGAATAGTGAACGGGTATGGCTTCTGCCGGATTACATTTACTGTAATTCACAAAGCAGCATGGCATCACCGAATGAGAAGAATCTGTATTCTTCTTTTACTGCCTCTTCATACGCACGCAGTACAATTTCACGTCCGGCAAGGGCGCTTACCAGCATAATCAGTGTTGATTCGGGAAGATGAAAATTGGTGATGAGCCAGTCAAGGCATTTGAATTTGTATCCCGGATAAATAAATATTTCGGTATTTCCGCAGCCGGGAATTACTTTTCCGTTTTCGTCCGACGCCGATTCAACTGTTCTGCAGCTGGTGGTTCCAACGCATATAATATGCCCGCCGTTTGCCTTGCATCTGTTAATTTTCTCGGCTTCTTCAGGAAGAACCTCGTAAAATTCACTGTGCATATGGTGGTCGAGAACGTTCTCTTCTTTTACGGGTCTGAAGGTACCGAGACCGACATGAAGTGTCACCTCTGCTATTTCCACACCTTTTTCGCGAATTTTTTCGAGAAGCTCCTTCGTAAAGTGAAGTCCGGCCGTAGGTGCTGCAGCTGAGCCTTCATGTTTTGCATATACAGTCTGATATCTGTTTTTATCGGCAAGTGCATGAGTAATGTAAGGCGGAAGAGGCATTGAACCGAGCTTATCCAGTATTTCCTCAAAAATGCCGTTGAACTCAAACTGAACGATTCTGTTACCGTCGTCCTTTACTTCGGTAATTAGTGCTTTCAATTCACCGTTTCCAAAGCTTACACGACTTCCTTCACGAAGCTTTTTGCCGGGACGGACTATTGCCTCCCATGAATTGTTCTCAAGACGCTTCAAAAGGAGTATTTCTACGGGGGCTCCGGCCTTCGGAGCTTCAAATCCTTTCGGATACTCTTTTTCTTCAACTATTCGCTCGCCTATCAGTCTGGCAGGAATGACCTTTGTATTATTGATGACCATACAGTCACCTTTTTTCATATAATCGAGCACGTGCTCAAAATGAGAATGTATAAATTCTCCGGTGTTCTTATCAAGTATGAGCAGTCTTGAAGATGATCTGTTTTCAAGCGGATCCTGCGCTATCAGACGCTCGGGCAGTTCATAATAAAAATCTTTTTTTAAAAGCTCCATGGTATTTTCCGCGTTCCCGAAAATCGGTAACCGTTCCTTTTGAATAATTTGATATAAGTGTCATGGTATTCCCTGACACACTGAATGATACTGATGATCAATACAGGATACACCTTCACATCTGTTATCATTTAAGTATTTTGAGTGTAGCACTGCATAATTATTATGTCAAGACGCATTCATACGCCCTGTCCGTGAAGCAGTCAGCCGTTAGTATGCAGTCAGCCGGTATGAACATGCAGCTGCTATTAAGCAATGCTTCGCAACGTAGCAGTCACCATCTGCGAAGCGGTCATCATCTGCGAAGCGGTCATCCGTCGATTCACAGCTTTAAGCATATTAATTACATGTTTACTATTCATCACATAGTCAAATGACAATTTCTACAAGCTTGCTTGTAAAGTAATTGTTATCATGGCTATGTGATGGAGGCTGGACAAAACACATGAGATAAAGCCGTTTTCGTCAGGAAACGAATGAGCTACTGATTTTGTGGCGCGCATTATGAATGTTTTTGGCCAGACGGTGAATGGTAACAATTACATAGTAATATCTGTTATAAAATTAAACTTGTATTTGATTTGACATTATGTTAAAATATTTAGG
>JAZLIK010000064.1:0-25106 GCA_045617345.1 Lachnospiraceae bacterium | reverse complement strand
GGCGTTATTGCTCAGTTCGGCGGACAGACACCTCTTAACCTGGCTTCACAGCTGGAAAAGAACGGTGTTAAGATTCTTGGTACAACTCCAGACGTAATTGACCTGGCAGAGGACAGAGACATGTTCCGTGCAATGATGGACAAGCTCGAGATTCCCATGCCTGAGGCAGGAATGGCAGTTACCGTGGATGATGCGATTGCCGTAGCTACCAAAATCGGATATCCCGTAATGGTTCGTCCTTCATACGTTCTGGGCGGACGCGGCATGGAGGTCGTTTACGACGAGGCAACACTTGTTGAGTATATGAAGGCTGCCATCGGCGTTACCCCCGACAGACCTATCCTTATCGACAGATTCCTTCGTCACGCTACAGAGTGTGAGGCAGATGCCATCTGTGACGGAACACATGCATATGTTCCCGCAGTTATGGAGCATATCGAGCTTGCCGGTATTCATTCCGGTGACTCGGCATGTATCATTCCTTCACTGAATATTTCACACAAGAACTTAAAGACAATTGAAGAATATACCAGAAAGATTGCTGAGGAGATGCATGTTCGCGGACTTATGAATATGCAGTATGCAATCGAGAATGACAAGGTTTACGTTATCGAGGCAAATCCCAGAGCATCACGTACCGTTCCTCTTGTTTCAAAGGTTTGTGCAATTAACATGGTTCCTATTGCAACAGAGATTATTACAGATGAGCTGACAGGCCGTCCTTCACCCATCGCGAATCTGAAGGAACGTGAGCTTCCTTACTTCGGCGTTAAGGAGGCAGTATTCCCCTTCAATATGTTCCCTGAGGTTGACCCCGTTCTCGGACCCGAGATGCGTTCAACAGGTGAGGTTCTCGGAATTTCAAAGAGCTTCGGAGAGGCATTCTTCAAGGCACAGGAAGCTACACAGACCGTTCTTCCTCTTGCTGGAACAGCACTTATCAGCGTAAACGATCGTGACAAGACAGAGGTTCTTGAGGTTATTCGTGATCTGGCTGAGGCAGGCTTCAAGTTTGTTGCGACCGGAAGAACCTGCGACCTGATTAATGCTGCAGGCTTTAAGTGTGAGAAGGTTGCTAAGCTTAACGAGGGCAGACCTGATGTAAAGGATCTCATCATCAACAAGCAGGTTCAGCTTATAATTAACACGCCTATCGGAAAGCAGGGCAATGCTGATGACAGCTACATCCGTAAGTCAGCTATCCGTGAGAAGATACCTTATATCACTACCATTGCGGCAGCAAAGGCAGCAGCCAAGGGTATTCTTTCAATTAAGTGCGGACAGACTTCAGAGCTTCATTCGCTGCAGGAATTACATGCGATGATTAAATGATTTAAGCGTTTCGGACTGACTGTGAATAAGTAACCGACAGGAGGTTCTTTTGACGTTCATATCAGTGAATAATGAATTATTTCGTACATGGTTTAAGCGCACGGCGATGCTGTGCGCTTAAATTTTTACTTTACAAACCTCTTATTGAAGGAGGACATGGAGAAAAATATGGAAAAAGGAACCCGTAAAGCAGGCTTTCATCTTCCGGGAATGTTTGAGTTTTTTGATTTTTATAAGGTATTTTTACGGCTTTTTTATGAGCATCGGGAATTTTTCTACGACTGGGCAGAGATTGCGTCAATATATGGCGCGCCCGATGACTGTATATGGGGCGGGGGACGTTTTGAACACAGCGATGCCGGAGCGGGTGAGGTATTTTCACTGCTGAGAGAATATGGCATTTCTGCACGACTGACCTTCAGCAATTCGCTTTTGAGGGAGGAGCATCTCGCAGACCGAAAGTGCAACAGACTGTGCGCGATGCTGGCGGATGAAAACCGGTGGAGTCCGGAGAACCGGGCGAACGGTGAACCGGAAAGTACAACGGAGAAACAGATGCCAAATGACTTCGAAAGGTTGCAGGAAAAACGGATATCGAATGGAAGTGAAAAGATATCGGAGAGTCAGGCAACGAATAAATCCGAAAAGCCATCGGAGAGCCTCCCCATGAATGAATCCGGGGAACTGTCGGATAATGAAAATAGGGAACCCGTTCAGAAAAATACGGTTCGGAACGGCATTATAGTTCATTCGGAACTGTTGCTTGAGTATTTGAGAAAGAAATACCCGGGCTTGTATATGGTATCTTCCACAACAAAGGTACTGACAGAATTTGAACAGTTTACGGAGGAACTGAGGAGAGCAGAATTCGAATATATTGTGCCGGATTTTCGATTGAACAGGCAATTGGACAGGCTTAATACCCTCACGCAAAAAGAAAAGGACAAGGTCGAATTCCTATGTAATGAATGCTGTTATACAGGCTGCAGGGACAGAAAGGCCTGCTATGAGAATGTCAGCCGCAGAATCCTTGGTGAAGAATGCACGGAGCATATATGTACAGCTCCGGACGGTGGGGAAGGGTATCTGTTTTCGAGGGCAATGAAGAATCCTTCCTTCATAGGGGTTGATGACATTGAAAATATATATTTGCCGGCAGGATTTACAAATTTTAAAATAGAAGGGCGCGGGCTGGGTTCGGCACTGATACTGGAGTTTTTATTGCACTACATGGCAAAACCTGAATATCATCTGCAAATAAGGGAAAAAATATATTTGGACAGTATGCTGAACCTGTTTTGAGAAAATTGATTTGGAATATCATGAAAGCTGTCTGTCCGGGATGAAAAATGGAATGGAATAAGTGAGTGAACGCTATAGCATTTTTTGATACAATTAATTGAAATAGTGCAACTGTTTATTATACTGCTATTGTATGAAATATTGACACTATACAAGCAATATATAGGAAGTAAACAGCAATAACTGTGTAGCGTATATATATATATATAGTATAATGTATGTGATATGAATGATTCATATACTTTTTCTGTGTGCACGCAGAGTAATTAGGGAGAAAAAAATGAAGAAAAGAACAAAAGGTTTATTTGCCAGCATTTTAAGGAAGAAGCAATGGCTGGCAATTCTTGCTATGATTTTCATGATTGCCACAAATGCAAGTGATATCATGGCTTATTGCTTTGATGAAAGTTCAAGCAGCACTGTATACGGTGATTACGGGTTTACTCATTACTGCACCTTGTATCATACACAGGATACATATAGTGATTGGTGGAGTGCAGGAACTACGCATTCAAACCCCAATGGTTACTATTTCAGTAAGTACATTACCAGCTGTTATTCGTCATTAACGATGAATGATGGACAAATTACTGGCAGATGTTATGCTGATTATTCGGGAACTTCCAAAACCTGGACCATCTATTATGGTAATGAAAGCTTCGCACGTGGTCATGCATGGTGTGGTTGCGACGGAAGCAGAGTGCGTTAAAGGAGTAGTAAATTAATATGTTTTTTTCTGAGCTTGGAAAATATATTGAAAAAACTGTCCTGCTCACCTTTGTTATTATTCTTCTTTCAACAGCGGCCGTTGTTCTGGCAAATTTTATGTCTGCCAGCGAAAAGAAGGTAACTTTGGATGAGCAGGAATTTCAGGAAGTTTACACAGATGGCAGTTATTTTATTTTAGGAGACAATCTCTATGGAGAGGTTGAAGATGTGTTCCTTGAAAAAGAAAATTACCTGGAAATTTTGGCAGGGATAAATGCTGAACTGAATAAGTGTGAGTTATTTACTTATCTTGAAGTTAGGCGAGACCGGACCGGAATCAGGGAGTACAAAGGTGATATATCTTTTTCGGATTTATCGGAAGATGAATATTATTTTGCACAACAAGATAAATGCTATGTAAATTCAATTATCATGAACAAACGAGCAATTGAGCATTTTAAGTTAAATGTTAAGGATGGCAGATTATTTACCGATGAGGAGTATTATGGTGAGGATGATCCGCTGCCTATAGTTTTGGGAGCCGCATACGAAGGAATATATAATGTGGGTGACAGAATTATCATGTCAAATTCATACTATGCGGGATGGGCTGTTGTAATAGGAATTTTGGAAGAGGGAATATCGGTAGTTGATTTGGAGTACCCTGTTTCCATGGATAAATATATAGTATTCCCGATGAAACAGCTGCGGGAGAATGAAGAGATTACTGAAGGAAAAGGTTTATATCGCTGGTTCTTACAGAAGAACAACGGTGAGATTTTTTCCAAATATTCCGAAAAGGATGTTCAGGCGGTTTTGGATTATATCTGCGCCAAATATGGTGTGCAGGGGGCATATCATGTCCCGAGAGTTGACAACTGGTGGCAGGCTGTGTTTGCCGAGAATATCGCGGAGGTAGGAAAAAGCTATGAAAAGATGGCCTTCTGGACCGGCCTTGTAGCAGTATTTGTGCTGGCGGTTTATTCATTTGTAAAGGTCAGGCTTTCTTATGGCTATTTTGGCATTTTGATGACCTGCGGTGCGAAGCTGAAGCAGATTATTGGAATCATTCTTGGCGAGGAGCTTGTGATTATCGGGTTTACAGTCCTGAACGGGGTGTTACTGTCAAAATTACTATGCGGAATGTTGTACCCGAAGTATGAGTTTTCGATGACTTACGGAACCGTCGTGATAGGAATAATCAGTCTGACAGGTATTGTATTTGCTTTGGTGGGGCTTCTGAGAAAGGACATAGTATTGTGCCTGCATGATTCGCTGCAGAGCAGAAAATGAGTGAGAACGGTGCCCGAGGCTTCGGCTTCAGTCTTGCTGATGACAATCCGAGGCTTTAGTTTGGCTGATGTCACACAGCGGTTGCGAGTCTTGAAGGAATAATGATACAAGAGGATAAATTGATGAATTTGTTGGAAATAAAAAACCTGAGTAAGTCATTTCAAAAGAAAAAAAGGGTTCGAAGCATTCTTAATGGTTTGAATGTAAATTTCAGAGGTGGAGAGGTAGCTGCCATAATGGGACCGAGCGGTTGCGGGAAATCAACACTGCTTAATATATTGGGTGGAATTCTGGCTCCGGATGCAGGGGAGATTCTGTATAACGGGAGTCAGATAAATCTGGAAAACAGGGAAGAAACAGAGAAGTACAGACTGAACAGCATAGGGTATGTGCTTCAGGACTTTGCTTTGATGGGAGACCGAACGGTTTATCAGAATGTGGAGCTTCCGCTGAAAATACGAAAAATAAAGGATACTGACAGGCAGAAAAAAATATACGAAGCTTTAAAAAAGGTAGGCATGGACACACTGGATGACTCATTTGCAGGAACACTGTCAGGCGGTGAGCAGCAGAGGGTTGCAATAGCAAGAACCATGTCGTATAATCCTGACATAGTGCTGGCAGATGAACCAACGGGTGCCCTGGATGAAGCAAATTCAGTCATGGTTATGAAGCTTCTGCGAGGTATGGCGGCAGAAGGGAAGATTGTGATTGTGGTAACCCATGATGCCGGTGTGGCAAAGAAATGTGATGTTGTATACAGACTGAGTGAAGGACAACTGATTGGACAGATGGGAGAATAAAGTGAAACCGAAACATATCAGATTTCGAACATATTTCAAAGAAGCTTTATTCCTGCTTTTTTTGGCACTGTTTGGCGTGGTATTTTGTCTGGTGACGAAGAAAACTGTATATATGAGCAGGATTGAGAGTTATTCAGACAATGTAGTAACTAACGATTCCTGCTTTTTTACTCTGGTTTCGCAGGAAGGGATGCAATCAAACATTGCTGAAGCGGAGCAGATACTTAAGAAATGTATCAGAGGGGCTACGCTTTTGCAGGAATTACCAGAACATTTTGAGTACAGTGTTATCTATACCGATGGAATTACCGATATTTTTAACGGTGAATACAGTGAAGTCTTCAATCGCGGCGACACGCAGGGAGCGCTGGTTGGCAAAGAAGTGCTGAATAATGCGGATAAGCTGAAAAAAATCGGGAAAATAATAGGGGTGGTTGAGGATTACGGAATTCCTGTAAAGAGAAAGGCTGTATTCAGAACGTGCGATGAAAAAGCTCTCCTTTGTAACCGGGTATATGTGATTTCTTCGCGCTACAGGATATTTGAGAAGAAATCTCTGGAACGCTTAAGCGCTGAGCTGGACAGGCAGGGAATAAAGGTTATTGAAACTTCCTCGGGTCACATAATGACGGGCAGCTTTGTTTCAAATATCCGTTTTGCAAGCCTGGCTTATGGGGCTTTTTTCTTCGTGTTTATTCTGATAAATCTGGTTACGATACGAATCTGGCGGCGTGTAAGGAAAAACATGGTATATGCCGCCTGGATATGCGGAGAAAGCCACCCTGAAGGAAAAGATTCCCGGACTTATCTTGTGATAAACATTTGCGCATGCATTGTAGCGGTAATTATCAGCCGACTTTTTATGGACAAAAGTGAATATGAGGTAATGGTTGCGATTTTACTATTGTTTGTTACATTGTGCATAGATATGGTAAGTGTTACTGTTGCCGCATTTCGGGACAGGAGAAGAAGAGGATAACGCAGCTGAAAGCTTATCTCATGTGTTTTGTCCGGTCACCGTAATCGAAATAGTAATAAACGCAAGCTCGAGAGCAGGCTCTCGGCTTGCGTTTATTATTACCCGACTGTGAATAGTAACCCCGGTCGGGCATTTTCGATTCAGAAATCTTGTTTTTCGCACCCGGTTATGATATGATAAACGCGTGTGTGAAACCTTACAATACCGAACGGAGGGCAGATATGAAGAAAATCAGAGGATTTATGGGTTTTTTTATTGTAGTTGCCCTTATTGTAGGTTCAAAACTGTATGTTGATTATGCAAACGAAAACCATAAAAATACCAGGGTTGTAACGGAAGACATTGTTGTTGAGCCGGGTGGGACGTTTTATATTAAGTACTCGGAGGTTCCGGAGTATGCTGTGATTACTTTTTCTTCGTCTGACAGGGAAGTGGCGTCCGTGGCCAAAAAGGGCCTGAAGGTTAAGGACGGGAATGTTTTGCGTTACGGAAAGGTAACGGCAAAAAAAGAAGGACAGGCGAGGATAAAGGTTTCGATTACTTATGACGATGTTAATGTCGTGGATTATTTGAATGTTAATGTAGCATCCGGTTTTGATGAAACCGAATGAAAAGGATGTATTCTCCGGCTTTGATGAAACAGAATGAGAAGGATGTATTCTCCGGTTTCGACGAAACGTAATGAGAAGGATGTAACATCCGGTTTTGACGAAACGGAATGAGAATGCAGGCAAACGGAGGAATCGGTGTCATGAATATATGCTATTAGTCCAAAAACATTGAAAGCGGCAGATTTATCAACAGACAGGACGTATGAATGGTTCCGGACAGACTGTGGACAAACGGGTAACAGATTTATGAAAAAATTAAATTATATATTTGCGGTTCTGACGGTCTGCTGGATGGCTGTTATTTTCGTGATGTCCGGAAGAGATGCGGACAAGTCTACAGAGGACAGCTATAAGGTTGGAATGCTTGTAGGGCGGCTGTTCGTACCGGGTTTTGAAGATAAATCAGAAGCCGAGCAGCTTGAATTTGCAGCGAAGGCTGATCATCCGGTGAGAAAGACGGCACATGCATGTGAATACGCTCTTTTGGCTGCTTTATTTTTCGGGGCTGCAGGAATATTGAGAAATACTAAAATGAGGTATATTATGGCGTGGCTGTTGACTACGGTTTACGCGGGCACGGATGAAATACATCAGCTGTTTGTCCCGGGACGCAGCGGTCAGCTGAGCGATGTGTGCCTGGACAGTGCGGGAGCCGTTGCAGGGGTTCTGTTCTGTCTGCTTGTGATGATGCTGATTAAGAAGAAGGGACATCAGGGCAAAGCTTAAACGGAAGATATTCCCGCTTAATATCTTTTTAAAATGAATGTACGGAGAAACACGAAGCATGGTTTATGAATGTGTTTCAGACAGGCTGTGAATCGTAACAATAGCAGTAGATAATCAGAATGTACCGGGAGGCTGATATGGGAAGTTATTTGGAGATAAAGTCTGTTACAGACGGGTATGATAAAAAGGTCAGACAGGATCTGAAATTCAGAACCGGTGTGTTTGTGTGGAAGGTAGTGTTTAATATTCCCCTGAATCCGGCCACTGTAACCAACCAGAACCTGACTGTTCTGACGTCTGCGGGGAAAGAAATGAATACAAAAATCAGTTATAATGCTGATACAAATACAATAGAGATTGAGCCTAAGGAGGCGTATGCTCAGGGTGAGGTTTATACTTTGAAGATATCCACAAAGGTTGAATCAAAAGGCGGTCAAAGACTGAAGGATGAAATTAATCTGGCATTTTCGGTCTGAACCGGTGCTTATAAGTGTCGATGAAGGCTGTAGCACTCAGCCGACAGAGCCTGGAGGACGGGACGGGGGTAAACAGAACGGCAAACTTTGAGACTTAACAACGTTTCTGTTTATTCCTGCAAGGAGTAACGGACGGGGGGTAAACAGAACGGCAAACTTTGAGACTTAACAACGCCTCTGCTTATTCCGGCGAGGAGTAACGGACGGGGGTAAACAGAACGACGGATTTGGGAGGTTATTATGGGGATTAACTGGCCTAAGCCATTTACATTTAATGATGGCAGAAAAGTATTGAGTGCAGAGGACTGGAATGAGCGTGCGGATGAAATTCTGAACGAATATCAGAGCGAAATGTACGGATATATCAGGACAGGTGAGGATATCGACTATGAGATATCCGATAAGGGTGCTGTGCTGGTTTCTTTTTTTGGAACGAAGGAAGTGCCTGAAGCAAAGAAAATGACGGTAAAGGTTTCAAAGAACGGTAGATGCGCGCAGTTTGATGTCGCAGTTTTTTTACCGAAACAGAAAATTGCGGAGAAGAGTCCCGTTTTTATCTGCATGCATCCCATACAGCCGATTGAGTATGCCAACATGCACGGTTACGCCGTGATAGTGATGAATCCGACCGCTATAGCATCGGATGATATTAAGCACAACGGGTGCTTCTATGAGCTTTATCCATACGGTACCGCCGAAGAAGAGCAGACCGGAGTGCTGGCTGCGTGGGGATGGGGAGCATCTAAGATTCTTGATGCACTCTATGCGGGTGCGGGCGAGTCACTGGACATCGACTCCGACAATGCTATTGTGACCGGTGTATCGAGATGGGGTAAGGCTACCGCGGTATGCGGCGCCTTCGATAAAAGATTTAAAATGGTGGCACCATCCTGCTCGGGCGCGGGAGGTCTGGCTCTTTACAGGTATTTTTCCGAGGGAAAGACCTATGATTTTTCATCAAAGGGTGTTGACGCATTATATACATACGGACAGAATGAGCCGTTGAGCTGCCTTCAGAGTGATGCTGAACGCGGGTGGTTCAATGACCGATTCCTTGATTACAAATCTCCGGAGCAGATTCCGCTCGAACAGTATATGCTTCCGGCATTGTGTGCCCGGAAGGACCGGTACTATTTTGTGATAGCGTCATGTATCAGTGAAGATTGGGTTAATGCTCCGTCTATGTGGCTGTGTTTCAGGGCAGCAGAGAGAATTTACGATTTCCTGGGCCTTTCAGACAATCTGGCAGCTAATTTTCATAAAGAAGGTCATGCCGTCATAGAAGAGGATATGGCGTTGATGATTGAGTTTTTCAATGAAAAGGTCTATGGTATAAAGTCGGAGAAGGACTTATCGGTACTGAAAACTTCAGTTTTTGAGGAGAAGGCTAATTGCGATCCGCTGTTCGGTGAGATGGCAGCTTCTGTTCGCAGTATGTAAAACGCATTTATTAGCCCTGAAGCAGGCTTCAATCCGGGCATTCATTATCATCCGGCTGTAAATAGTAACGATTTAACAAGGAATTGCTTGATAAATGCCGTCCATTACGAGACTATACTACCTTCGTAAATAAGGTTAAGGAATTGGCTGTATCAACAGATTTTGAACAGGCTATTGATAATGCGGTAGATTATTGTATCGACAATGATGTTCTTAAGGATTATCTTATTCAGAACAGAGCGGAGGTGAAGGATATGTGTTTAACCGAATTTAATGAAAAGGTATATGAAGAAAGTATTCGTTCCGAAGGCTTTGAACAAGGTGTCCTTCAGAACCTTATTTCGTTAGCAAAAAAAGGTTTTATAACAACCTTAATTGCAGCCAATGAGATAGGTGTACCCGAAAAAGATTTCATCGAGTTGATGGAATCTCAAAAATAGCTTTAAGTTTAGGAGTATATACTGTTTGAGGGATACAATTTCCCGAGCAGTAATATTAACAATTACCCCAAAATAAGTCATATTCCAAAGTGAATATGGCTTATTTTTTTTGCCTGTTTTTCGTCAAAGTAACTGCAACACTTTTTCCGTCAGGGTTAATGCAACACTTTGTTGCATTTAATTTGAAAAACTACGCTCCAAAAAAAGTTTTTTTGAAACTTTATAAAAAAGTGCTTGCAATTTTAATTATTGTGTGTTATATTAATTCACGGACTTTGGTTCGGCTGCTATAGCTCAGCAGGTAGAGCGCATCCTTGGTAAGGATGAGGTCACCAGTTCGAATCTGGTTAGCAGCTCTACTAACCACTTGAGGTTAGCAGTTACAATTGAAAACGAGGTGTGGCTCAGTTTGGCTAGAGCGCCACGTTAGGGACGTGGAGGTCGCTGGTTCAAGTCCAGTCACCTCGATTAAAGATTTGATAAGGGTTTCAAGGAAATTGAAATCCTTATCTTTTTCTTTTTTTTAAAACCAAATTCAAACTTTATACTCATTATTTTTCAATACCTGAACAAGAAATAGGCGAAGCCTATTTCTTGTATTATATCGGATGCGCACGCTTTTGCTTTCGGTTTTTTGTCGCTGACGTGACGCAAAAGCGGCGCAGCATGTCGCAAGCGACATGCTTTCCTATATGCAAAATTTCTTGTTACAAAGTGGTTCTCGCTACAATGGATTGCCGTTTCGGAATTGATTTGATACGATTATGGTACCGAAAAACGGAGGTGGCACTGATGGACAAAATTAAAACGGGTATATTAATCAGAGAAGCAAGGACCAAAAAGAATTACACTCAAAGTGAGCTGGGAGACCTGCTCGGAGTGAGCAACAAAGCAATTTCGCGCTGGGAGAACGGAGAGAGCTTTCCTGATGTCGGAATACTGGAGAATCTCGCGGGAACATTGGAACTTCGAATTCAGGACATTGTAACGGGTGATTCGGGAACAGATGGAGAAGATGCTGTAATTGATGTTGTTCGAGTGGCCAAAATACAACAAAAAGAAAAAAGACGAAAGCTAATCGGAATTTGTTTGTTTTCACTGGTGATTCTTTGTGGAATATGTTCGGGCTTGTCTTCGATGGGAAGAAGAGATTATTTTGCAGATGAATCAATGGTTATTTATGTAATACTGATGGCTCTTTCGTTTACAATTGTATTAATCTGCAGTAAAACTCGCGATACTTCTTTGGAAAGGGTAAATAGTAAGTTTGGTAAAATTACAATAGGCATAACGCTGATATCTTTTCTGTGGGTTGTGATAATGACCTGGAGTATATTCGTTATGGTAGCTAATGGATATGTTCCTTTTGGAATGGAATTGTCCTCAGTTGGTCCTTTTATAAAATTTCAATTGATAATTCTTTTTACATGTAATTTACTATTAATTGCATTTTTAATGTATAGATACATTAAATACAATGAGGTAATCCAAAGGGAGTGTTTCCTTGCTTTATCAGTGATTTATATAGCTGTGTTATATAGTAATTTATTGCATGGAATGAGCACTATAGAGGGGGCAATTCAAAAACTTGCTGTGAGAACAACAGTAGCTGTTCTCGTCACAGTAATATTTATAGCGATAACTAAGTTAATTGAAAAGAAAAAATCGCGCACGAATTGCCCGGATTAATTCTTTTGATGAAAGCTTTGAATAGTGTTTGGTATGCCGATAGATCAGGCTACTGCCAACATCTTCTTCCAACTGATAGCAAAGCGCTATGAGAAGGAAAACATAACCATTGTTACAACAAATATGCCCTTTTCGAAATGGGCAGAATTCCTGGGCTCAGCCACCTTGGCTAATGCTGTACTCGATCGGTTGTTACATCATTCCCAGGTGATATCAATAAAAGGTCCGTCATACAGACTAAGAGGGAAGCACCAGCTTCTGGAACCACCAGAGGCTGACGATTAACGACATTAATTGTACAAATTTATTTTCCATTTTTTGTACATTTAAATATTGACATTTACAAGAGCCCACGAAAAGAAAAACAGGAAGCTGCCTGCGGTTACTTGACGCAAACTTTATAATTTGGTAATTTGCTTTTTTGAGGGAAGTGTTGTATTATGCGTAAAAGAGGTGAGGTGTTTTAGCTATGATTATATTTCATGGTAGTAAGGAAATCATAAAAAAACCTGAAGTCCGTAAATCAAAATATAATAAAGATTTTTATTTTGGTTTCTATTGTACACTATATAAAGAGCAAGCGTTAAGATGGGCTGTAAGAATGGACGGAAAGGGAATTATCAATGAATATGAGTATCATACTAACAGTAATTTAAAAATTTTGAAATTTGATGAGATGACTGAGGAGTGGCTCGATTTCATTGCAGCTTGTCGAAATGGTGCAAAACATAATTATGATATTGTTGAGGGGCCAATGGCAGATGATCAAATATATAATTATATTCAGAATTTTATTGATGGTACGATAAGCAGAGAAGCCTTTTGGGATTTGGCTAAGTTCAAGAAACCTACACATCAAATTAGTTTTCATACAGCAGAGGCATTGAAAACATTGACATTTATAAAAGGAAATGAGGTTGTAGATGAGGGATAATTCTTTATTCTATACTTGCAGTCTTATAGAATATATTGGCAGAAAAAAATGCAGAGATAGAGCAGCTATTGTTCGAAAAATAGGTAAGGAACGAATATCACGAATATATAAGGATGCTGATGTTTTGCATTGCGAGCCCATAGAAAAGATTTCGGATGAATGTATCAAAATGGCCAATATATACAAAGGCAAATATGATAATATTTCAAATTGCAGATATTCGGTTCCGGATTATTGGGATATAGGAGATGTTTATTCGCGTTTGATACAGGATGTTAATACAGATGATTTAATGGAAACATTAATTAATGTGTATGAATCGAAACTCAGTAAGGGGATAATGAATTTTAATTCAGCATTGTATTATCAATCCAGGGACTTGCTTAAGGAAACATATCTTGAGGAAAAGAGTGAATTACATTAACCTGTTATCTGTAAGTTAAGACAGAATCATTGAAAAATATAAAGAGTAGTACGAAATGTTGGGATAATATAGTGTATAAGTTTATGTGAAGGAGGCATCCTATGAAAGTTAATGAAAAAAGAAAGTTGCTATTCACAGGAATAACGGAATTTATCTTAGCATTTTCACTGCTTGTGCTGATTTGTATGCCGATTACAGAAATGAACTGGCCTATCTTGCGGTCATTCCTGATTACCGTGATGACGGTTCAATGTCAGAAGGTTCCTACATAAGATTCTATAAGACGTCAGATATTGATGCTGCAAAGAAAGCCTCGGGATTAGCTGAAATAAAGGCATACAAGGATTTTACCGAAGCAGGCTTTGGAAGAGAATACCTTTTCAGTGATATGGGCATGAGAAAAATATATAAAATTGATAATGCTTATGAATTCTCAGACATTCGTGCGATGGATGTGGCTATGGGAGAGGATTTGTTTGCATTCTCGGATTTGAGCGGTAACCGTGTTCTTGCCTGGAAGAGTGTTGATGATGCTTTGGCCGGTAAAGTGCCGGAAGCTATTCTCGGAAACGGTACCGGCAGCTATTCCTTCCGTGACCTCTTAGGCAAAGAAGGCGGAGATGTAATAGACCCCCTATTGCTGCCAGTACGATAGATACCATTACGATGCCCAAGGCGATCGGTTACGATGGAATGAACCTGTGGGTAAGCGAATTCAAGTTTGCAAACAGAATACTCAGATTTGCAAAATAAGTATGAATCGTTTTGCCGGGTGATGTTTTTCCTTTGCACAGATGAGCAACGGGAGAAAAACTATGCAATAAGGGCAAGGAGTGAAAAATCCTTGCCCTTAAATTTTATGCTTTATAGAAAATTACGTCCTACAAAGTAAAAAAGGTGAAAAAGCCGTGAAGGCTTCTCCACCAAATAATTAAATTGGTACATAACATGCAGAATCAGGGCAAAGTTGATATACTTATATCCTTTTAGAGCATACCTGATACCGCCGCTAAGATCTGATTATAGGTATATGCGTTATCTGGATCTTTTTGAAGATATTCGTATATAGAGTCGATTATTGACTGTTGTTCTTCTTCTGGATATTTTTCTTTAAATAAATTATAGAGTTCTTCAATTCTTTCCACGTCTTTTGGGGCAAATGTACCACCGTTAACATCAGTTAACTCATCATCACTAATTTCAAAGTCCTTATCTGAATCTTTGTTTTCCATAAGCCGTTCCTCCTTAATTCTCATAAATTAACAGGGTCGTTTGAAGTGATTGTAAAGACATACATAAAATATCACTGCAGAATTTCTTCAATAATTCCTTGTTACTTGCTATTATACAGGAAATTTATGTGTTTGTCAACTGTTTTTGCAAAATATATATGAAAAATAAAAATTGCACAAAACCCTGTTGGCAATGAGCTTACATTCAGATATAATAGAAACTGCGCCGGTATGATACATGTGTCAAAAGCATGTTTATTTTGTCGGGCGCGTTTTATGAATGTTTTCAATCGCGGTGCACGGTAACGTAGATAATGACGTAACAGTTTCTTTACGCCGGCGATAAACAACTTAAAAATGAAGTGAGACTCCTGTATCACCCGTAACAGTATTTGTCGTTTTACGGACGGAGTAAGTGCGCGAAACTGCCTGTTTTACAGGATGTAAAAGCAAATTTGCGCACCCGAAAAGACAATGTAAAACATCACTTGCTTGATATTTTCACAGTTTTGTGCAGAATAAAATCGTAACTAAGGAGGACCTCAAAATGAAGTTAGGACAAATTATTGTTGAGATTAGAAAAAATAATAATCTTACTCAGGAAGAATTTGCGAAAATTTTTAATGTAACCCGTCAGACAGTTTCAAACTGGGAGAATGAAAAGAGTTATCCGGATTTACTTACTCTGATCAAAATAAGTGATAACTACGGTTATTCTCTCGACACTATGCTAAAGGAGAATCCGGATATGACAGAAGCGATGAACAGAAGTATTGCAGCGACAAATGAAACTCAAATGAAAATTAAAAAGAAAGGCTTGATTTTTTCAGTAATCGGTATATTATGCGGAGTTTTGACCATTGTATTTGCGCTGATCGATCGGCCCGGGAACAGGACATTTACGTTTGTTCTGGCCGGGATGCTTGTACTGATAAATCTGATAAACACAGGATTTGTATACTTACAGTATAAAAAAGTCGATGCTTACCCCGGAGAACAGTTAAAAAAACTGACTGATGAGGATGCCGAGATGGTTCGCCAGCTGGTTAAGCGTGACATGGATGTTGAAGCGGTTAAGCTGGTACGCAAAACAACCGGAGTGGGACTGGTCGAGGCCAAAACTTTTGTGGATGAAACGAAGAAAATCCTGTAAACTGAGTCGGGTATGCAAATAAAAAACTGCAAACTGAGTCAGGTATGAAAATAGAAAACTGCAAACTGAGTCGGGTATGCAAATAAGAAACTGCAAACTGAGTCAGGTATGAAAATAAAAAAACATAAAAAAACCGTTGGGCAAATGCCTGCTCAACGGGTTTCGGCTTAATGTGGTCTTTTCTTTATAGGATTTCTATGATTTCCAGTCCGGATATTCTGGACAGGTCGAGGTATTCGTTGCCGACCTGAATCATGGGACGCGAGTAATACTGCCTGTTTATGTAGACGATGGTACCGATGGTGCCGTTTGACAGGCGGACCCTGTAACCGATGTAGCACTGGGTAATGTGCTCAAGAAAGGTCATGAGATATTTTGTATCATACAGGGCAAGTCCGCTCGATTCAAATATCTTTACGGCAGCGAAGGGACAGCGGGCACTACGGTATTTCCTGGGTGCGGTCATGGCTTCGTATACATCCGCGATGGAGATGATTTTGGAAAATCTGTCAATCTGGTCGGCTTTGACTCCGAGAGGGTAGCCGGAACCGTCGCAACGCTCGTGATGCATCATGGCTGCAAGCTTTACCCGCTTATCGAGAGAAAGGTTCTTCAGGATGTTGTAGCCACGCATTGTATGGCTTCTCATTGTGATTGTCTCATGCTCTGTAAGAGGACCTGCTTTTTCAACAATATCCTGCGGGATAACGAGCTTGCCTATGTCGTGATAGATGGCGGCTTTGATCAGAAGACTGATTTCATCCTCGGGAAAAGACAGCCAGCGCCCCAGAACTGCGCTGATAAGCGCTACATTCAGCGAATGGGCAAATACTATTTCATCGTAATTACGTGTACAGTGAAGAAGGTCAAAAACCTGAATTCCGGTTCGGCAGGAATCGAGAATGCGACGAACACCGGTGAGAAGCGTCTCACTGTGGGTATCGGATTTCAGGCGGACTATATTGTTCAGCTCACTTTCAATGGTTGAAGCGACCTCGGTGAAGGCCTCGTTGAAGGTGGCGAATTCCTCGGTTTCACGCAGCTTTTCAAAAAATCTTATATCGGCGGGCGCAGTAATGACAGGTGCTTCCTCTTTTTCTTCGGAATCATCCTCGATGTATATTCGCAAATATGGGATAGAATGAAATCTCATTCTGGTAATGGCTTTCTCCGTAAGTCTGGCGTCGGCCGGAAAAATGAGCTGATTTGAGCTGTTATAGATGTCATCGGCTATAAGCATTCCGACCTTCGCTTCGTTAATTGAGATTCGTATTATGTCCATTGTATGTGCCCTCGGTAAGATAGTGATCAATGCGTTCTTTCATGCATATGGCGGCATTTTCGTTTTTGGTGCAGTTTAACCGGCAGCAGAGAACAGAGTCGGCTGTGCGGTCAATAATATTAAGGCTTAGCTTTATCTGAAGCTCATTCCAGGCAGGTGAAATCAGGCGCTGCAGTATGAGCAGACGCTGGCTGTCGGGAGCAAGCAGCTCCGTATAATCGTGTACGGCCCGTTTTAACATGATGATTCCGCCGAGGCGGTAGGTTCCGGGATCGCATATTCCGGAGGTTCCGCACCAGGGAGTCCCCATGATAACCGGAACTTCGTCCCTGAATGTGAACAGATTTAAGTCACCGTTCAGAACGGGAGTACCGAAAAGGCTGTGCCAGAGACCGGTGTGTGTTGATTTGCCGATGCCGGAGGAGGCGGAAAACAGCCATGCCCTGTCACGATAGAGTATTGACGACGAATGCAGCATCAGCATTCCTTTGCGGTGAGCACCGTAAAGGAAGAAAAGTCGGATTGCATGGAAAATATCATCCTTCAGACGCGGAACCGGAGCCTCCGGAAAAATGGAAGATATTCCTTCGGATGCGTCATTTCTTATGTATTCTTTATGCTCACGCATTTTTTTGTATATATCATCGTCATTTTTTATATCATATTCGTCGGGTTTGTCACAGAAAATGGATATTTTTGTTCCATCCTTTGACATTATTGCCGAATTTATTTTTTTTGACGAAGGAAAATCAAATGAATAATATTGCCCGGCCTCGTATATTTTCAGTTCCCGGTTAAGAATGACCGGTACGGGAGCGGGTGAATCCGGATAATCCGGTAATTTCGAAGCAGGCGAGCCGTGAGGCTCTGAACTGTCGCAGTCGGTGTATATGCTGATTGAAATGTCCGAAGCGAAGCTGTCTGCGGAGCTCTCAAAGGGAATAAACTCAGGGGCATATGTGCCCTCCGGTCCGGATATTGAAAGCTTTATGCCGGCAATCTCAAGCAGGTGAAGCTGCATATCTGATTCCGCTGTGTCGTTTTTTGAATTTAAGAAAATATCTTTACTTCTACGGTGTATTTCATACGTAATGTCATGGCTGTCATAGATACCGAAATCCGGGCATGAATCCGCATCGGTGGTATTGCAGCGGCCGGCAGAGGAATTTGTGCCGTCGGCTTTGCAATGTTCGGGAACGGAATCCGCATCGTCGGCTTTGCAATGTTCGGGAACGGAATTCGCACCGTCGGCTTTGCATTGGTCGGGAACGGAATCCGTACCGTCGGCTTTGCAATGTTCGGGAACGGAATCCGTACCGTCGGCTTTGCATTGTTTGGGAACAGAATCCGCGCTGTCGGTTTTGCATTGTTTGGGAACAGAATCCGCACCGGCAGTCATGAAACAGGGGACGGAGGTATCAGCATCGATAAGAACGTGGTTTGCGACCAGTTCATTTGTAAATGCTTTAACATCGGCGCGAATATCATTATAGTCACTGTCGGGAATAGAAAAAGCCGACATACATGCCTGTGTGATTTCGTCAATATTCGTGTCTCCCGCGGCATAACGGTTCCATATAAAAATACCTGTATCGTTCAGTTTCATTCCGCGAAAGTGATCTGCTATCAGCTGACCGCAGGGCAGCAGGTAGGGAATTCCGGAAATGTAATGTAAAGAGTAAAGTCTGTTAGTAATCATAAAATCCTCGTATTACGTCGCGGACATCGTGAAGCCTCTGCCCGAAAAACGGTGACGTGTTACTGCAAACAACAGCTATACACAAAAACCCAGTAAAATTATGTCACGGAATACAGTGGCAGTCAAGACTTACTTCAGTGGCTGCAAATGCGGTTTTGACTGTATTTACCGGAAAATGACGGAAGTTTGGAGAAAACTGTAATCAAATAGCGACGTCGACGTACAAAGCTTGTCGTTAAAGACTGCCCCAAGGGCATTCACAGTTGGACAGGTTATTCACAGCCTGTCAAAATTTATCTTTTATATTTGACAGCGGTATGCTATAATACTGCATGATTGCAGTTACTTATTCACAGTAACGATTCAAAACAAAACCGGACAAACGGCGGAGCATTACGGCTCACAGCGGTGATGCGGATACCGTATGACGGGAAAGTATATATTGATTGGAGAGCATTATGAGTGATGAATTTAATAATCCGGGAACAGACATGAATGATCGGACCGGTTGGCCGGACGCAAATACCGGTGCTGATTCACAGCCACAGAACACAGAAACCGGCTACCGGAGCGGAATGCAGTCGCAGGAGGCAGGAAACGGTTACCGGAGCGGAATGCAGTCGCAGGAGGCAGGAAACGGCTACCGGAACGGAATGCAGTCGCAGGAGGCAGGAAACGGTTATCAGAGCGGAATGCAGAACACCGGAGCAGGTGCTCAGCAGGCATATTCACAGCCTCAGCCCA
Organism: Lachnospiraceae bacterium; assembly: GCA_045617345.1. Classification (GTDB taxonomy): domain Bacteria; phylum Bacillota; class Clostridia; order Lachnospirales; family Lachnospiraceae; genus RUG11977. The sequence goes on along the minus strand of JAZLIK010000064.1, from coordinate 5,839 downwards.
TGCCGCAGAACGGCGCAAACGGGACAGCGGCAAAGGCAAAGAAGAAAAATACACCCGGCATAGTTTTTATGAAGATTCTGGTTGCGATTCTGATTCTCGGAATCGTAGTGGTAGGAGCTTCGCTTGTTATCAGATCGTCCATGATTGATGACGGCAGGGCAAACGAGGAAACCAATGCATTTGACGCAGTTGTAGCATTTATTAAGGGTGAAGATGCCGAAAATGTTAAAAAGTCGGCAAAGAACGACAAAAATGTAAAAGACGATAAAGAATCAAAGGGTGACAGGATTGCATCCGGAAATGATTCAAACAGTTCGGATTCGGGTAAAAACAATGCGACCGGGAAGACAGGAAGCACAGATGTCATAGTTGATGCAAACTCGGCAGACAATACACAGACAGGTACAGGCACGGCCGGTTCCGATGACGGGAATGACACACTGACAGGCGATGACACCGGCAATGGTACGCAGACCGGTGATGACGGCACTGCGGCTGCAGACGGTTATCACGTAATAACCACACTCGGACAGTATAAAGGTCTTGAGGTAGATTATACAGGTACCGAAGTGACTGACGAAGAAGTTGAAGAAATGATTAATGAGTTTGTTCAGGAAAACGCAGTACGTTCCAAGAAAAAGAAGGGTAAGGTTGAGCTGTACAGCGAACTCAATTTCTCATGCACAGGTGTAGTGGACGGCGTTCAGTATGACGGGTGCACTATTGATGAAATGGACATCATGGTTGGCGAAGGCGCAATGATTTCGGGCTTCGAGGAAGGAATGATCGGCCACAGCGTTGGTGAAACCTTTGAACTTCCGCTGACATTCCCCGAGGATTATTATGAGGAGCTTGCAGGAAAAGATGTAGTGTTCACTATTACAATTAACTGGCTGTACAAATACAAGAATGTTGAACTTACAGATGAACTTGTGGCTGAAAAGACCGATTGCAGTACTGTCGACGAGTACAGGGAATATGTTCGTAAGAGCCTTCAGGACGATTATGAAAATATGGCAGAGGATGATATCTATTACCAGCTTGCGGAACTGCTCGTAAATAACTGTGAATTCGGCGGAGACATTGATAAGGCTGTTAATGACGATTATGAGTATTATCTGCAGTATTATGATGAGATATGCCAGGCGAATATGGGCATGGACGCAGCTTCATATTATCAGATGTACTACGGTTACTCAGAGGAAGAGTACAAGTCGCTTGTGTATGAGGAGAGTGAGTTTTCCGTCAAGTATAATTACGCTCTGGCTGAAATTATAAAGGCTGAGAATATCACACTGACAGAAGACGAGCGTCAGCAGGCATTTGAAGAGATTTTCTTTGATAATTATGGCTTTGAAAGCGAAGAGGAAGTTTACGAGGTTGCGACGGAGGCAGAAATATATAATTATGTTGATGCACCGCTGCTTAATGCGAAGGCAGAGAAGATTATCAGAGACAGTGCGGTTGTAAGGGGTAAATAAAGGTATCGCAGACAGTACGGTTGTATGAGGCAAATAGAAGGTAACGCAGACAGTACGGTTGTGAGCGGTAAATAAAGGTATCGCAGACGGTACGGTTGTATGAGGTAAATAGAAGGTAACGCAGACAGTACGTTTGTGAGCGGTAAATAACGGCAACGCAGACAGTGCGGTTGTGAGCGGTAAATAACAGCAACGCAGACAGTGCGTGAACAGACAGCTTGTGATACGTAAAAAGCCCGGGAGAGCTGCCTTGAGTTTACACTTTTGTAAACTTAAAGCAACTTTCCCGGGCTTATGTTATCTTATGCTCCGGAAGAGTTATTATTCATAGTCGGATGCTAATGCCCGCAAGCCCTGAAGCAGGCTTCGGCCTTGAGTTCATTATCACCCGACAGTGAATGGTACCCCGGAAGAATCATAAAGGTACGCTCATCTGCCAATCAGAAAATGATTCCCTGTACAAAGTAACCGGCTACTGCGGCCGCACATACGGTAATTATTGAAGGGATGATAAAAGCAGCCTTTGAATAACCGCACTGCTTCCAGGTTTTAAATACACTGCGCCATGCAAGAAAGTAAAAGAAAAGCATGGGAAGCGTTGCTACTACCAGTGCTTTGTAGGTGAAGCAGATAAGGATGGCAGCAATGCCGAGAATACCCGCCAGGAGACCGATGAGGTTGTATTTCGGGTATTTGTCATCCCATTCCTTCAGACTGTCCTGTGTATTCTGCATAACTGCGGTAATGGTCTTGAAATTCAGTGTAAAAGGTATTTGAGGGCGTTCCTCGTTTTCTTTTACATCATAATCGTACTGGTCCATATTTTCCATGATAGATTCCTGCCTTTCGTATTTGAAGTTCTGAAACGGTAGTGCATTGCAGCCGATGAGCCGCCGGAAAATGATTACTTACAACCGATAAAATGTAAAAAACAGTCATTTTATATTTACAGCCAACGGGCTGCCGGAGAATGATTGCTTACAACCGGTAAACTGTAAAAAGCAGTCATTTTACAATTACAGCCGACGGGCTGCCGGAGAATGACCGACCGCGACTTGTTCTGTGTACGAACGTTGATTTATTATAGTTGATTTGTCCGAAGGCTTCAATAAACAAATTGACATTTGCTGCCCATATTTTGCGTTTATGGTTAATATCGTTCCGAAGCAGGGGAAAACGACAGGTTGCAGATATCCTGATAAGTAAGCATCAGCAGTTAACCGAATAAGTCATATCCCATGGTGGGTATGGCTTTTGTTTACTTTATAGGAAATTGCGTCCTATAAAGTAAACAACGCTCCGCGAGGATGCGCACGCTTTTGCTTTCGGTTTTTGCCGCTGACGCGACGCAAAAGCGGCGCAGCATGTCGCAAGCGACATGCTTTCCTGTTATCACTTGAGTGTGAATCGTATCTTTTGATTGGAGTAATCGAATTTAAAATCCTGTCAGCATTACTGCAACACAATGATACATTCACGTTAATAAATCACGATTTATAAAGAATTGATTAAATATGCGTTTGAAACTTGAAATTTTCGTACTAATCGTATAGAATGATATGCAGAGAAAATATCAAGAATCTTTAGGAGGGGTAACATGGCACTTTTTAGTGATGATAAAAAAGCAGCACAGCAGATGGTAGAAGGAATTGTACAGGGCGTTTCGGAGACAGTATCGCGTAGCATAAGCGATGCGCTCGCACCCGTATTTACCGTATTTGCGGCAAATGTTAAAAAGTCGCTCGACTCGGCAAACGAGCGCCAGGCAGATTCGGTAGGTCAGATGACCAGAGCATTTATGGACTGCCTTGAGAACGAGACCAAGACAACCTTTGGCGAGATGAACGCTGCAGCACTTGAAAATGCCAGACTTCAGCGTGAAAGCATAGCAAAAGAGGCAGAACTGGTTGACAGCATAAAGGAAGCTATCAGAGCCATGAAGGAGACTTCGGAAGCACAGGGCGCCGTACTTGCAGAGATGAGGGCCGCTACTTCCGCACTGAACGAGGCTATTACGAAGGCTGCAACCGAGATGAAGAATGCAGTAAACGATGCATCAGCAGGCATGAAGGACATTACGGTTGGCATTTCGGACAAGATGAAGGGAATCACATCGGAGACTACAGAGGAGCTCAAGGGCATTTACGAGAGTATCTCTTCAAGTCTCAAGAACATTTCCGAGGGACAGGCAGGCAACCTGGAAGAGCTTACTGCCGTACTCAAGCATTTGGACGATCATACCAGAGAGCAGAAGGAAATTCTCGAACAGCATCAGACTTCATGGGCAGAGAATTATGTCAAGGCAGACGAGGAGATCAACAAGAACTCAGAGGCACTGCTTTCACAGATGAGCAGATCGGCAAAGTCCATGACAACATATACAACTGCACTCAACGAGGTTGCAGACAGCATGAAGATTCAGTTGCCTTCTTTCGAGGAGAATCTTACAAAGACCATCAACGATATATTTGCGGTATTGGACAAGCAGCTTGCTGAAGTTGCCGTTACACTGGGCAAGACCGCCGAAGAGGTTAATTCTGCGGCTGAAAGACTTCCCAAGGCACTTAGAGGAATTGTCTGATAACAAAATCGCGATTTATTTTACTCCAAATGTTCTGAAACGCAGTAAAGCGGTTACACTAAGTATATTTTGAAGAGACTGCGGACGGGAACGGAAAACAGTTGAACTAAATATGATTTGGGCAGATTTCGGACGGGAACGGAAAACAGTTGCGCAAATATGATTTGGGCAGACTGCGGACGGGAACGGAAAACAGTTGAGCTAAATATGATTTGGGCAGACTGCTGACGGAAACGGAAAACAGTTGAGCAAATATGATTTGGGCAGATTGCGGACGGGAATAACAGAACAGACGGAGACGGTCAGAGAAAGGATTGCCATGTACGAACCTACAGCACTTGCACAGGCAGTAGAGACTATCAAAAAGCAGAGGGAAGACAGAATCAATGCCAAGGCCAGTCAGGCTGAACGCAGTGAAGGCGACTGTGCCCTGCTCTTCGTAAAGCTTGCCAAAATGGAAGCGAAAGAGCTCAGAGGTATAGGCTTCTGTCTGACCGAGCAGGAGAAAAAACTGCTTGTAAAATATATGTTCAGAAAAGTTAAGGATGCGGATCAGGACGAGCAGAAGTGTGCTGACGCAGCCGGATACGTAGAAAAGTATTCCGTTATTCTCACAGAAGAAATGAGTGAGGAGATGGCAATAGAATTATACAGGGGATGTCAGGAGTATTACGGCTCCCCGGCCATGATGCCACTGTATGCACAGCTGAGCGAAAGCACTGAATTTGCTGAGCTGTACAAGCAGCGTTACAAGATGGATGCGAAGCGCGTCATGGATGCATTCAGAGACAATACAATAGGCGAGCTTATGAACAAGGAGGCCACAGCTGTTACGTCAAAGACGGGACAGGGATATCCTCAGGCACTCGAAAGCATCGGTGTGCTGAGCGGAACCCGCCTTTACAACAGATGTATGGTGTTCTTTGTTGTTGTCTGCGATACGGACGATTACAGAAATATGGGTCCGGAAAAGCTCGTCGAGACAGCACAGGAGTTCAGCGACGATATGCTTTTAAAGCTGATGGCGAACATCGTTCAGCATTTGGATACGGTTCAGCTGCGTAAGTTTGTTCAGCTGGTAGGAAAATTTATTCCTCTTACCGGTCCGAGAGGCTCTGAGCAGTTTAACCAGGTGATGATGCGTTATGGACTTGAAGCTGTATATCAGGAAAGATACAGTGCATGGATGAACCAGTACATCATTAACAAGGCTTTCGGCGAATGCGAGGCGTCGGACTTCTGGTACAGCTACGCAAACAAGACATCAATGGAGCTGCATACAAGCGGCGTAGTTATTATCAGGTTCAACAACTTTGTGGTTGTTGAAAGCCCTAAGGGTGAGACAGCATTTTTCTACGGCAACGAATACTTCAATTCGAACGTTCGGGGTTTTGTTGAGATGCAGACAGATGAGGACAAGATTCTTGATTATCTGAATACGCAGACAGGCTTCGGAGGCACCGGCGAATATGCGAATAACTGGAAGAAGGCGCACCGCGGAAGCTGGAAGTTCGATGTTATGGACTACATTAATAAGCATAACCGCTGACCTGACGGCCTATAATATGATATAGGTGTTTATGGCATACGTGCGATTGTACTTGCAAAAATCCAATATGCAGAGTAACCGGCTGTATAGAGTAATACAATATATAAAATAATAAAATATACAGAGCAATATAATATATAAAATAATGAAATATATAGAGTAATACAATATATAAAATGATGAAATATATAGAGTAATACAATATATAAAATAATGAAATATACAGAG
>JAZLIK010000063.1:0-30397 GCA_045617345.1 Lachnospiraceae bacterium | reverse complement strand
GGGCGGATCGACGAAGCGGAAGCGCTTCTGCTTTCGGCGCCGGAGGTATCGGACATCCGGGAAGGCGAGGTATCGACCTCGGCGGTCTGGGCGGATCTGTACCGGGCGAAGATCGCGCGGGACGAAGGACGGGAGCTGGCGGACGTTCCGGCGGACGAGGCGTTCCGGAAATATCCGATTCCGGCGGAGATCGATTTCCGGATGGCGTAAATCCTACAGAGATTTTGTGCCTCTTCGGCTCAAGCCAAACCACATCCAAACAGGCCAAACGAACAATCAAAATCAAACCAAAACCAAACCAAAACCAAAACAAAAGCAAAACAAAACCAAAACAAAACCAAAACAAAAACAAAACCAAAACAAGAAAGCTATAGCAATACTGCCATGTCAGAAACGTCAGGTAGAGAAAGAAGGTATTTATGAAAATAACTTCGCTATTGATTAAAAACTTTAAAACGATTAAGGAACTTAATATAGACAAAATTGATAATGCATTTATTGTTGTTGGAAAGAACAGTACCGGTAAAACCACAATACTTCATGCAATTCTTGCTGTGGCCGGAAATTATGAAATCAGGCGTACGGATTTTAACAACCCGTCCAGGAACATCGAAATTGCCGTGAATCTGGAATTGACAAATGAGGATATCACGGCATTTCATGCAAAAGGTGTAGTCAGCAGATACAAAAGCTTTGATATGTGGTATGACGAATTCTGTAAACTGCTTCCGACCTTTACGAGAGGGGAGATAAGCGAAGATTCTGAATATCTGGAATATACGAAACCGGAAGAAAATGATTTCGGTGGGACACTGTCATTTTCTTTTGTTGTGGATACCAATCTGGAGGTTCGTTATTCGGACGGAATAAACAAAAACAATGAGTTTATTAAAAAGGTGTTCCCGAAGGTTCATTTTATTGATGTATCTCGCAATATTTCACAGATTCAGGATGATATTTTTCTGGCTCAGACAAAAGAAACACTTACTGCAATAAAAGAAAAAATCTGCATTTATGATGAGTCAAGACCCTGCAATAACTGTTTTAACTGTATTGAAGAAATAAAGAAAAAGACTCCCGACGAAATGTCAATTCAGGAGTCGGTAAAGCTGCTCGAATATAAGATGATACGCCTGAATATGGATGATTTCATGGAAAAGCTAAACTCTTATTATATGCGTAACAGTGGTAGAAATCAGAATATCAGGTTTGTATCAAACCTGAACACGGATGATCTGTTCAGACTTGATACGGTTGTTATGAACAGGGACAGATACAGTGAGGATTCGGTATTCACGCTGAGTGCAGGTGCAAAAAGCATATATATTCTCTCACTGCTTGAAGCATATGTGGATGAAAATGCAAATATATCAAGTGTTTTTATGATAGAAGATCCTGAAATCTATCTCCATCCTCAGCTTCAGAAGACAGCCAGTGAGATTTTGTACAGGCTTTCTAATAAAAACCAGGTAGTGTTTTCAACACATTCGCCGAATATGATATTTAACTTTAATTCTCGTCAGATACATCAGGTAGTTCTTGATGAGGAATATCATACCAGTATTGCACGGGAGAGCGATATCAACAGAATTCTGGATGATCTCGGCTATTCGGCAAGTGATCTGATGAATGTTAATTTCGTGTTTATCGTTGAAGGAAAGCAGGATGGCAACAGGCTTCCCATGCTTCTTAAAAAGTATTATTCGGAAGTTTACAACGAGGATGGTACGCTGCAGCGCATATCGATTATTTCTACGAACAGCTGCACCAATATTAAAACTTATGCAAATCTTAAATATATTAATCAGCTTTACCTGAAGGATCAGTTCCTGATGATTAGGGATAGTGACGGAAAAAGACCGGAGTCGCTGGTTAAGCAGCTTTGCTCATATTACAGCGACAGATCGAGAGAGGATGCGGGAAATCTTCCGCGTATTACGCCGAAAAATGTTCTCATTCTGAAGTATTATTCATTCGAAAACTATTTCCTGAATCCGAAAATTATGGCAAAAATAGGTGTGGTAAAAACGGAAGAGGAGTTCTATAATATCCTTCTCTCAAAATTTAAAACGTATTTGTGCAAGCTTGGAAGCGTGAAGCATATGCGCGAGGCGACGGGGCTTGTGATAAAGTCCAAAGAAGATATAAAGAGAAATATGGAAACAATAAAGACCTATGTACGCGGTCATAACCTTTTTGACATCTTCTATGGCAAATATAAGGGCGAGAAGGAAAATGAGATTTTAACAAAATATATCGACGAAGCTCCAAGGGAGGAGTTCGCCGATATACTGGATGCGATAGACCGCTTTATTTACTTTATGAACCGCAGACGTGAGGATGAAGCGGAGCAGCCTGTAAGCGTCAAGAAAGAAAAACACAAGCATAAGAATAAATATAACAGATTTTAGTTTTTTTCAATTCTGACTTTTGTGATACGGTTTCTTCCGGTGGAAAGAACCGTGTATGTGATATTGTCGTCGGTGACTGATTCGCCTGCTTTCGGAAGATGGTTCAGCAGGTGTATGACGTGACCGGCGATAGAATCGTAATCGTCGGAATGTATGTCCAGTCCGCAGATATCATTGATGTTGTCAAGAGTGGCAATACCTGTGGCTTCAAAGACTGTGTCTGAAATACTCTTTACCGAATCGACCTCATCGAGATCGGTTTCATCACGTATTTCACCGACTATTTCCTCTATCAGATCTTCAATGGTGATAAGTCCTGCTGTTGCGCCGTACTCGTCGAGAACAATGGCAATTGATTTATATTTTGCCTTCAGTTCACTCATCAGTTCATTTGTCTTTTTAAACTCATACGTGAAGAAGGGTTCACGCATTATTTTTCGGATATCGAATTCTGCGCTGTTTCCGTTGTACTTTACAAGAAGGTCTTTTGCCCAGATAATACCGGTGATATTGTCTCTTGACTCGTTATATACGGGCATTCTTGAATACTGAGTGTCTGAGAATTTCTTTATCAGTTCTTCATAGGTGATGTCTACGGGAACGCATTCCATATTGATGGCGGGAACCATTACATCTTTTGCGAGGGTATCGCCGAAATCCACAACATTCGTAATCATATCCTTTTCTTCGGACTCTATGACACCGTCTTCAACACTGGCATCGACTATTGTGAGAAGCTCGTTTTCGGTCATCTGCTGCTTATTTTTTGACGGGTCTATTCTCAGAATAAACATAATTCCATGTGACATTTTTGAAATTAAAAAGGTCAGCGGAGTAAAAAGAAGCATCAGAAGATTGATGAACGGAGCATAAATAAAGGCCATTTTTTCGGCATACATGGACGCAAAAGTCTTTGGCGTTATTTCTCCGAAAAGCAGTACCAGCAGTGTCAGTACACCGGTGGCAATTCCGACTGCGGTATTTCCGAACAGTCTGATGACAAAAGTTGTGGTAAGTGAGGAGGCTCCTATGTTTACCAGATTGTTTCCGATAAGAATTGTACTTAGAAATTTGTCCTGTCTGTCGATTAATGACAGAACAAGAGCTGCTTTTTTTGAACCCTCATCAGCCATCGATTTGATTCTGATTTTGTTCAGACAGGTAAACGATGTTTCAGCCGATGAGAAAAAGGCTGATAAAAGCAGTAAAACAACAATAATGATAAGCTGTGCCGCGTCTCCGGGCTCCAATACAATCACACTCCTTAAAATAATTTTGAAATACAGGAACGTCAACCGCGTAATGCGCGAAGAAATGCCTGTATCAATAGGCGACGGTACATATGTGCGCGCCTGAACACAATTTTACATTTGTATTATTATATGAGAAAGAATCGTAAAAGTCAATAAAGAAAAAGGTACTGCCGGAATAAGGCTGTAAAAAAGAAGCTGCACAAAAATCAGTAAAGAAAAAGATGCTGCAAAAATAAGAAGTAAAAATGGGACGACAGGTAAAATACAGCAAAAAAAGATACTGCAAAAATAATAATGTAAAAGAGGTCAAAATCAATAAAGAAAAAAGTGTTGTAAAAAAGGAAGGGTAGGTGTAAAATCATTAGGTGGCGTGAGCCGAAGAATTCCTTGTGAAAGGTGGTGGTTTTATGAGTACAGACAGTCCGGACAGTAGACGATGCAGCAGTTATTGTGGCACAACAGATGTGCCGCCCCGAGAACGTACCATAAAACTTAATAAGGAGGACTTTGATCATGTCAGAAGAAGTCGGAATGGAAGAAAAGGAAGTATCTCAGGTTGAGATACTTCGGGATCTGATAGAACAAAAGTCGTATAAGCAGTTCAAAATGGCTGCGGCAGAAATGAACGAGGCCGATGTTGCTTCGGTTCTGGAAGATTTGGATGAGAAGGAGATGCTCTCATTTTTCAGAGTTCTGCCCAAAAACATTGCGGCGGACGTATTTGCCTACCTGCCGATTGATGTGCAGCAGTCCATGCTTCTTACATTTACCGAGGGTGAGGCCGCAAATATCATTGAGAACATGTATGTCGATGATGCGGCAGACCTTTTCGATGAGATGCCGGCAAATGTAGTGACCAGACTGCTGGCCAAAACGAGTCCGGAGACAAGAAGCACAATAAACCAGCTTCTGCGTTACCCGGACAGTTCCGCAGGAAGCCTCATGACAACGGAATATGAAGCATTGAAGCTTCATTTGAAGGTTACGGAGGCCATTGACAAAATCAGACGTGACGGAATAGACAAGGAAACAATCAATATATGTTATGTCCTTGACAGGGACAGAAAGCTTCTTGGAACGGTCACCCTGCGTGCTCTTTTGCTGAGCAATCCGGAGACAGAGGTCGGCGACATAATGACTGAGAACGTTATATCAGTTAATACGCTTACCGACCAGGAGGATGTAGCCAGAGATTTCCAGAAATATGACTTTTCAGCCATGCCGGTTACGGACAGTGAAAACCGTCTGGTAGGAATTATCACGGTCGATGATATCGTGGATATCCTTCAGGAAGAGGCTACAGAGGATATCGAAAAAATGGCGGCTATCCGTCCTTCGGATATGCCGTACAGTAAAACGGGTGTATTTGAGACCTGGAAGAAAAGAATTCCATGGCTTTTGCTGCTGATGATTTCAGCTACTTTTACGGGAATGATTATCACCCATTTTGAAGACGCACTGAGTACATATATAGTACTTACGTCGTTTATTCCGATGCTGATGGATACCGGCGGAAATGCCGGGAGTCAGGCAAGCGTATCGATTATCCGTGCCCTGTCACTGGACGAGCTTGATTTTAAGGACCTTCCGGCTACCGTATGGAAGGAAGCGCGAGTATCGTTACTTGTCGGAGCTACGCTTGCAGTGACAAATTTTCTAAAACTTCTGCTGATTGACAGAGTGGAAATTAAGGTCGCACTTGTTGTGTGTCTTACACTTGTAGTGACAGTACTTGTTGCAAAGATTGTGGGCTGTTCACTTCCCATGATTGCAAAAAAAATCGGGTTTGACCCGGCAGTTATGGCAAGTCCGTTCATTACAACAATCGTTGATGCTCTGTCACTGATAATATATTTCAGATTTGCAGCTTTGCTGCTGGGTATCGTATAGAAGTTATCAATAGGCGTTAGTATTTTTTGATGCCGTAATCATTGTATAGAGAAAAATTCAGGAGGAATTTCGATTTGAAAAATTTATTGGAGATGCTTACTGATAAGTTCAGTGCAGCATTTGAAAAAGCAGGTTATGAGTCAAAACTTGGACGCTGTTCTGTGTCAAACAGACCGGATCTTTGTCAGTTCCAGTGTAACGGAGCCATGGCGGGAGCCAAGCAGTATAAAAAAGCACCGGCAGTCATTGCTAATGAAGTGCTTGCTATTATCGGAAACGATGAAAGCATGCAGGTGTGCGAGGTAGTAAATCCCGGATTTATCAATATTGTACTTAAAGATTCTGTAATTGATGAGTATCTTCAGAAGATGAGTGAGGACACCGAAAGACTTGGTGTGGAGCGCAGAAGCGAAGGAAAGACAGCGGTAATTGATTACGGCGGAGCAAATGTCGCAAAGCCGCTTCACGTGGGACATCTTCGTCCGGCCATTATAGGTGAAAGCATAAAGAGAATCCTTGCTTTTGACGGATACAATGCCATCGGTGATGTTCATCTTGGCGACTGGGGCCTTCCGATGGGACTTATTATTACCGAATTAAAGAAGAGAAAGCCGGAGTTTCCCTATTTTGATGAAAGCTTTACCGGTGAATATCCCGAAGAAGCACCGTTTACGATTGCCGATCTTGAGGAGATATATCCGTATGCAAGCAAGATTTCCAAAGAGGATGAGGCATATAAGGAAGAGGCCAGAACCGCAACAGCTGAGCTGCAGGCGGGAAGAAGAGGATATCGCGCACTTTGGAAGCATATTCTTGAAGTATCAAAGGTTGACTTAAAGAAGAATTATGATAATCTGGATGTTCATTTTGAACTCTGGAAGGGTGAATCCGATGCCGATCAGTATATTGTACCGATGGTAGAAGACATGAAGGCGCGTGGAATTGCCCATTTGAGCGAGGGCGCAGTTGTAGTGGATGTAAAAGAGGAAACAGACACAAAGGAGATGCCCCCCTGTATTCTGATAAAGTCGGACGGAGCGGCTATTTATGCATCTACCGATCTTGCCACTCTTGTTGAGAGAGAGAAGCTTTATAAGCCCGATGAAGTTATTTACGTAGTTGACAAGCGTCAGGGACTTCATTTTGAGCAGGTATTCAGAACAGCCAGAAAAGCAGGCATTGTGAGAGACGAGACAGGACTGTTCTTTGTTGGAAACGGCACAATGAACGGCTCGGATGGAAAGCCCTTTAAGACAAGAGACGGCGGAGTGCTTCGTCTGGAGTATCTTGTTCGTGACATTGCCGATAATGTTCGTGAAAAGATGGCCGGACGTGAGCTTACCGAGGAAGAGATAAACGATATTTCCAAAAAGGTTGGCCTTGCGGCACTTAAATACGGTGATTTGTCAAACCAGGCTACAAAGGATTACAACTTTGATATTGAGAAGTTTACGGCATTTGAAGGAAACACAGGTCCTTACATTCTTTATACAATGGTCAGAATCAAGTCGATTCTGGAAAAATATGCATCGTCGAATTCGATGACTGTTGAGGATGTCAAGGCATGTGTCAGAAACGGCGAGTACAGAATTGCTGACGGAAGCGGTGCTGAAAGCTGTGATTCCGAGAGAAAGCTGAAGCTTGCAATAGCTGACTTTTCTAACAGTTTTTCACAGGCTGCAGCTGAGCTTGCTCCTCATAAGGTATGTGCATTTATATACCAGCTTTCCGATCTTTTCAACACTTTCTACCACGAGAACAGGATTGTGGCAGAAGAGGACAAGGCAAAGCAGAAGAGATGGATAGCATTGATTTGTCTGACTTTGGCAGTACTCGATAAAAATATAGGATTCTTGGGAATTACCGCACCGGAAAAGATGTAAGGGGTATGTATGTTTACAGGTCGACGGGAAGAAAGAAAACAGCTTGAGAGCCTTTATCAGAGCAGCAGAAATAATCTTCTGTTGCTTTACGGAAGACGCGGCACAGGGAAGACTGCGCTTTGTCTGGAATTTACAAAGGACAAGGCATACTGCTATTTCCGTGCCGGCGTGATGACGGATGAGGCACAGACTGAAAGATTCATCGAAGCCACCAAAGAAATAAGCGGATATCGCGGAAATGAGAAGCTGATACTTATTGCAGATGAGTATCAGCTTTGTGCGGTTGAGGGGATAAACAGGCGAATCACGGAGCTTCTCGAATCGCCGGAGCTGGACGGCAGAATAATGATTATTCTTGTGTCATCGTCAATTTCATGGGTTGAAAACAGGATGGCAAATGACGTACCGATCATTAAAAAGAAGCTGACGGGAATTATACGGCTTACGGAGATTTCGTTCAGGGAGACGGTGGAGTTTTTCCCTGATTTGTCCAGCAGTGACCTTGTTGTGATGAGAAGCTGTCTCGGAGGTGTTCCGAGATACCTGCGAATGTGGGACAGGGAAAAGAGTGTAAAGCAAAATATCGTAGCCCTTTTTCTTGACAACGAAGGTCCTTTGATAAATGAAACTGAGCTGATACTGAAGTCGGAGCTGAGAGAGCTTGCGGCATACAATTCAATACTCGGCTGTCTGGCTGCGGGCTGTAACAAGCTGAATGATATTTACGCGGGGACAGGCTTTTCACGTGCCAAAATCAGCGTATATCTTAAAAACCTGATTGAAATGGATATAGTGGAGAAGGTTTATTCGGTTAATGTTAAGCATTATGAGAATACTCAGAAGGGAATATATAAAATAAAAGACAGACTGATATATTTTTATTATGCATTTATTTATCCGCATACTGAGCTGATTGAACAGGGTGCGGGAGAGAAGCTGTTTGACAGGTATGTTCTTCCTGATATGGACAGATTTGTCAGAGACTGTTTTGCGGGAGTGGCCAGAGAATATCTGGAAATTGTGTCGAAAAGAGGCATGCTGACATACAGGTACAATTCATTTCGAACATGGTTCGGGAAAATGGGTGTTGCGGATTTGATTGCCTGCGATGATGAAAGACACAGGTTGGCGGCATTTTGTTTTTTTGATGACAGACAGACTGATATGTCCGATTACAGAAAATGTATGGATATTCTGGAATCCGCAGGAATTGCCTGTGATGATTTATGTCTGTTTTCGAAAACAGGTTTTTCAGGTGATATTAAATTAATGTCCGGTAAACAGGGTTTTTCGGCAATAGAATTAAATGATTTGTAGTCTGCTTTATGAATGTTTTTGGCCGGACAGTGAATAGTAACATGGTAACGCAGGTTACCGAAATGTGTTTTGTACAGCCTTGACTTATTGAAATTATTTCTGTATAATATATGCAGTGTTTTTGGACAAAACGATGTGTTGAGACGCAAAAGCTGTGCAGCATGTCGCGGGCAATATGTTTCTTGCCGGTTGTGTTTGTCTGAAAGCTGCAAGAAATCAATAATTTGGAGAAGAATATGATTAAATCAGATAATAAGTCGGGATTTATCAGCAGGGGTGTCAGACTTGCACTGACGATGCTGCTTGTGTTTTTGTGCATGAGTATGTTTTCACCGATAAATGTATCTGCGGAAGATGAGTGGGTACATTATGCAGGAACGGCAAAAAGTTCGGGAGTAAATGTGCGTACCGGTCCCGGCACGGAGTATGATAGACTTTTTGATGAGAGTAAAGAGGCCGTGCAGCTTGTCGCAAAACTTGAGCTTGTTGTTCTGGAGGATGCTGTGGACAGTACCGGAGTAAAATGGTACAAAATCAGCTTCGCAAAGGACGGAAAAGAATACGAGGGATATGTCAGAAATGATTTCGTCAACAAGGATTCAAATCCGATTACTCCTTCACCGATTCCCACACCTACAGCTACGCCGAAGCCCACTCCTACACTTGTTGAGATAGCTACGGCCACGCCGCCGCCTACACGTTCACTTTTCAATCTCAACAATAATGATGAAAGCGAAGGAAATTCGGCATCTACCATCAAGAAAGCAATTATCATAGTTGTTATTATTGCTGTTCTGTTTATTGCTGGCTTTGTTTTCCTCAGCATTAAGCAGAAGAACAGGAGGAACACTGTTCATTCGTCCAGAAAGGTTGACCGTATCAGAAAATATGAGCAGGAAGGAAACGGCAATGCAAATGGCGGAAGACGCAGACCTGAAATCAGACGTTCTGAAGAAGATGAATCTTATGTCAGCCCTGCACGCAAGGAAGTATATTATACAAATGAGATGAACGATGAAGAAGACATTCTCGCATCACTCAGTAAAGAAACAGATACAAAGAAAGCGCTCAAGGTAGCTATTGACAGACTTCAGGAGCACGACATCATTACTCATGTTGTTTATGGTGAGGGTGAAGTTTATGATAATTCGGATGTAAAGCTCATTGAGGTTCGTTTTGGAAATGATGTGAGATTCCTTAACAAAGAGTCCCTTGTAAACAAGGAACTTATTGAAATCAACGATGACGAAGAAGAACTGACAGTAGCCAAGCGTCGTAATCGCCGCAGAAAAAAGAATGATTAAGTTTTGAATGTTAACCCCCGGTTCGCATGAACCGGGGATTTTTTTATTTTATAGGAAATTGCGTCCTATAAAGTAAAAATGTTTTTGTCATTTTTACAGTTAAGCGACGGTAAATACGGGACAGGCGCCGGTTTCACGGTTTTGAGGATAATATTACCGGACAATGGAACCGGACATATTTATTTCTCGTCTAAAGTGCAAAGACAGATAAAGTCTTTGGAAAGGACGAAATATATATGAAAAAAACAATATTACTTATTATCAGTCTGATTGCTGTGACATTTATTATTATGGGATGCGGAAACAAAACTAACGAAAATCCGGGCAGCACAGGCATCGGAAACGAAAGCACGGGAAGCGGAAGTGTTGAAAACGGAAGTGGAACCACCGGGAACGGAAGCGGAACCACCGGGAATGGAAGCGAAACCACCGGGAACGGAAGCGAAACCACCGGGAACGGAATGTTTCAGGAAATAGCGGTTGATGTTCTGATTGACAGGCTGTGCGAGAATGCAGATGTTCCGGCTTATGAGGCGATTCCTCTTGGTGAAAAAAACTTTGAATTCTTTGCGTTTGCACCCTACAACAGTGAATATTCCGCGTATGCGGCAGATGCGCTTGTAAATGTTACGGCACATTCTCTGGTTGTTATTAAATGCAATGATGACAATACTCAAAAGCTTGCAGAGACAATCGCAGAAAATGCAAATATCAGAAAATGGCTTTGTGTATCGGCGGAAACAGTCAAGGTAGCATATTCCGATCATTATGTCATGCTGGTTATGTCCTTTGAGGATACCACAGAAAAGCTTCTGGAAAAC
This sequence comes from Lachnospiraceae bacterium, assembly GCA_045617345.1. GTDB lineage: Bacteria > Bacillota > Clostridia > Lachnospirales > Lachnospiraceae > RUG11977. The sequence goes on along the minus strand of JAZLIK010000063.1, from coordinate 19,518 downwards.
TTTAAAGCTTTGACAACCGAAATGAATGACGGAGAAGTAAGTGTTCTGAACGGGAAAGGGGACACGGCTGGTTTGTAATTGATTTTTATACAGACATAAAGCAGTAAAAAAATGTTACTGTTCACGGTCTTGCGTTCGATACCACCAGACTGTGAATAGTAATAAAAAATCATTTACAGAGTAGTCATGCGGACACATTTTATACAGGGTGACTGACTATGAATATTAGAAAAACAAAAAGATATATTGCTGCGATTGCGGCAATACCGATTCTTCTCTTTCATTTATGGATTCCGGTGTTTTCTTATGGTTCGACAGCGGGAAATATTGAACGGTTTCTGATAGCAACAGGATATATTGGAGTAGATATATTTTTCTTTATTTCAGCATACACGATGGCAATCCGTCCGGTAGAGGATTATTGCAGTTTCCTGATAAACCGCCTGGTAAAGCTTTTGCCGTTGTTTATCGTTGCGTGGTTGCTGGGCGAGCTTTTATGGTTTATTCCGTCGTTAATGGCGGTCTATGTACTATTTCCGCCGATATACAGAATAGGACTTAAAAAACCTGTGATGACAGGCATTCTTGCAATGGCAGTCTGGGCAGTACTTACCGTGCTTTTGCTTGGAGTACTGGGCTTACCCCAGGGAATGGGAAATTTTTTGTTTAGAATCCCGATAATTGCAGCGGGGGCATATATGGCTGCAATTGAGGGCAGAATACCTGCAAGAGTTCGGTTAATTCTGAGTATTTTTCTGGTTGCGTCAGGATTTTTCATACTATATCGGTTCGGCTACATGAACCGTATTTCGAAGCCGTTTGACGATATTTTTTATCTGACGGGTATTCCGGCCACGATAGGAATAATTATGCTGACCGACTTGATATTTGGAAAAGTTCGTGCCGGAATTATTGAAAGGTTCGGGAAAATAACGCTTGAGATTTATTTTTTCCAGATGGTTGCAGGCAAATTTCTGATAACAAAGTTGTTCGGAATAACCAAAAACAGGCTGATTACAAATCTGTTTGTATTAGCAATTACGGTGGCAGCTTCGGTTGTGATAAACAGGCTGATGTCAGCGCTTGAAAACAGATTCAAACCGGAACCGAGGCTGAAGAACCTTCAAAAAGTTGACAACCGAGGCTGAAGAACCTTCAAAAAGCCGGTAACCGAGGCTGAAGAACCTTCAAAGAACCGGTAACCGAAACAGCAGAACATCAGGATTAATCGAAATGTCTGCAACGGTCAAGCATATTTTGGATTGAGAAAATGTAACTGGGAAGAACAGAAATTAAAAATTAATTAGCATAGTGCGAAAGAAGGCAGAAATTTCATCACAAGTTGTGCCGCTGTTTGACGGTGCAATGGATATTTTTATGAAAAAAGATGGGGTTATAACGGATTATAATCCCATCTTTTTTTACTTTATTGAAAATGCGTTCTATAAAGTAAAAACACTCCGCGAGGATGCGCACGCTTTTGCAACGGTAATTTGTTGCTGACGCGACGCAAAAGCGGCGCAGCATGTCGCAAGCGACATGCTTTCTTAGTTTACGCATTGAGATAGCTTTCACATTTCTTCAGCATACGTTCCATGGCAATCTTTCCGGGAGCACCAATGGTATTTCTCTTTTCAACGCAGGTTTTTAAGGAAATGGCCTCATATACATCCTCGTTAAATGCGGGCGAGAACTGCCTGAATTCATCAATCGAAAGATCGTCAAGTGCACATTTTTTATCGATTGCGTACAGAACGAGACGTCCGATAATGCCATGCGCATCACGGAAGGGGACACCGTTTGTCACAAGATAATCGGCTGCGTCTGTGGCATTGGTGAAACCATTCTTCGCACTTGCTTCCATGATATCGTTGTTGAAGGTAAGCGTAGCAAGCATTCCGTTAAAAAGAACGATTGAATCCATAACCGTATCAACGGCATCGAAGAAGGCTTCCTTGTCCTCCTGAAGATCCTTGTTGTAAGCAAGCGGCAGACCTTTAAGTGCGGTGAGCAGAGTGGTAAGTGAACCATATACACGTCCGGTTTTGCCCCTTACAAGCTCAGCAATGTCCGGATTCTTTTTCTGCGGCATGATACTGCTTCCGGTAGAGTAGGCATCTGAAATTTCAACAAATCGGTATTCGTTGGTGTTCCAAATGATGATTTCCTCACTGAAGCGTGACAGGTGCATCATAATCATGGAAAAATCCGAAAGAAGTTCTATCAGATAATCTCTGTCAGCAACACCGTCAATGGAGTTCTCAACGGGACCGGTAAATCCGAGAAGAGATGCAGTCATTTCGCGGTCCAGCGGATAAGTTGTACCTGCTAATGCACCTGAACCGAGCGGACAGAAATTAAGTCTTTCTTTTGCATCGGCGAGACGTTCACGGTCACGTTTGAAAAATTCAAAGTATGCTCCGAGGTGATGAGCCAGAGTGATGGGCTGTGCCTTCTGAAGATGTGTAAAACCGGGCATGTAGGTGTCGGTATTTTCTTTCATGACATTGTAAATTGTTGTGAGAAGATCCTTTAATCTTGAGTCTACCTCGTCGACGATATCTCTTGTATAAAGTCGCATGTCAAGCGCAACCTGGTCGTTACGGCTTCGACCGGTGTGAAGCTTTTTGCCGGCATTGCCGATACGCTCGGTGAGAGTGGCTTCAACGAAGCTGTGGATGTCTTCTGCAGTCATGTCGATATCAAGTTTGCCGGTTTCAATATCCTCATATATCGCCTTTAAACCGGAAACTATCTGTTTGGCTTCTTCGGCTGACACGATTCCCTGTTTGCCGAGCATGGTTGCGTGAGCAATTGATCCCTTTATATCCTGCCGCCAGAAACGGCTGTCAAAGGTAATCGATGAATTATATTTGTCAACAAGTTCATTTTCTGCACCAGTAAATCTTCCGCCCCAGAGTTTCATAATAATGTGCGTCCCAATAGATTCTGTGGAACGCCACTCCTTTCCTGTGATATTGCGGTCAAAATCAGAAAAACATCATTCAGGCTTGAAATAAATGAGTTTTCTGCAAATGTACCCTGTATCATGATAAATTCAAAGGACAAAATAGTCAAGAAAAACTATTGCATACTGTTACATATTTATGATAGTCTTGTCAGAGTGGTTGACAGGAAATTCTGTTCACAGTTCGTCCGAAAATATATTAAAGTTGATTACTCAGTTTATAACCGAGCAAAGATCGGGACTGAAAGACACGGTTTTACAGCCAGGAACTGAGCAAAGAACAGGGCTGAAGACACGGTTTTACAGCCAGGAACTGAGCAAAGAACAGGGCTGAAGATACGGTTTTACAGCCAGGAACTGAGCATAGAACAGGGCTGAAGATACGGTTTTACAGCCAGGAACTGAGCATAGAACGGGACTGAAGATACGGTTTTACAGCCTGGAACTGAGCAAAGAACGGGACTGAAGATGCGGGGTTATTGCTTAGAAAAGCATTGCCCCGGCAGCGAACTGTAAAAAATAGGAAAGAGGCGAAGAAAGTTTGAATATCGGCGCTTTTATAGAGAATAACAGGGAAAATATAAAGCGGACTCTTAAGGTTGCATGGCCGGCGGTTTTAGAGTCTTTTTTTGTGGCCGTGGTAGGCATAGTGGATTCAATGATGGTAAGTGAGCTTGGGGAATTTGCGGTTGCTGCGGTAGGACTGACTACGCAGCCGAAATTTATTGGGCTTGCGATGTTTATAGCCACCAATGTTGCGGTATCGGCTCTGGTTGCGCGACGTAAAGGTCAGGGAGAGCAGGCTGACGCTTGCAGAATCATGAAAACAGCCATAATGTTCACGATTGTTGCGGGACTTATCGTAAGCGCACTCTGCGTACTGCTGGCGGATCCGATCATCACCCTGTCGGGTTCAGAGGAGGACACGCATGAAGCCGCCACCGCATATTTCAGAATAATTATGGGTGGCATTATTTTCAGCATGATATCGCTGGTGATAAACGCGGCACAACGTGGAAGCGGAAATACAAAGATAGCTCTCAGAACAAATCTTGTGTCAAACATTGTGAATATTATATTTAATTATCTGTTGATAAACGGTCGCCTGGGCTTCCCGAAACTTGGCATACAGGGAGCAGCCATAGCAACCGTGCTTGGAACTGTTGTGGCGTGCATCATGAGCATTCTTTCTCTTTTTGACAAAAAGAGCTTCGTCAGTGTTCAGTACAGTATAAAGATGAAGTGCCGGGCATCGATGAAAACCATGAAGCAGATTTTCGCCCTGTCGTCTAATGTATTTGTTGAGCAGATATTTCTGCGAATCGGCTTTATGTCTGTGTCGGTTATGGCGGCAAAGCTCGGAACACAGGCATTTGCGGCACATCAGGTCGGGATGAATGTAATGTCGCTGTCGTTTTCGTTCGGAGACGGAATGCAGGTGGCGGCAGTTACCCTGATTGGGCAGAGCCTGGGGCAGAACCTTCCGGAGCTTGCAAAAAGATACGGAACTTTGTGCCAGCGAATGGGAAATCTGATATCTATAGTCCTGTCGATTCTTTATCTGATACTCGGAGGATGGTTTTTCGGCCTGTATTTTGAAGACCCGGCTACAATCGGAATCGGTGTGCATATCATGAGAATAATGATATTCATAGTACTGATGCAGGTAGCACAGGTTATTTACATGGGCTGCCTGAGAGGAGCGGGCGATGTCAGATTCACGACAATTGCGTCGATAATAAGTGTTACGTGTATCAGACCTCTGACATCGTACCTTTTTGCTTACATACTTGATTTCGGAATTATAGGTGTATGGTACGGAGTGGTATGCGATCAGCTTTGTCGACTTATTCTCACTCAATGGAGATTTAAGTCCGGAAAATGGATGAAAATTTCCATATAAGGTTGACATTTTTTCGCGTATTCATTATCATGATAACAAGGTCAGAAGTCATGGAGACTATACATTTTATGTTATCCGGAGGATAATTGATATATGAGAAATATGAACAGGCGAAATGATACCGAGGTTATTATAAACAATAAGCAGTACAGACTTACCGGATTTGAAAATGAGGAGTACCTTCAGAAGATAGCTTCATTCCTTAACAGTAAAATCTCAGAGATGAAGCAGTCCGATGTATACAAGAATCTGGACAATGAGACAAAGTCCCTATTTTTGGAGATAAATCTTGCGGATGAGTATTTTAAGATAAAAAATAAATACGAGGAATCCGAGGCAGACAGTGATTCCAAGAGTAATGAGATATATTCGCTTAAGCATGAAATTATGAATCTGCAGGCAAAGCTTGAAAATGCACAGGCTGAAATTGAAAAGCAGAAGGAGCTTAATATAGAAGAACAGAAGAAGAATGTCAGACTGGAAACTGAGCTGTCAGCCGAAAGAAAAAGAAGCAGGAACGACAAGGCGTGATACAGGCTGTGGTGCGGAGTGTACAGCACAGAAATAAGAATCAGTGAAAGAAGAATCAGTGAAAAAATAATCAGTGAAAAAAATCAGTGAAAAAAAATCAGTGAAAGAATAATCGGTTGAGAGTATAAAGCCGGTTATTAACAGGAGGAGAACCGTTTGCGGCTTTTCACCACGGACAGATCTGTGATTCTGCTAACGGTTAAGGCTATATTATATGACAGGAACGAAAAAAGTAGAACTGCTGGCACCTGCCGGTTCGTTTGACGCCATGAGAGCGGCGATAAATGCCGGAGCGGATGCGGTTTATATGGGCGGAACGAGATTCGGTGCCCGTGCATATGCAGACAATCCCGATGAAGAAGGGATGATAAAAGCAATAGAATATTGTCATCTGCGTGGCAGAAAGCTGTATATGACAGTTAATACACTTCTCAAAGAGAGAGAATTGTATGACTGTCTTTTTGAATTTATAGAACCGTTGTATCGTGCGGGACTGGATGCGGTAATAGTTCAGGATACGGGAGTAATGAGATACATTACCGAAAAATTTCCCGGGCTTCCGATTCATGTCAGCACACAGGCAACAATTACTGCGTCAGACGGTGTGAATGAGCTGATAGACAGAGGGTATGGCATTACCCGTGTGGTTCCCGCACGAGAGCTTTCACTTGAGGAACTGAAAAAGCTGCGGGAGGGCACCGATGTCGAACTGGAGGTGTTTATTCACGGAGCACTGTGTTTCTGTTATTCGGGGCAGTGTCTTTTAAGCAGTATGGCGGGCGGCAGAAGCGGAAACAGAGGACGTTGCGCCCAGCCCTGCAGGAGAATGTACAGAGCTTCTATGGAAAATGCGAATGGAGAATCTGAAAAGAGCCAGGAATGCAGCGGATATTTTCTGTCACCGAAGGACATGTGTGCACTTCCGTATATTAATGCGATGATTGAAGCAGGTATTGATTCGTTTAAAATCGAAGGAAGAATGAAAAATCCGGAATACTGCGCAGGAGTAGTCTCTGTTTACAGGGAGTTTATCGATGAGTATTACAGCCTGGGAAGTGATGCTTACAGACAAAAATACGAGTCGCCGACAGGACAAAGGTACATGGAACAGAAAATGGATTTCCTGCGCGAACTGTACAACAGAGGCGGTTTCAATAACGGTTATCTGTTTTCGCGGAACGGGCAGGATATGATGAGCATGAAGAGGCCGAATCACAGCGGTGTTGAGGTAGGCTTCGTGGCAGGAATATCCGGGAGACGTGCCGATTTCGTTCTGACATCTGCTATTGGAAAAGGGGACGTACTTGAAATACGGAGCGAAAACGGTAAAGGTGTGTTTGAGTATACTGTCGGTGATGCGGCCGAAAAGGGCAGAACGGTGTCGGTGATAACCATGAAAGACAGACCCGCGGCAAAGGGGATGACTGTTTTTCGAACAAAGAACGCTTCAGAAATATCGGAGCTTCGTGAAAAATATATAGAGCGGGATACAAAAGTGAGAGCTGACATTGTGTTTACTGCGAGAAAAGGCAGCAGTTCGTGTCTTGAAATCCGGGCGGCAGAGACAACGGGGACTACCGCGAATGGCGGAAAAACCGCCGTAGTATACGGAAACGTAACAGAACAGGCTCAGAACGCTCCGATGACGGCCGAAAAGATTGAAAGACAGCTGGCTAAGCTTGGTGAAACTGATTTTGAACCCGGTGAAATAACGGTAAACATTGACGATGACATATTTATACCGGTCGGTGAATTGAACAGACTTCGAAGGGATGCTGTTGAAAAGCTTGCTGAAGGGATAATTTCGACATGGAAACGTCCGGGTGATGATATAACCGGAGAAGCCGGAGACAAAAGCGAGGACACTGCCGATATAAACGGACAGGACGCAACAGCGAATCCCGGAGAAAATGCGAAGTCACGTATTTATGGGAACGATGATATGAGTCATTCGGAAAAAAGTGACAGCTATGTGTTCGTTGCAACCGTCAGAACTGTCTCACAGCTGTCCGAAGTATTGAAGAATGACAGCGTTTCAGAGGTGTATTACAACATATATTCTTTCTCGGAAAAAGAAGCTGATGAAGCGGTAAGGCTTGTCCGGGATGCAAACGCCGGGAAGGCAGACGGCAAAAACGTCAGACTGCGTTTCGGACTTCCGTTTATCTGCAGGTCGAATATGACTGAACGGTTAATCAGTTTCTGTACCAAATATCGTGATTATGGATTTGTTGCACGAAATTATGAAAGCATCGCGGTACTAAAAAAGCTTGGTGCGGATTACAGGACAGATTACAATATTTATGCAATGAACAGTGCAGCTGCTTCGGAGACAGGCACCGGGTATGCATTTCCGCAGGAAATTACCCTGAAGGAAATAGCCGAAACAGGCTATAAAGGTAGCAGTGGGGAAATTGTTGTTTACGGTTTGCTTCCGGTCATGATATCGGCACAGTGCCTGAATAAAAATGCATTCGGAATTTGCAAAATGAATTCGGAAGAGGCTGCCGAAGCAGAGAAGCAGTCGGATCCGGTAATAAAACAGTCTGCCGGAGCAGAAAAATTGTCAGTACGGGTAGAAAAAATGGTTGTTGAAGAAAAGCTGTCTGCAGGAGCAGAAAAACGGTCTGCAGGAGCAGAAAAATTGTCAGTATGGGCAGAAAAAATGGCTGCCGGAGAAAAGCTGTCTGCCGGAGCAGAAAAGAATCGGTCGGAAGCCTCGGATTTATGCAGGGTTATCAGGCTGACGGACGAAAAAGGCTTTATGTTTACGGCGGTTCAGGAGTGTGTTTTTTGTTACAACATTATATACAATTCAGCGGTTACCAATATTCTGGACAAGCCGGCGGCAGTAATGAATACCGGGGTAAGAAGATTCAGAGCAGATTTTACCATGGAAACTTCATCGGAGGTAAAGCTTGTCATGGATAATTTCACCTCGGTGTTCCAGAACGACCGGTACACCATGCCGACTGAAATAATGAACCTGAAGTATACAAACGGACACTATTTCAACGGAGCGATGTAGCAGGCTTCGGTTTTTCGTTCATTGTTACCCGACTGTGAATAGCAACATAAATCAAATACAGCAAAAGAAAGTACATTGATAAACGCATATATAATGAGTATTATGAATTGGCTTTGCACGGATTGCGAACAGTAACCGAATTTGTGTTTTTCGCGCCGAAAAGCCACAGGCTTCGCAGAAGACAGGCGTCTGCGGAGACTGCAAAAGAATCGTAAAGAAGGAAGAAATATGAGTTTATCAAAAAAAGGAACCACAAGGGTAATAGACGAGAAAACACCGCTTCTCATGATAGCGGGACCGATGTTTCTGGAGCTTTTTCTGAACATCCTGCTGAACAACATAGACACCGTGATGCTGAGCAGATACTCGGAGAATTCGGTAGGAGCGGTCGGAAATGCCAATCAGATAATGATGCTTATCATCATTATGTTTAATATTATCGCAACTGCGACGTCGGTAGTTGTTGCGCAGTATCTCGGTGCGAAGAAGTACAGCGAGATGGACAAAATATACACACTGGCACTTATTATTAATCTTGTGTTCGGAATTGTACTCTGCACTGCGCTGGTACTGTCGGAGCGGGTTTTGATGTCACTGCTGAATGTGTCTGCCGAAATGCTGCCGGATGCACTGACATATATAGAAATTGTCGGTGGCGGTCTCTTTATTCAGGCATGCTATAACGTAATGCTTCAAATTCTGAGATGCAACGGATATGCCAAGATAGGAATGTACATCTCAATAATTATCAATCTGATAAATATTGTCGGAAATTATCTGTTCCTTTACGGACCATTGAAGTTCTTAAATCTCGGTGTGGCGGGCGTTGCCATTTCAACGGTAGTTGCGAGAGTTGTTGCGCTCACGATTGCGGTGATTTTTTTCTATAAAAAGAATATCGGTCGCATATCCCTGAAAATGCTCAGACCGTTTCCAAAAGACAATCTTGTGCAGATGATAAAGATTGGGCTTCCCTCGGCGGGAGAGAATTTTTCATACAGTCTGTATCAGATGGTGCTGCTGTCATTTATCAATACTATGGGAAATGATGCGGTAAATGCAAGAGTGTACTGCAATTCGCTGATATCGTTTGCTATGGTATTTTCAAATGCGTGTGCGATGGCCACGCAGATTATTACCGGTCATCTGGTTGGTGCGGGAAAGGACGAACAGGCTTACAGAAGGGTGTTTCAGACGCTGAAGCTGTCCATGCCGATAACGGTGGGACTTGCGGTAACAAACTGGCTGCTTTGCCGGTTTACGCTTCATATTTTTACCGACAATGAAGAGATAATACGTCTGGGTTTCTATATTATGATGGTTGACGTGTTTATCGAAATAGGACGTTGCCTGAACATGACCTTTGTAAGCAGTCTGAAGGCAGCAGGTGCTTATCTGTATCCGCTTATTGTCGGTCTGATAACCATGTGGGGACTCGGGGCGACTGTCGGTTATACACTTGGAATCGTTGCGGGAATCGGTGTAGCGGGTGTGTTTGCCGGAACGGCGGCGGATGAATGCATCCGTGGCATTATAGTTATGTGTCACTGGCGGACTAAAAAATGGTACGGGAAATCGGTTGTCAGCAGGAAGACAGAAAAAGGCTGATGGAAAATTATTTGGTATTTACCGGAAAAACGAAAGACAGCCGGCAAGGACTGAAAAAAAGACAGTATTCGGTATATACAAAACAAATCCTAAAAAAGTTGACCGATAAAACGGTAAAAGGGAGCAATTGGTGTTTTGCTTAAAAATGATAGATGTAAAAAAGACAGCATTCGGTGATTAACAAAAGGATTGGGTGGACAGTATGATTACAAATGAAAAGATTGGCTTTGGCTGTTATTTGCCGGGCAAAAATGATGAGGAGAAGGCGACAATTCTTGAGAGTGCAATCGAGGCAGGGTACAGGTATTTTGACACAGCATCGTTTTACTATACCGAGGAAGCACTTGCAGGTGCGATAAAGCAAAGCGGTATTGAAAGAAACGGACTGTTTATTGCGTCAAAGCTCTGGATAAACGAAAGAGGCTATACGGGGGCAAAGGAAGCCTGCTACAGATCGCTCGAAAGACTCGGAACAGATTATCTTGATGCGTACTTTATACACTGGCCGAGGGAGAGCTACAACGATACGGAATGGAAAAAAACTGACACTGATACGATGCGGGCGCTGACGGAGCTCAGAGAAGAAGGCGTAATCAGGCATATAGGAACAAGCAATTTTCTGGCACATCATCTGGAGGCCCTGTATCAGAACGGATTTAAGCCGGAAATAAATCAGCTTGAGCTTCATCCGGGATATTTGCAGGAGTACACGACAGCTAAATGCCGCGAAAACGGAATTCTGATTCAGGCTTGGAGTCCGTTGGCAAGAGGTGCGGTACTGAACAATGAGTTACTGGAGTCAACAGCACACAAATACGGAAAGACGGTATCGCAGATATGTCTGGTTTATCTGCTTCAGAGAGGTATCATGCCGCTTGTGAAGGCTTCCTCAAAGGAACGGATGATTTCGAATCTGGATGTTTTTGACATAAGGCTTGAACAGGAAGATGTGGACATGATTTCATGCATGCCTCAGACCGGGTGGTCGGGTGAGCATCCTGACTTTGCGGTGCCGCAGTTAAAAATTAACATTCCGTAATATGTGTCGTGGTGAACCGGTGGTATCCCATGAGAAGGATATGTGATGCATCCGGTGGCATCCCGTGAGAAGGATATGTGATGCAACCGGTGGCATTCCGCGAGAAGAATATATGATGCAGTCGGTGATATCCCGTGAGATGGATATGTGATGCAATCGGTGGTATCCTGCGAGAAGGATATGTGATGCAGTCGGTGGCATCCCGCGAGAAGGATATGTGATGCAACCGGTGGCATCCCGTGAGAAGGTTACACAATGCAATCAGTGATATGCCGATCTGTGATTGGCGGGAAAGGATTATGGGGAAAATGAAAATTAAGAAAAGAATTGACAGGTTTGATTTTGACGTTACAAAGGATTCATATACATTTGAACAGAACAGGCTTGATGCTCATGCGGAAATGAACACCGAAGTTATGACGGAATGCGGCTGGAAATCAAACAGGTTCTTATATCTGGACGGGGTATGGAACTTTACGTATGCAAAAAACCATGAGCTTGCACCCGTGAATTTTGAGAAGGATGAATGCGACTGCAGGTACTGGGACAAGATTAAGGTACCCGGACATATTCAGATGCAGGGCTACGATAAGCCTCATTACACAAATACCGCATATCCCTGGGATTCGGTTGAAAAGGTCGGACTCGGAGAGGTACCCGAGAAGTTCAACCCGGTGGGAACATATGTGAAATATTTCAATATTCCCGGGAAAATGCTTGGGGAGAATATCAGAATTTCGTTTCAGGGAGTTGAAAGTGCGGGAGCCGTATGGCTGAACGGTATATATGTCGGATATATGACCAACAGCTTCAATCCTTCGGACTTTGACATTACAGAGTATGTGCGTGCCGGGGAAAACAAGCTTGCGGTACAGGTATTCAAGTGGGTAGTGGGAAGCTGGTGCGAGGATCAGGATTTCTTCAGATTCTCCGGAATATACAGAAGTGTGTACATTTACAGCTGTCCGAAGGTACACATAGAGGATGTTAAAATCAGGGCGGTACCGGACAAAGAATACAGGAACGGACTGTTTGATGCAGAGGTAAAGCTGTCCGGAACGAAGGACGAAAAGTACAGCGTCAGAGCCGAACTGAGGGACGGAGCAAAGACTGTTGCCACTGATTTATCGGAGGCAAAGCCCGTGACGGAGCTGTCCTGCAATATAAAGAAGGTAAGGCTGTGGAGCGCCGAAAAGCCCAATCTTTATGAACTGACGGTCACCGTTCTCGATGAAAACGGAAATCCTGTTGAGAAGGTAACGAACAGTGTAGGATTCAGAGAATTTGTAATCAAAAACGGAATCCTGCTTCTGAACGGCAGGCGCATAGTGTTTAAGGGCGTAAACAGGCATGAATTTTCAGCGAGAAGCGGACGCGCTGTTACGGACGAGGAAATTCTGCAGGATATTGTTACCATGAAGCAGAACAATATCAATGCCATCAGAACCTCGCACTATCCCGATGATGTGAGAATTTATGATTTGTGCGACCGGTACGGAATATATATGATAGCCGAGAACAACATGGAAACTCACGGAACCTGGTGCATATTTAATGCAAAGGAGCATATGAGTGAGGTCATTCCGTGCGACGATCTCAAATGGGAGCCCATGCTTTTGGACAGAGTGAATTCCTGTTATCAGAGGGACAAAAATCATCCCGCTATTCTGATGTGGTCGTGCGGAAATGAGTCTTTCGGCGGCCTTGTCATAAAGCATATGTCAGATAAATTTAAGGAGCTTGACCCCGACAGGCCTGTTCATTACGAGGGAGTGTGTCATGATGAAAGATATCCCGAAACCTCGGATGTTGTCAGCAGAATGTATCCGCCTGCGTTTGCTGTTGAAGAGCATTTGAAAAAGGACAGCAGCAAGCCGTATGTACTTTGCGAGTATTCACATGCCATGGGAAATTCGTGCGGAGCACTCCATAAATACACTGAGCTGGCCGACAGACTTGAGGGATTTCAGGGTGGATTTATCTGGGATTACATAGACCAGTCCATCTTTAAAAAAGACAGATACGGAAATGAATTTCAGGCCTATGGAGGAGATTTCGGTGACAGACCGTCTGATTACAATTTCAGCGGCAACGGAATAGTGTACGGCGGAGACAGAAAACCTTCTCCGAAAATGCAGGAGGTTAAGTTCTGCTATCAGAATTTTGATATAGTCATCGATAAAAAGAAAATCCTGATAAAAAATAAAAATCTGTTTACTTCATCGGACGAATATAACTTTACGGTGCATCTGTTGAAAAACGGTCATCCCATAGATAAAAAGCAGCTTGAAACGGATGTGAAACCTTTATCCGAAAAATCATATAAAAATCCGTTCTCAGGCTTGACAGAAGAGGCAGAATATAGTATTATAGCATCCTTCACCACAAAAACGGAAACACCCTGGTGCGGGGCAGGTCACGAGGTAGCATTCGGACAGTATATATTCAAAGTCTGTACGGACAGTACGGCAGTTAGCAAAGACGCAGTAAAGGCTGCGGATGGTACGGCGGTTTGCAAAGACGCAGTAAAGGCTGCAGACAGCACAGCAGTTAGCAAAGACGCAGTAAAGGCTGCGGACGGTACAGCGGTTTGCAAAGGCGAAAACGGGGCTTGTGAAGCGGATGGTTTTGAGATTATCCACGGGCAGCAGAACATATCCGTGAAGGGCAATAATTTTGAGGTTATGTTCGTACACGGAATGGGCGGAATAGTATCCTACAGATACTGCGGAAAGGAATACATTAACATTGTTCCGAAGCCGAATTTCTGGCGTGCACCTACGGATAATGACGCAGGAAACCGCATGGTTGCGCGTATGGCACAGTGGAAGATAGCAAGCCTTTATGTGTCAAACAAGGGCATGCGTCCGTGGGAGATAAATTATCCCCGGATTACGGAGCGTGAAAAGAGTCTGGAGCTGACTTATACTTACAGGATGCCGACTACGCCGGAGTCTTCATGCACGGTGACATATACCGTGAATGCCGATGGACGAATCGATGTTGAGATGCATTATATTCCCGTGGCAGAGCTCGGAGACATGCCTGAATTCGGTATGATGTATGTGCTTGATGCGGATTTGTGCAATCTGGAATGGTACGGACTCGGACCGCAGGAGACCTATGCGGACAGATGCCATGGCGGTAAGATTGGAATTTACCGCAACAAGGTAGCCGATAATATGGCGTCATATCTGAAGCCTCAGGAATGCGGAAACAAGGTTGGAGTCAGATACGCCAAAGTGACCGACAATAACGGTGACGGACTGATATTTACGTCTGATGAAGCCAGCTTTTCAGCTTTGCCTTATACACCGCACGAGATAGAAAATGCGTCGCATTCATACGAACTGCCGCAGATTCATCACACGGTGGTCAGAATTGCGAAGGCTCAGATGGGTGTCGGCGGTGATGATTCATGGGGAGCTCCGGTACATAAAGAGTATCATATTGATGTTTCAGAGGAGCTGGTGTTCAATTATTCGTTTAAAGGAATGGTAAGAGAAGAAAGGCAGTAATAGTAATCAATGAACCTTAATCGGGTAGGCAACTACCCGATTTTGTTTCCTGACAGGGAATTGGGGATGGGATTAACCGGTCAGACAAGTCTAATGAATACGTTTTGGACAGATTGTGAGGAGGAAGCTATGGGAAAAAGAGAAACCGGAAATGCTCTGCTTACCGATATGAATCATGAGCAGGCATATTTTCAGGAAGTAACAGATGAGGTAGCCAAAACGACAAAGGACCTGGAAAAACAGGTTAAATCAAACAAAGAGGACGTAGAAGAACTGATAGGACTTTTTCGTGACGGAGAAATTGAACTCTGGCCTACGATAAATCAGATGACCGATGACGGGAAAAGACTGAAGGAAAATCTTGAAAGAAGCAGAAGAGTAGGACTCAAGCCGTATTTCGGAAGAATTATTTTCGACAATGAATCACTTTATATCGGCAGAAAAAGCATCAGCAGAAATATTACCGAACAGCTGGTAATAGACTGGCGCGCACCGATTGCAAACGCTTATTATGAGAACGGTCTCGGAAAAATGAGCTTCAGAACGCCTGCGGGCGATGATGTACATATCGATCTGAAGCTGAAGCGAACCTTTGATATTTCCGAGGGAAAGCTTGTGGATTTCTTTGATTCGGAATCCGCGACGAATGATGAACTTCTGAATAAGTATCTGGCGAGAAACAAGCAGGCGGTTTTAGGTGAAATCATTGCAACCATACAGAAGGAACAGAACGATATCATACGACTGTCACCGAAGCATAACGTGATAGTTCAGGGCGTCGCCGGTTCGGGAAAGACAACGGTTGCAATGCACAGAATTTCGTATATTCTGTACAACTTCGGTGATATAGTGAAGCCGAGAGATTTTTATATTATCGGCAGCAACAAAATCCTGCTGAAGTATATTACGGGAGTTTTGCCGGAGCTTGATGTAGAGGGCTTCAGCCAGATGACCATGGAGGATCTGTTTGTCAGACTGATTTATGAGGACTGGGACAGATTCAGGTGCAGAATAAAGAGCTTGGACAGGGATGATGCAGCCGCAAATGCAAAGGGAACTTCTGCTTTCTTTGACAGACTGAAGGAATTCTGCGATAAAACAGAAAATGAATATATCTCGGACAAGGATGTATATCTTGATCCAAATATGTACGTTGAAGGGCTGGAAAACGGCAGAAGTGGCATATACGACAGAAGGGACAATCCCGATCCGAGAAAAGGCGAGCCGGTAAAGCTTCTGTCAGGCTCAGCCATAAGGCTTTATATAGACTCACACAGTCAGATGTCGATGCAGAGTAAGCTGGATGCACTTAATGAGGAGATTCGCGACAACGTCGAAACCGAAATCGGAATAAAAGGAATATCCTACACAAACCGTGAAAAGAAGGCAATAAGGCTGGCATACGATCATTATCTCGGAGATAAGGAATTTAAGGGTTCCATATTTGAACTGTACGAGAAGTTTTTGGATTCTGTGACCGATATGGAGATAACGGGACTGAAGCATTATTACACAGATTTGGATGAAACTGAGCCCGAGAAAACCGAGAATCTGTACGACAGTATCATGAACAGGGAAAAAGACAGCGATGATGACACGGACGGTGGCCTGAAACAGAAAGGAAAACCGGCGAAAGCTTCCGGGACGGAAAAGATAAATTTCGGCAGAACAGGAAGCGGGAAGAAGACAGGAAGAAATCGCTCCGAAAAAGCAAGGATTCTCACAACCGATTACGATATATACGATCTGGCTGCGCTGGCCTATATTTACAGACGAATCAAGGAAACGGAAGTTATCAGTGAAGCACATCATATCGTAATAGATGAGGCGCAGGATTACGGAATATTTGCTTACAGGGTGCTGAAGGAATGCATCAGGGAGTGCACCTATACGATTATGGGTGACGTATCCCAGAATATCAGGTACGATTCGGGAATAAACGACTGGAGCGAGCTGCGGAAGATATATCTGATCGATGAGAAAGACAGCTTCATGATGCTCAGAAAAAGCTACAGAAATACTGTGGAGATATCGGAATTTGCCACAAAAATACTGGATCACGGCGATTTTGAAGTATACCCGGCGGAACCGATTATCAGACATGGAGATGAGCCGCTCATATTAAAGACCGAGCCTGACGAGGCGGCGGATGTCATTGCAAAACAGTGTGCCGACTGGCAGCGGGACGGACTTGATACGATAGCGATTGTCTGCAGAAATGAAAAAGAAGCCGAAAAACTGACAGACATGCTGAAGGACAAAACAGAACTGAGAGACAGTGATCTTGAACATGCGGAATTCGGAAACGGAATCATGGTTCTGCCCGTAGCTCTTACAAAAGGTCTGGAGTTTGATGCAGTTCTGATATATGAACCGTCAAAAAAGAATTATCCGGTGGACAACAGGCACGCAAAGCTTCTTTATGTGGCTGCGACGAGAGCACTTCACAGACTGACGATTATATATACAAAATCGCTGACTGAGCTGATAACCAAGCCGGTTGAGTCGAACAAAATCAGGCATGTGGTCGTTGATGAGAGACCTGCCGGTCCGTCTGCCGAAGAGCTTCGGGCACAGGAGGATGAATTCAGGAAGGTCATGGACGAGAATGAGCTGAATTCAAAGAATGAGATTCTTGAAAAAAGCTCAAGAAGGACGGCGGGCTACCTGAACGGAGTGAAGAATGACGACAGAAAATCTGCGGGTTCCGGTACGCTGACCGGATTTGCAGGAGGACTCGGAAAGTCTGACGGCTACAAGGAAAGTACAGTAAAAAATAAAGCTGAAAAGCCTGCTTCGGGCGGTCTGAAGGATAATCCGAAGACGAAGAGCGAAGACAGATACAAAGTACCCGATTTTGTCAGAAATGCGTCTGACAACATACTGAGACCTTCGGGACACGGAGCCTGCAGCTTTGCAACGAAGTGGATCAGAAAGGAAAAGGACGGTGTATATTTCCAAAGCCTTTACGGAATTACACGAATATGTCCGGTAGCGCACAATGTTGTGAGAATTTCCTTCTGCAGAGGAATGAACCTGGTGCTTCCGCAGGAGAAAAAATTCAAAAAGTTCGGCATGACACGTGATTTCCAATACAAGGAGAGCAGTCAGTCGGTTGAAATAACGACAAAAAGTCTTCTGATCAGGTTTGATAAATACCGTGGGGCGTTCACTTTCTTTGATTCAAAAAAGAACGAGGTTCTGAAGGAAAACCAGACTGAACCGAGGTTTGTCGATGACAGAAGAAAGCCTGCGGTATGCTTTACAAACTTTGAAATCAGCAGTTCAAATGCCTTTCATATTCATTCGGCAGGCGAAGCAAATATGAAGTATATAAACGAAGGTGCTTATTACATTACTCCGGGTGAAGGAAGAGTGCCGTGTATTATAAAAAAAGACAGATTTGCAGTGATTCCGATGACCGAATCGGAGACCGTATTCTGCAAGAAGCCGGTTCTCGGTACCTTTATCATGCAGGAGGATGAGTTCAGTGACTACTATCTGGTGGTGGCCGACAGTACCGAGAAGCTGCTGCAGAGCTATAACCTGGTAACAGAAAGAATGTGATTACAGACAGGTAACAACAGAAAGAGTATGGTTGCGCCTCCCACTGACTAAATGCAGTGGGTTTCGGCAACCTGATCAGAATTGTATGAAAAAAGCGTGAGGGAAAAGAAATGTACCCTCCCTGACGGACATTTATTCAGTCCGTTAAAGAGGGTACATATCAAAATATTCCTTACGCTTTTTTTGTTCGTCAGCGACATATTGGAAATCTATCGGTCGTTTGTAAGTAAATAACATCCGATGACTGCCTGTCACAGTAGTTTTCTATCGGTCGTCTGTAAATTAATAATCATCCGATGACTGCCTGTCACAGTAGTTTTCTGTTGGTCGTCTGTAAATAAGTAATTACCGGAAGACTGCTCATCACGCCTTCTCAGGCTCGGGATATGTTACTCCGAAGGTATCAACGGTTACTTCTTCCATTATCTGTTTTTCAATCGGTCTGTCACTGTAATCAACACGAGTGGTAGCGATTTTGTCGACGTTTTCCATTCCTTCGGTTACTTTGCCGAAAGCGGCATACTGGCCGTCAAGATGGGGTGCATCCATATGCATGATAAAGAACTGAGAACCTGCTGAATCGGGGAACATTGAACGTGCCATTGAGAGGACACCGCGTGTGTGCTTCAGGTTGTTTTCAATGCCGTTGGATGAAAACTCGCCCTGAATCTGGTATCCGGGACCGCCCATTCCTGTTCCGTCGGGACAACCGCCCTGAATCATGAAACCTTCGATGACTCTGTGGAAAATCAGACCGTTGTAGTAACCCTTATTAATCAGTGAAATAAAGTTGTTTACGGTGTTCGACGCGATTTCGGGATATAATTCGGCTTTGATGATGTCACCTGAATTCATTTTAATTGTAACTATGGGATTGCTCATTTTTTAACCTCTTTCTGCGATAAACGCAATTAGTTTCCGGTACTGTAAAAAGTAACCGTATTTCCTGTTCAGTATAGCAGATTTGGATTGATGATACAAGCGTAAAAAGTGCGCGGTTTTTCACGGTTTTTCTTGCCTTTTTTGCTTTACTTTATAGGAAATTGCGCTGTTTGGACAGCAAAACAGAACATATGTTTAATCAAACATATGTTAGATGGTTGAAATTTGGAGTATAAAAATAGAACGATGGGATTTTAGAAGATATAAAAACCTTCTTCACCGAAATCATCATCGAGCTCATCATCATTTATGAAGTAATCCATGTCTAAAAGTTCATCCTCGCTCATAAGGCGAATGTCCTTGGATGTTAGTCCTTCGGGTGGATTATCAATGTATTTTTGGCGTAGTTTCTCAATATCAGGTTTCATAGAGCGTAATCCTCCATAGAAGGATTATAACACACAATTGAGAAAA
>JAZLIK010000062.1:0-7772 GCA_045617345.1 Lachnospiraceae bacterium | reverse complement strand
GGAATGCATTGAACAGGGAAAGAAATACTTCTCCGTGGCATCCGGCGGGGGTACGGGACGTACCCTTCACCCGGACAACATGGCAGCAGGCCCGGCTTCCTACGGTATGACTGATACGTTGGGGCGCATGCATTCCGATGCACAGTTTGCCGGATCCTCTTCTGTTCCCGCTCATGTTGAAATGATGGGATTCCTCGGCGCAGGCAATAACCCGATGGTCGGTATGACAGTTGCCGTTGCTGTTGCCGTAAACGAAGCATTGAATAAATAATCTCAAAATTATGCTTATGGGACTTGCTTTGGCAAGTCCCGATTTTATAATTAACATATGAAAAAAGCTTTCTTGTACAGTTTAAAACATTCGCTGCCTATTTTTATCAGCTTTGTTCCGGTTGGCATTGTATACGGCATTCTGATGCAAACGAACGGATATGCCTGGTATTGGAGCGGAGCAACTTCGCTCGCCGTTTTTGCCGGATCCCTGCAATATCTGATGATTGATTTCTTTAAAGACGGCACTTCTTACGTTACGGTTGCCGTCATGGCGCTGCTTTTAAACAGCCGGCATATCTTTTACGGAATTCCTTTTATTGAAAAATGGAAAGATTACGGTGCGGCAAAATGGTTTTTGATTTTTGCATTGCCCGACGAAGCATTTTCGCTTCATATTTCCAGTGAACATGACGAAAAACTGGTTTATATATTCAATGCTTTTTTCGTTTTATTGTATTGGCTGGTTATCAGCATTCTTGGCGGTCTTCTCGGCTCGTTAATCAGATTTCCAACGGAAGGGATGGATTTCGCTCTAACGGCACTTTTTATCGTAATTGTGTTGGAACAGCTGAAAACATCAAAAAGCTTTTTACCTGCCCTTATTGCGGCAATTTCGTCCGTATTATGCCTGGTTCTCATCGGACCGGACTATTTTATTCTGCCTTCTCTTGTTATTACCGTTACGGCTTTGATGCTCATGAGAAAAAAGCTGGAGGTGGACGATGAAGATTGATGTTGCAAGATCGATAATTATAATTGCAATCTGTGCCCTTATAACTTTTTCAGAAAGAGCATTACCTTTTGTTGTATTCAGAAAAGGCAAAGTTCCCGGGGCTATCCGATATCTCGGCAAGGTTCTTGCCCCTGCGATTATGACAACGCTTGTCTTTTATTGTATGAAAGGTATTACTTTTAATACCGGTTCCGGATTTGTTCCGCAGATTGCTGCTGCCCTGGTCACATTGCTGGTGCATTTATGGAAAAGGAATACAATGATCTCCATTGTCGGAGGAACGGTGACCTGTATGCTTTTCACACAGTTAATCTTTTAAAACGGGCATTTTCCGTTGCTATTTGAACTGTGTTATGTTATTATTCAATTACTTAAAACAATAATTATTTTAAGGAGTTTTTGAAATGGCCGAAAAAGTAAAATGCAAAGACTGCGTTAATCTTAAGGAATGGGCACTTCAGCAGAATGTTTGCGCTTTCTGCGGTGTTGTTAACAAAACTGTCAAGGCAGAAGATTCCTGCCCAAAAGGAAAGAAAAGGAAATAATTTCATGAAAAGTTATGCGGATTTTTCCCGCGAAGAACTTAAGAATGAAAGAGAAGCGCTTTTAAAATCATTTTCTGATTTTAAAGCGCTTAATCTCTCTTTGGATATGACGAGAGGAAAGCCGTCTCCAAAGCAGCTCGATATTTCTTCCGGGATGTTTGATGAACTGAGCAAAAATACTGGATTCAAAGCAGCTGACGGAACCGACTGCCGAAACTATGGTGTTCCTGCCGGGCTTCCGGAAGTACGCGAACTGTTTGCGTCTATCCTGGGAACAACAGCGGATAAAGTCTTTTTGGGAAATAACTCTTCCCTTACACTTATGTATGGTTCTCTCATGAGGGCCATGGTATTCGGTGAACACGATTCCGAAAAACCGTGGGCCCAGATAGAAGGGAAAAAGTGGCTTTGCCCAGCCCCCGGATATGACAGGCATTTCAGAATAACCGAAACATTGGGATTTGAACTGATAACCGTTCCGATGACAGATGAAGGACCGGATATGAGCATTGTTGAAGAACTTGTTGCCAAGGATGATAAAATTCTTGGGATGTGGTGCGTTCCCGTCTACAGCAATCCGGACGGTATTGTTTATTCTGAGGAAACATGCAGAAGAATTGCTTCCATGAAGACGGCTGCAAAGGATTTCAGAGTATATTGGGATAATGCCTATGTAGTACATCATCTGTATGATGACAACAGGGGATGTGTCCCCGATGTCCTTGCGCTGAGTGAGGAATGCGGGAATCCGTCAAGATTCTATGAATTTGCGTCGACTTCCAAGATTACTTTTGCCGGTGCCGGTGTTTGCTGCATAGCTGCCAATAAGGAAAACTATGAGCATTTTAAGAAATACATGGCAGCTGAGGCTATTTGCTTTGACAAGGTGAATCAGCTCGCTCATGCGGTATATCTTAAAGACATGTACGGTCTGGAAGCTGTCATGAAAAAACATGCCGAACTGTTACGACCAAAGTTTGAAAAGGCACTTGAAGTTCTGGAGAGCGAACTTGAAGGAACCGGCGCTGCTACATGGACGAAACCAAGGGGCGGCTATTTTATCAGTGTATTTTCCTATCCCGGGACAGCTGACAAAATTGTCAGCATGTGTGCCGAATGCGGAGTAAAGCTGACTTCAGCCGGCGCCACATATCCTTATGGTAAAGACCCGAATAATTCCAATATTCGTCTTGCACCGTCATTCCCAAGTGTGGATGACATTGAAAAGTCAACAAAGATTCTTGCGGTTTGTATAAAACTGGCGGCCGTGGAAGCACTTCTTGATGCTTAAAGGGCTGAAGAACAAATTAATAAAAATTCTGGAACTGATTGGTGTTACTCTTCTTTGCCTGATAGTTACACTGCTCGGAGTAATATGGGTCCTTGAAAAAGGACCTTCTCCGACTATGACGGCCACTTTTACAAGAAGTGTGCGTGAGACAAGTGCGCTGAAGTTTATTTCAAAAATCTTCCTCAGTGAAGAAGAACTGGAACGCTATAAATCCGTAAGCACAGAAGAAAATCAGACGGAAAGCGTCGATACGGCACTTATTGATATTTCCGGTGCTGAAATTAACAGTTCGGAGCCCGATTTGCAGCTGATTGATATATCTGCCGGAACATGCAAAGGCAAACTGCTGATTGTCAAGGATCCCAAGAGAGTTATTCTCGGTACATCCGAAAACTTCTACTATGAACCGGGCCTGTTAGTTACGGAAATGGTAAAAAAGTATGGGGGAATTGCCGGAACCAATGCCGGGGGGTTTCATGATGACGGCGGACAAGGGGACGGAGGAAGCCCCGACGGTCTTGTTATCTGCGATGGAAAACTTCTGGCAGGGAATGGTTCGTTGACCTATAACATAGTCGGTCTGAATAATGACGGTATTCTTATTGTTAACACCATGTCCGGAAACGATGCCCTGGCTCAGGGAGTGAAATACGGCGTCAGCTTTACTACCTTTGATGGTGTCGCTTCGGCCTTGATCATCAACGGGGAGATTCAAAAGCAGAATCTTGGCGGCGGAGTCAATCCGAGGACTGCCATTGGTCAGAGAGCCGACGGAGCCATTTTGCTCCTTGTTCTTGATGGCAGAAGCATCAGCACGTTGGGCGCCTCTTTGCAGAATGTAGCGGAAATCATGCTTGAATACGGTGCTGTTAACGCCGGCAATCTTGACGGCGGTTCATCTTCTGTTATGGTTTACGGAGATGAGATCATCAACAACTGCGCTTCGGTTACAGGTCCGCGAAGAGTTCCGACCGGATTCATCGTTTTGGAAGAAGGTGATTCGGTTGGCTGATAAAAAATGGAAAAGATTCCTGATTCTTTATGCCGGATTACTTTTAATATTGGGGCTGATTGCATGCATTGTACTGTATAAGTATTGCGATGCTTATGAGAAAACCTTGCCGGATGAAGTTATCGAAGAAATCTTTCGTTCCAAAACAGCGGATGACTGGTACAGCGAAGCAAGAAATAACTGCCATCTTGACATCACTGAGTTTGAAAACAGTTTAGATCTTTATGAGAACTATCTTGCAAACAGCAGGCTCGATGATAACAAGCTCAGTTACAGAAAAGAAATAACTCTTAGCAATTCGAAACAGACCGTTTATTCCATCCGTTCGGGAATAACCGAGATTGCTGCGGTTACTCTTGTTCCTAAAGAGGGAAGTCGTTACGGATTTGGAAGGCACGAATGGCAGCTTGGAAGTATTTCGGCCCCGGATGTTCTGAAAAGGCTTTCCGGTTATTGTGCTCGAATCTATGTACCGGAGGGCAGTATCGCGCTAATCAACGGCATCGAGGTCGGAGACGCTTATCGTTCTGATAAAACAGTTATTCCTTCGTTATCTGCGTATGAATTAAATGTAAAACCCGAATGTAACTATTCGGAATTTGATGTTGGAAATCTTTACGGTGAGATAACGGTAACAAACAGTAAGGAAGCACAGCTATCCGAAAGCAGAGATGACGAGGGAGCACGGGTTTATTTTGAATATCCCGAAGTGATGCATTCCGTTAAAGTTACGGCTCCGGATGATTTGAAAGTGTTTATTAACGGTGTTGAAGCGAGCAACGGGAAAACCAGTGAAGGTTCTGCCTGGAATACAATAACTTACGAAGTTGACAGGCTGTTTGCCACTCCTCTGGTCGCAGCAAAAGACGCAAAAGGCAATGAAATTTTGCCTGCTTATAAATCTGACGGCCGGTATTCTTTTATGCATGGCAACAATACTGCCGTTCAGGAAGAACTTGGGCACTGGGCTGAAGAATTCTTCGATGCCTATATGAATTATTCTTCATCGGCTTTTTCTGCGGAAAGACAGAGCAAGCTGCTGAACAGGACACTGAGGCACAGTAAAGTTTTCGATTATGTTCTGAATTCTGTGGATGCCATGCAGTGGGCAGCAAAAACCGAAATGCAGTATGATGAGCTGAACTTTGATAATTTTGAAATGATAGATGATGAAAGCTTCATATGCTCGGTTTCTTATAAGGCAAATACAATCGGACAGCAGTATAAAGACGTAAACGAAGTATATCTTGATAATGCTTATGAACTTGTCTTTGTAAAAAGTAATGACATGTGGCTATGCAGCGAAATGAACTCCATAAGCGAATAAAAAACGCGCCTTAGGAGCGTTCAATAAGGGATTTTCACAAAAAGATTCTTATTGACGTCCTCAAGCGGTGACCACAAGAAAACAGACCACATCATAGGTACAAAAGCCTACGGTGTGGTCTTTCTTTTTACTCTCTTGTCGTAATCTGGATGTCACCCGTGTCCGTGGTAATTTTGCATTTGCCACCGGAAGTCGTTTCGGGCACATCAATCTTGCCGGTATCGCTGTGCACGATAAACACTTTGGAGGACAGAAGTGAACCGGTTACACTACCTGTGTCGGTATGGATATCCAGCTCGCCAGCATCACATCCTTCAAGCCGCACATCCCCCGTACTGCGCTCAATAGAAATCATTTCTTTCGTGACGACATTTTTCAAAGTGATGTTCCCGGTGCTACCATCGGAATTGATGCTATTGCAGGAAATATCTGTTAGTCTCGTATCTCCTGTACTTACACAAACGCCCACATTGCCCTCACAGGAAACGGATTGAACGTCCACATGACCGGTCGACACAATCAGGTCAAGCTCTCCCGCGGATAAATTCTGTAAATGAATATCGCCTGTACTGGTTTCGATACGCACCAGTCCCAAGGAAGAGGCGAGACTATCGACATGACCTGTGCTGAGGCTCAGATCCATGCTGCCGAAGGTAAAGTCTTTTGGAAGTGTGATATCCCCGGTGCTTTCCTTAATAACGAGTGATACATATTCGGTTTTGGGAAGATAAACCGTTACTTTGGGCGAATGAAAACTGATACCGATACGTTCATACCACTCTCTGTCATCTACGACACTTACGGTCAGCGTGCCATCCTGAACACTCACAGAATGTTTCATTTTTTCCGCTTCATAGCAAACCACCCTGCCCGTATTGTCATCTGAAACGGCAAAGAGAATGTCCGCAGTTTCTGTATTCAATTTTATGTCGCTGAATTCTTCGTTTATCTCATAGGTGTTCGTCTCAAAGTGATCGGTACTCAGACGAGAAAAATCCCAATGATACGCCGTCATTGCGGCTGCAAATATAATCGCCCCGATCGTCACGAGAGAGGCCGCTGCAATAAGCCATATTTTCGTTCTCTTACTCATTACGCTTCCTCCTTTTTGATAAAGCAGTTTTTAATCCGAATTGCAAGTTTCTTTGTAAGAATCAAAATTCTTTTTGTTGCTGCTTTACATCCATAGAACAGAAAAATGGAAAGTCCTGCACAGACAATTCCGGCACCTATCATAGCGATTCCTGTAAGACCGTTACCGCATACGGCAAAATATACTCCTGCCGCTATGCCCGCTAAACCACAAGCCACAAAGGAAGCAAATATAGCCCATAGAACAATGATTGCAGACCATAACACAACATAAAGCGAGAAAATTACGTTAAATGCAACAATCAGGAGAGAAAGCCATATCGGTGACCCAAGCACTAAAAGTACTATTTCCCATGCTTTCAGCTTTTCCTTTGGCGTTATCTTTTCTTTTACAAGCTTTCCAAGCGGAATATCTGCTATAATCTGCGATACAAGCTCGTCAATGGTGCCCATCTCGCGAACCGCAGTCTCTTCCGGAATGCCGTCTTCCATTCGGTCATCTATCATTTCACTGTAAAACGTCAGGCGTTCGTCAATATCATCTTTCGGTAAACCTGACAAACCTTTGCGCAACTGCGCAAAGAACTCTTGCTTATTCATCACCATCATCCTCCTTGGTTACGAAGCGATATATAGACAAAATCTCCTTCCAGTCGTTCCTGAACTCATCAATACGTTTTAGACCCTCATCGGTGATATGGTAGTATTTACGAAGTCTGCCATCGTGTTCCGCCGTGCGGACAGTCAGCATCTTTGACGTTTCCAATCGCTTCAAAATGGTGTATAAAGTCGATTCTGAAAGTTCAATATATGGTTTCATATCTTTGATGATCTTATAACCGTATGAATCTTCGCTCCTGATAGCCGCTAATACGCATACATCCAGGAGCCCTCTTTTCAGCTGAATATCCATACTATACCTCCCTTCATGCAATACATCATATTGCGAAGTATTGTGTTTGTCAAGAGGTCTCACGATTTTTTACAAAAAACGGAGGCAGGGATTTCTCACCTGCCTCCGTGCGTCTGTTATATATCACCATCCTTGGTTCCGAATCCTTCAACATAAACCTGCAGTTCTGGTTGATCACCTGATTTGTATCTTCCTGATAAACCTGCATCATCTCACGTAAATCCAATATTACATAACCTCCTCATCAAGTGCCTTTTTTATCATTTTGCTTTTAGGAAAAATGTCAGCATATTCCTGTATTCTCCAAATCTGCAAGGTATAAATAACTGCTCGATATTTTAACAATATCTCCTTATACAAATCATAAGGCATTGTATTTTTATTTCGTAACAGTTCAATAAGCATACGCTCTTTATCGTAAATTCTTACTTCGTAACCATCAATGTTTACAGTCTCTACACCTTTATCAAAAATATCATCACGGACATAAATCTGAAACACTCTATCATCCGTTATCTTTGATGCTTTTGATTTCGTAGCCATACTATATTTTTCAGGAATAACATCTGTAAATCCATGATAATAA
>JAZLIK010000061.1:0-9752 GCA_045617345.1 Lachnospiraceae bacterium | reverse complement strand
CGGGAACGGCAGAAAGGCGTAAAAGGGAATGGCTGCAGGATGCGGAACATCAAGGAAGATGACCTGATTGCCGAGATTCGCAATGTTCTGGGCTGGGAGGTTGATGAGGACAGGATGGAAGCTGAGATTCAGAGAGTGGATGTGTACGATGACCGGATTGAGGTGGAGACGAGGGCTGCAGTGAAAACAGCATGAAATAGGCGAAAAAAGGCCGCATCTTCACAGAATTTTCAAGCTCTGGAAACCTTTTACCTCTTGCAATTCAGCGGCTCGGGGCTTATAATTATCTTAAAATAGGATTGGTATGCGATCCTAACATTTTTGAAGGAGGTGTGATCATGGCTACTTCAAGCATTATGGAAAAAATCCGGGTCAACAATCCCAAAGTCATCGAGGAATATGTGGCAGCCATGGAGACTTCTGCAAACACTCCTATTGTCCGTAAGGAACATAAAGCGGCTAAGAAGGTAAGCGATCCGTCGGAATTGAAAACGGTTATGCTTCGCGGAATTGAGAAGTGGGGCAAAAAATGACAGTTGCTGTTTCGAACATTCGGGACATGATTTCCGATGAGCAGGAAGATTTGGTCAAGGCATACATTGAAACCTTTTCCTGTGAAGTCGAAAAAGATGATGGATCAAGGACGTCCCTGAATCCAGACATCGAGCATTTCCTGAAAGCAAATGCCATC
This sequence comes from Lachnospiraceae bacterium, assembly GCA_045617345.1. GTDB lineage: Bacteria > Bacillota > Clostridia > Lachnospirales > Lachnospiraceae > RUG11977. The sequence continues at coordinate 9,061 of JAZLIK010000061.1, read as the reverse complement.
CAATTTGCGAAGATGAAGACGGCGGTAACGTATCTTGTCTTCGATGTTGAGGATGGTGCCCTGCTTGGATATTTCACTCTGACGCATAAAGCGCTCGATATTCCGGCAGAAGGGCGTTCACGAAAGGTGAAGGATAAGGTTAAAAGGTTCTCAGCACTTGATGATGAGAACAAGACTTATACGGTTTCAGCTTTCCTCCTTGCTCAATTCAGCAAGAATTACGCTGTGGATGATGGAAAAAGGATTTCAGGAACTGAGCTTATGAACATCGCCATGGATCAGTTGGCAGAAGCCCAGAATTTGATAGGCGGCTCTATAGTTTATCTTGATTGCGAAGCAGACGCTAAACTGATCAGATTCTATGAAGGCGAGCATTTTGCGCTGTTCGGAGAACGCATCAGCGGATATGATGGAAAGCGATATTTGCAGTATTTGAGCTTTGTTTGATAGAGAACATCATACCTGGCCCATCTTGCGGCTGTTCTAATGACATATATTCTGTCAGCGGAATAGTTGCAGGGTGGGCCTCTTTTTTGTTAAATGCTGTGTTTGGAAGAGGGTGTGTGGCGGAACACGATAGTTGCGGATGGGCTGGACTTCCAGGTTTTCGAGCTGAGACAGCTTAACAGATTCATGAACCATCAAATGGCGCATAACACAATCTTTGTGGCGATAGAGAACGACCTTGTAGATTATGTGTTTGAGTCGCTTTGGAAAACATACCCCGGAAGGGTGATGCTGAAACCCAAGGCAGACCAGTATTACAGGTATCGTCAGGATGATGAGATCGTTGTCGGACGGCTTCCGTCTGAGACCCCAAAAGGCATCGATGAACCGTGGATGAGCCGCTTGGAGAAAATCCTGGTTGATGTGTTCACGGATAAACTTGTCAGCCAGATCGTGCCAGATGGTGAAAAAGAAGCGATTATTGATGGAGCATTCAGTGACTATATGCTTGACGAGAACACCATGATACGCTATGCAAAACGCAAAGGCGCTGAGAAAAAAATGCAGAAGGTTCTGACGGAATACGGGAAGGCGGTGGTACTATGATTTCGAGGGAGAATTATTTTGAACCCCATATCAGGGAACTTCAAAATTCGAGCAAGGGAGACCCCGGCCTGATCGAAAGGACGCTGTATGCGTTTGGACTTTTGGAAGCGCTGCGCCGGGTTGGGATGGAGTTTATCTTCAAGGGAGGAACCAGCCTCCTGCTGTTGCTTTCGAGGCCCAAACGGTTATGCCTGCTTACCGGAGTGCCATTCGACCGCAACGCTGATCTGGAAGGTTTAAGGTCTGAATCCCTTACACAGGATGATCTGAAAACCATGAAGGCATTCCGCAAGCTTAGGACCGGAGATTACGGTTATCTTGTGTTGGCTGACAGACTGTTGCAGGAATACAGAAAAGGCAGATGAGCATATCCAGAGTCATTCTGACCATCAAAAGCGATCAAGTAATATGAACCCTGCTGGTGAGAACTGGCAGGGTATTTTTATGCCTGCTTGGAGTCCCAGGCATTCTGCCACAAAAACTCTCAGCCTTCACTGACAACTAGCCTAACACATAGGGAAACAGATGATGCGGTCAAAGCAGGCGCATGGATTTTACTCTTCTAAAAATATATAATGATAGGATATTGACTAAATCCTATCATTGTAGTATAATGATAACAATATAAGAAAAGTCTATCATGGAGGGAGAACATTTATTTGGAAGTAACCAGAGATGAAGTAAGTGACTATCTATGTGAAGTTAAAAATTCTGTAAATAATGGACGTTATCAGATAGCACCCAGAACAAAAAATCAAAGTTTATATATAGATTATGTTTTTTCGGAAAAACGATGTAAAGAAATACTGCTGGATTTAGGAATTGATGATTTTTCTGAGGTTGTTCAGAATGACAATCCGGAGCATCCGGAGGAGAAACTTTATATATTTGGCAAGGAAGTATCGTTATTACCTAAAAAAGGCGGAAACGAAGAAACAGTTGCATTGTATATTAAGATTAATAAGCTGCCTAACCTTTATGTAATTGTAATTTCTTTTCACAAGCAGGATTATCCACTAACTTATAAGTTTACATGAAAGCAGAAAAAAGAAAGCAAATAGAAGTAAGGAGAAAAAGGAGGACGATGACATGACAAAGGAGAGAACACAATTTTGTATAGAATGCAGAAAAGAAACCGGATATGAAATTAGAAGAGGGCAGTGTACACATTGCATTAAAGGACAGGAATATACTTTTAACATTTTAAAAGCTGTATGTGAGGAATGTGGTGAGGAAGTTAACTTACCCGGATTAATGGATAGTAATGCAAAATTAATTGATGAACAGTACAGAGAATTAGTAAACCTTGTATCAGTTGAGGATATTAAATCATTAATGGAGGTTTACGACTTAGGCAAAGCTCCGTTATCATTGGCGTTAGGATTTGGAGAAATTACTATTACCAGATATCTTCAGGGACAGTATCCATCAGTTGAATACTCTGATATTATTCGAAGGGCATTATCTGATGCTGATTTTATGATGGAATGCTTAAAGGATAATAAAGTAAAAGTCGGTGATACTGCATTCAAAAAGTCATGGAGTGCAGCAATGAAATTGAAAGAACTTGTTGATTCTGTATCAGAGAAGATGCTTATTACAATTTCGTATATCTTTGAGAAGACAGGAGAGATAACTCCACTTGCTTTACAGAAAATTCTTTACTATATACAGGGGATTTTTATGGTTAATTATGACAGACCACTATTTAGTGAAGAATGTCAGGCTTGGGTACATGGTCCTGTGTATGAACGGGTGTATGATATGTTCAAAGGCTTTAAGTATAGTCCAATTGAAGATAAACGATTTGTAATTTTCAGAGGCAGATTCCGGATGCTTACAGATGAGGAGAGAAAAGTAATAGATATGGTCCTTAACTCATTTGGAATGTACAGTGGAAAAACATTGGAAAAAATTACTCATAAAGAAGCACCTTGGGCTGATGCATATGATGATAACAACGTTTGTGGATATACAAATGAACCTATTACAAAAGATGCTATTAGTGATTATTTTAAGTCTATATCTCAGGAATTTGACCTTAAATCTGAAGAAGGGTTAAAGAAGTATATTCAGAAACAATTAGCCTGATAAAACGGTTTGAAAGATACGAATGGTCGTTGGGGGCTTGTTTTTGGTCACGACTGTCCATGCAGTGAATGTTGCAGTGCGGTGGAACCGTCGGCCGGTGTGGTGAGAGCCACCGGTATGGACAAACGGTGCTACCGCACTGTATTTTTCAAAACAGATGATGCGGTCAAAGCAGGCGCATTGATTTAACGCTTTTTTCTCCTTGAAAGGTTTTTGTGCCAATAAGGATAATACAGGATATTATTTTTCTGTATCTGCGCTTTATTGTGTTTGTAATTACTGTTATTATATTTATGCCATATATGATTTTTGCAATAAGCTTGGATTGGCTTGCAACTTATTTCGCGAAAGGATAACCGGTCTGATGAAGCAGGTGATTTTTTACAGCATCGTGGTTTTGGGCGGGGCTGCGGGCTTGAGATTTTTGCCTAAAAAAATGTATAAATTCATTTTTGCTGCATACATTACGGGCTTTTTGTATTTTACTTTTTTGACCCGTGAGGTTCATCCGGGGGCGGTTCTGAATCTTACGCTTTTTAAGGCTGCACGACGGGCGGTGACGATTGATCTCGGTCTTTCAAATTTTCTGAAGGATTTATTTTCCTACGGCAAAATCGGAAATATAGTATTTGAGTGGAGAAAGCTCGGCGCAGAGCCGATATTAAACATTCTGCTTTTCATTCCGATGGGATATTTCCTGCCGTCATTATTCAGATTTTTTGCAAAACATAAGGGCTTTATGTTTTTTATCGGGTTGCTGATTTCACTGATTGTTGAAACGGCGCAACTGTTTACCCGTCTGGGCTGGTTCGATATAGATGATTTACTGAACAATAATCTGGGCTGCATAATCGGCTTTATTGTCTGGTACGTGCTGCTCAGGAAAAAACAGGAAACTATTGATTAAGAAAGGATTACAGGGACTTTTTATGAAAACACTTGAATGAAGAGAAAACCTTGGGCCGGCAGCGATTACTCTGTTCAGTGGCGAGCATTTTGCATAAAAAGATTGTCATATTTACCGGTTTTTTATGCAATAAGGTCTATTGAATTTTCAGGCCAATGTTATATAATACGATTCTTGGACTTTGATTTTGCATATTTCTTTTGGAATTATGTTGAAGTCAGCTAAAGTCGAACGACCAAGGATAGATTATTCATTGTCAGTTAAGGAAAAATAAGCCCCACACCGTTTGGTGTGGGGCTTTAATATTTATTTGTTTCTGTTTACTTTGCGATTTCGATAGTACCCTTGAAGCCTGCATTACTAAGTGACTTCTTGAAAGCCTTAAGCTGCTTATTTGACATCTTGGTGATAACGATTGTAATCTTTGTTGTATCGCAACCCTTGAATGCGTTCTTTGCTACAGTGGGAGCCTTTTTGCAGGGAACCTTAATCTTTGTTAATGTAGGAGCCTTTGCAAATGCCTTGTAACCGATGTAGGTTGTTGTCTTGGGAATTGTGACTGTCTCAACCTTTGAGCAGTTCTTAAGGCAGCTGTTTGAAAGCCTCGTAACGGTGTACTTAACGTTATCTACTTCAACATTTGCGTAGATTGAAATGTTCTTTCTGGTTGTCTTAAGAACCTTGAGAACAGCAGCATTACCATTCTTTTTGGTTTCTACCAGCGACTTAACATTACCTGTTTTAGCTTTAACATCCGTCTGCTTTACGTACTGGGTTTCAACGATGGGAGCTACTGAAGGGCTGGGGTCTGTGTTATCTGCATATGCGGATACAGTGCCCATTAACATGATGGTTGCGAGAGTGAAGGCAATAATCTTCTTAAACTTTTTCATAAATCTGTTCTCCTTTTTTATGTTTGAATAACGGTTCCCCGTTTATTCTCTTAAGTTAATGTAAATGCTTTACTTTTTTCCCTTTTCGGAATGATTTCCGTAGTACTTACCGTAGTAATCACCGTAGTGCTTTTTGCCGTAGTACTTGCGGCTGTAGTAACCTCCGGAATAGTAACCGCCACCGTTACGGAATGCACGGTTAAGTGTAACTCCGAGAAGGGGGCATCCGGTACGTTCAAGCTGCTTTATGGTGTTCTTTACAACATTTCTTGAAGTGGAATTTGCTCCGATAACCAACAGGGTACCGTCACACATTTTGGCAATTTTTTCACCGTCAGAAACTATGTCAAGAGGCGGTGTATCAAGGAATATGTACTCATAATCATCTTCAACTTCCTTCAGAAGCTTTTCCATAAGGTCACCCTCGAAGAGAAGAGAAGGGTTAACCACATTCTTGGGGTTCAGGATTATATCACCGTGCTCCAGGCTTGTGTGTTTCAGAATATCCTTAATTTCGGCTTTGCCGGAAAGGTAGTCGCTTAATCCTACCAGCTCTTTTGACGAGTGGATGTCGTAATCGTAAATAATAACGGAATTACGCATATCTGCGTCTATAAAAAGGGATTTGATTCCGGCTTCGGCGAACATTCGCCAGAGCTGCAGGGTCACAAAGCTTTTGCCTTCGTTGGGAATGCTGCTTATGACCATTATTTTTTTGTAGCGTTTTCCGAATGAACTTATGTTTATTCGTAACCGGTTTAGAGCCTCTTCAACTTCGTAGGGCAGTTCCTTCAGCCCTGCGATGTCTACAGTGTCCGGGGGTAGAACTATTTTATCTTCTTCGCTCATTGTTTCCTCCCCGACACTTTGCTGTGTCTTGTTTTGCTTTTACTGCCGTCAAGCTTACCTTCGGGAATTACCGACAGGGGAAGAACTCCAAGGTATTTCTCGACATCATCGCTTGTTTTAAGTGTATCATCAAGCAGATACTGAATAGTGAGTATTCCGATACACAATACTGCCAGTGCCAGAGCACCTATAACAATATTTTTGGTGTAAACCGGCTTGAATCTTGTCTTGGGAAGAATTGCTTCTTCTGCAATATTCGGTTCGGCAGTCTCCATGACTTCCGGAATGTAATACACTGCTTCGGTAGCAAGCTGATTGGCTATATCCATGGCTTCTTTAGGATCCGGTGAAACCACTTCGATTCCTAAGAGTCTGGTAGAACCGATAGTCGAGATTGAAATCATATCGGTAAGTTCTTCATAGTTGTAATTGAGGTTGAGATTCTTTGTAACTCTATTGATAATCGGACGTGTCAGAAGCAATTCCTTATAGTCCTCTGAAAGGTTGCTTCCAATATTAAAATCCGAAAGGTTTACAATTGAATCATTTGATGCAGACACCATATAAAGCTTTGAAGTAGCCTTGTAAGTGGGAGTCATAAGATAGCGGGATGCCATAAAGGCCAAAACGCCACCCAATACCATAGCAATTACAATCAGCACCAGCTTGCTGAGGTAAAAGGAAAACAAGTCAAGGAGGTCGATGTAGTCTGTATTCTTTTTGTCCATGACAGTCCTCCAAAATAACTTCAGCTTATTTTAGCATCTTTACAAATTATTGTCAATACTATTTATATTGGTATTATAGATTTTATTGATTTATGTTGTCGATATTTGAACGACTGTTTTGCTATTGTAACTTTGTGGTTTATCCGGAATCTGTAGATGCTGTTTACCAGTCCAGAAGCTCTGCATGATAAAGCTTTTTCATCAGTTCCAGATAGGATTTGCTGTCAATTGTGAACTCATTGTGTGACATGGAATCTCCCAGACGGTTGTAGTAGGAAGTGGTTACTCCCTCAAATTTATACATTCCTCTGTTGGAGTAATTCTTCATGACTTCTACAAGCTCGGATACCTGTTTACCGGAAATTGTGTTGTACATATATTCTTCCAGACTGCTGTAAAGCTCTGATACGAAGTCGGAATTTTTATTGTATTCATCTTCAAGTTTGACGAGAAGACTTTTTAGGTAGATGCTCTGCCTTTCCATACGTGATGCGTTGTGACCGTCGCCTGCGCTCATTCTGGCTCTGGCAAATTTCTCTGCCTGTTCGTCATTAAGTGTAATGGTGGCGCCCTTGGTAAAGAGAGGGTCCACGTCGGTCATATCCTCGGGGATTGTAACGGTTACACCGCCGACGGATTTGTTTATTACTTCTATGGAGTCCTGACTTAACATGGCGTACCCGTCTATATCAACATCACCGAGCAGAGAGGACACCACATCGGCGGTGTTTGCACATCTGATTTTCTCGGTAGCACCGTAAGCATGTGCTATACAAATCTGACCGTAGTAATAGCCCTTGTTTTTACCTTTGGGACCGAGCATGGGAACTGTTGTAAGGGTATCTCTGTTGATGTGGAGAATGCAGTAGTCTTTTCTGGTATGGTTTACAATCAGAACCGCCAGCATATCAGCCATGCCGCCCATTTCCTCGCCTGTACTGTAATGCTGTCCGGAGCCTTTGTCGGTTCCGATAATCAGATAGGTCTTGATGTCATCGGTGTATACGTATTCCTCATCGTTCAGTGTGAGAAAGTGTCTGTCCACAGGAGCTACCACCTCTGGCCAGAGGTCCACGGAATCCTGTGTATTCTCTGCCTTGTATTTTTCGGTCAGTTCACGCTCCATGGAACGTTCTTCGGCACTTAGGAGGAATTTGTAGGCAATAATCCCAAAAACTATGACAAGAACGGCTGCGATTATTATGATGATAGTTTTCTTTTTTCTATACATATCTTTATGTCCGAAGGAAAATGTATCAGGTTTTTTGCAATTCCGGTATTCTTCGGATTCTCCTTTCACGATTGCTGTACCCGTTGGGCGTTTTGGACTATTGTACCCGTTGGGCGTTTTGGGTTGTTGTACCCTTTGAGTGATTTGGACTATTGTACCCGTTGGGCGTTTTGGACTGCTGTACCCTTTGAGTGATTTGGACTATTGTAGCCGTTGGGCGTTTTGGGCTGCTGTACCCTTTGAGTGCTTTGGACTATTGTAGCCTTTGGGTGCTTTTGTGTTACTGTATTGTTTGTTTGCCCGGATTTTTTGTACTTTATCCGGTGCCGTATATGAAAGCACTGCTGTTCTGAACCTGTCCCCAAATGCAATGCATCAGCAATGAACTAATATTTTGGAAGGATTGTCCTGCATAAGCTTTACGGCTGTGGCTTCATCGAATTCTTTATTCAGGTAGTTGTAACATTCGGCCATATGACAGGCACGAACTCCGGTATTATGACAGTCGCTTGCTATCACATCTATAAGTTCTTCTTTTATCATTTGCTTACACATCTTTTTTAAGGGTCTTCCGTCTATTCCGGCGACCGAGTCGGCATTGACCTGAATCAGAGCCCCCATATTTTTTAACTCATCCATATTGTCGAAGTCATCAGTCATGCAGAGGTATCTTTCAACATGGGCTATTACAGGAATGTAGCCGTTATACATAAGCTCCCTTGTCATCCATTTTATGTAGGAAAATTCCGAATCATGCGAGTATTCGGTGAGAACGTATTTGCTGTCTGCAAGAGTATGTACTTTTCTGTTTTTTATTGAATCAATGATATCTTTGTCAACGTGATATTCTGCTCCGGGATAGATATTTATGCCGGTCTGAACCGCATAATCCATTAATTCGGAAAAGTGTCTGTCGGCTCTTTCAATGTCATAGCGAAACATTCCTCTGCGCCAATGGGGGGTGAGGATGATGTCTGTTATATTCTGTTTCCCGGCACAGTCAAGCATTTTCTTTGAATCTTCGATGCTTTGCGCTCCGTCATCCAGTCCGTAAAGAAGATGGCAATGTATATCAGTCATTATGATGCTTCCCTTCAAAAGTCCTTTACTTGTGTATATTTATTATAGCACTTTTATAAGTGGATGCAAATATTTGTTTTCTTTCTGCCGTTACTATTCACAGTCTGGACAAACCCCCATTCATAAGCCCTGCCTGCTGCGCAGTCAGTCGCTGCTTCGCAGCTGAAAGCTTATTCATGTGTTTTGTCCAGCCTCCATAGTCGGATAATAATATCCGCAAGCCCGAGAG
>JAZLIK010000060.1:0-7548 GCA_045617345.1 Lachnospiraceae bacterium | reverse complement strand
CTATTATATATCCGTCCCATCATTCAGTATCATTAATTCACATATTGACGACTTTCTTAAATTCTATAAGAGTGTAGGTAACAAGAATGAATTTTTCACCAATTCATTTGCGGAATCTTTCAGATGTGAATTAGAAACCTTCAACAATATTGAAGAAGAAATTGAATATTATAAATAAATTTCCAAAATGGATACATTTTGGTTACATAAAAAAAGGGAAGCCCCTATTTTCAAGGCTTCCCACTGTTTTTTTATTATTCCCACTCAATTGTAGCTACGGGCTTTTCGCTGATATCCCAGAGAACTCTGTTGATTCCGGGGATTTTAACGATTTCGTCACGCATCTTGCAAAGAACGTTGAAAGGTATCTCGGGTACTGTAACAAGAACAGCATCGGTAGTATTTACGGCACGGATTACGCAAGCCCAACCCATGTAACGCTGACCGACACCATCGATGTACTTGATACCGGTTGACTGCATATCGGGGATTACACAGAAATACTGCCAGGGTGTCTCAGGAAGCTTGCCGATTTCTTCACGAACAATTGCATCTGCTTCTCTCAGAGCCTCAAGACGGTCACGGGTAATTGCGCCTACACAGCGAACACCAAGTCCGGGACCGGGGAAAGGCTGACGGAATACCATATTATCAGGAAGGCCCAGCTGCTTACCTACCATACGAACCTCATCCTTGTAAAGTAACTTGATGGGCTCAACAAGCTCGAAACCAAGCTTCTCGGGAAGTCCGCCTACATTGTGATGTGCCTTGACACCGTGTGATTCGAGGATATCGGGATAAATTGTGCCCTGCGCAAGGAACTCGATACCTTCCTGCTTTTTAGCCTCTTCTGCAAATACCTCTATAAACTCGTTTCCGATAATCTTTCTCTTTGTTTCAGGATCTGCAACACCTGCAAGCTTGTCAAGGAAACGGTCTGTAGCATCTACATAAACAAGATTTGCATCAAGCTCTTTTCCGAACACGTTAATTACCTGCTCAGCCTCTCCCTTACGAAGAAGGCCATGATTAACATGAACACATACCAGTTGCTTTCCGATTGCCTTGATAAGAAGGGCTGCAACTACAGAGGAATCAACACCTCCTGATAATGCTAAAAGAACTTTCTTGTTTCCCACCTGTGCTTTAACTGCTTCAACCTGTTCAGCGATAAATGCATCTGCAAGTTCAGGTGTATTGATACGCTTCATTGACTCGGGACGTACGTCGCTCATTGGAATATCCTCTCTTTCTTTGTTATATGGTTTTCAGAGTGAACTACATCGGTAATTGAATTACCGAGCATCAGGTGCGCGCGGCTTGCACCGCGTAGGTCCCGGGTGCGTCCATGACACCCTTACTGCTACCCATAAGGGTTACACAGCTACTTTGCGTTATACGCTTTACGCTTTGAATATTTTACCTATAGGAAGACTACCCTATAGAACCACCAATATTCAGTTTTAAGATAATCGCAATTAGTTTGTTTGTTGTAGGTGGCAAACCACCCTTGCGATTAGTAATTATATTATAACAAATATATGTTCGGGTGTAAAGTACTTACGCTATCATCTCGGCAATTAAATTGCCGAGGATTCCCGCTTGATATCCTAAAAAGTATAGATAAATAAAAAACCACTTGGCACTTTTGATATTATCTCGGTGTCGGGTGGTTTTCTTTATTTTTGTCTTAACTTAATGACATTGGGTCATTAGGACTTCTGCTTTTTTTATTTCTTTCATATTCCGCAGGTTGACGGGTGCGGTCTGCTTATCCGCTTTAATATTCCGCGGGCTGACGGGTGCGGTCTGCTTATCCGCACTTAAACTGCTGCGGCCCGTGCACTCAGGAATGTTAACTCTGATTGTATTTTTCCATGATTTTGTGAATTCTGTCAGTAGGATCGAGGAACTCACTGATTGAAGCATCGTGGTTGAGGGTATCGATTATCAGGGCGATATACTTGCTCATGTCGGCATTGAAATAGTACTTTTTGCTTAAAAGCTCAGGAGTCTGATAAATCAGATTGGTGGTAACCACGCCGTTGATGAGTCCGTCCTCATAGGCTTTATCGAATCTGGCAAGTCCTTCTGTGAACAGACCGAAGGTAGCACAGAGGAAAATACGGTTCGCACCGCGCTTTTTCAGTTCGCCTGCTACTTCAAGCATACTGTCTCCGGAAGAAATCATATCATCGAGAATGATACAGTCCTTACCCTTCAGATCGCCGCCAAGGAACTCATGTGCTACGATAGGATTACGTCCGTTTACGACCTTGGTAAAGTCACGGCGTTTGTAGAACATTCCGATGTCAAGACCGAGAACGTTGGCAAAATAAATTGAACGCTCCATAGCTCCTTCATCGGGGCTGATAATCATCATCTTGTCGGGGGTAAGCATAATATCGGGTATATTTTTCAATAAAGCCTTGATAAACTGGTACGTAGGCTTAATGGTTTCAAAGGTTTTCAAAGGAATTGCATTCTGAACTTTGGGATCGTGAGCATCAAAGGTAATGATGCTTTCAACGCCCATGTTATAAAGCTCTTCAAGAGCCATTGCACAGTCAAGAGATTCTCTTGTGGTACGCTTATGCTGGCGGCTTTCGTAAAGGAAAGGCATGATGACGGTGATACGTCTTGCTTTTCCGCCCGCAGCTGCTATGATGCGCTTCAAATCCTGAAAATGGTCATCCGGAGACATATGATTCTTGTAACCGCAGACAGAATATTCAAGACTGTAGTTGGTGACGTCAACGATGATATAAAGATCGTAGCCTCTGACAGAATCTTTGATAACACCCTTTCCTTCACCGGTACCGAATCTGGGGCAGGTTGAAGAAATCAGGTAACTGTCTCTCTGATAGCCCGAAAAAGCTATTGTTGAGGTATGCTCATTGTCGCGCTGTTTACGCCAGCTGACCAGGTAGTCGTTAACCATGTTGCCCATTGACTCACTGCTTTTGAGTGCAATGACACCAAGCTTACCTACGGGGATTGTTTCCAAAAACTCATTCTGCTGTGACATATTAGCCTCCTATGAATCGCATTTAGCGAGTTATAACTATATCATTATTGCAAAATAAATGCAACCCTGAATTACTGAAAAGTTCTGATATCCTGACCTATCAGTTTAATAAATTCATAGTTTGATGTAATTCTGGAATATATTCGCTGACCGTATATCTGTTCCAAAGCACCCGGAGTGAGGTTGGTGCTTATGACGGTAGCTTTTTTCCTGAGATGACGTTCGTTAATAATCGAATAGATATTTGATACAGTGAAGGAATTGGCATTCTCACTGCCCAAATCGTCTATAATCAGCAAATCACATTCAAAGATTGTTTCAAACTGTCCGGAGTAATTTTTTTCGTATTCGTTGTATCTGAATTTATGATCCTCCAGCATGGCAAAAAGGGTATAGCTTGTAAAATATCTGACGGTGTGAGCTGTATCAAGAAGTTCTTTTGCGATGCAGTTGGTCAGAAAGGTTTTGCCGAGCCCGGTCTCTCCGTATATGAGAATGTTGACATAGCTGCTGTCGAAGGTGGATACAAACTTCTTCATTTTCTGAACAACCTGTGTCATGTTTTCTCTGGGGGTACAGCCGAGGTCTCTGTCAAAATCCTCGGGTCTGTCCGAATATACATCATATGAAAATGTGGAAAAATTTTCATCCTGCAGTATGTCGCTGAGAGTTGACTCATCATAAATCAGTTCGGATACCGCGGTGCGGAAACAGGAGCAGTACTCCTGACCTATATATCCCGTATCCCTGCAGAGCGGACAGGTAAAGTGCGTATCCAGATAATCCTCGGGATAGCCGGCTTCAGTAAGCAGTCTGCGTTTCTCTGCTGTGAATTCATCAAGACGGGTTCTGAGCTGCGAAAGCTCCGAATTATCGCCGAGAATGGCAAGCTTGCCGGCTTTGACGGATTCAGCGGCTATGGAATTATCCAGTTCCCTGATGGCAGGAATGGCGGAATATATATCTTCGGTTCGACGATGGAGACGATATGATTCCTCCATGCGGCGCGCATCGTATTCGCGCATGATTTTATCGTACTGATCGTTCAGAAGACTCATCAGATAAACCTCCGTGCGGATAATTTCGTTTAAAAATCACAGTAACAAAACAAACTGATTTCATAAGCTCTGTTTATGGTAAAAGCTTCGACTGTTTAAGCTTTCTGCGTTCTATATCACTGATTTCCTGAGCGGTGTAGGTTCGCTGAGGATACTGAAAATATGCTCCCTTTGGCTGCTGCGCTGCTTTACGCTGAGTTTTTTCATGAGCTTCATCGAGAGACTTCACATCATCAAGACTTTTTACATTGTTATCATGCCATGCGGTAATGATTTTGTTGACATAATTCAGTGAAGGGTTTTTGGTCTGCATAACCGACCGGTCACAGGCAGCCCGGAGAAGATCGTCGGACATGCCGTATTCCCTGCTCCAACGGGTGATGGTACTGATTTCGGCGGGTTTGAGCCTGTCGGTAAGCCCGAGTGCGTTTTTAACCGTCTGGGCAGCGGAAGAAAAGCTTTCGGTTTCCCTCTTTGCGTCTTCAACTGTGGAAATGCCGGCCTCGTGCCAGTTCATGGCCACCTGCTCGATATAATTCCGTGAGGTTTTTCCCTGTACATTAATACAGTAATCATACAGATACCCGATAAGGTCCGAAGAAAACTCAAGCTGCTCGAAAAGGAAGCAGACGGGCTGCAATTCCGAAAGAGTCAGCGGACGCTTATAAAGGCTCTCGAGATAAATAATCAGAGAACCGAAATCAGGGTAGCTGTCCTTGAATGTATTCAGGGTGGTAGCCGAATAGGTGGGGCGAATGGCCGAATCTCTTGCGAGAGAGGCTGTCTGTTCCTGCTTCTGTGCGGCTGAAGTCAAGGCAGCTTCGGAAGCTGCGGGCTGAGCAATGCAAACCGCATCGTCGTTTAAAACCTCATCCGGACAGTAGTCATCGAGATCGCGCACGGTGATTCCGGTAAACTGACCGTTTGAAGACCTGGAAATGGAAATAACCCCTTTTTCGTCCCAATAGGTTAATGCGGAACGAATCTTTTTCTCAGTCTCATCAAGAGCCTCAGCGATAGACGCAATGGTAACGTTACGTGTCGGATCCTGATGACATCTCAGAAGATAAACATAGACCTTAACATAACCGTCGCCAGCGTCGGCCATGAAATGGTCTATGAAATTATTTGAAATTACGGTAGAAACCGATTTGCTGCCGTAAGATAAAATTATATTCGAGTCCATAACTTATTCCTCCCCAAAACTCAATCAGGATTATAGCACAGAAATGTCCTGTTGAAAACCCCCTAAAGCCTGTTAAACGGCTGTCGAACGGCATTGTTGATAGTGTGGACAAGTGTCGTAAACGGCAGTATTTCAAGGGTATGGGTGTTTATTATTTGAAGTGTGGATAAGTGGATAAGTGTTATTTGCCGAGGAGGTGTTCGCCGATGTTTACTACATCTCCGGCACCCATAGTTATCAACAGATCACCTGTGGAAACATTTTTTAATAAAAAATTTTCAATCTCGTCAAAGGTGGGAAAATAGAATGCATTTGTACCCTTTTCGCGACGAAGGTCATCCGCCAGCATAGCTGAAGAAATCGTGCCCGGATCGGCTTCACGGGCGGCATATATGTCCGCAAGCACCACATTGTCGGCAAGTGCCAGAGCATCACATATTTCCTTTCTGAAGGAAATGGTACGTGAATATGTGTGAGGCTGGAAAACACACCAGATTTTTTTGTGGGGATAATTGGCGGCAGCCAGCAGGGTGGCCTTCATTTCCGTCGGGTGATGTGCGTAGTCGTCAACAACCGTAACGCCGCCGATCTGACCTTTGATTTCAAAACGTCTTCCGGTACCGCCGTAATTCTTAAGCCCTGTTTGGATGCTTTCAAACGCTATGCCGCATTTTACAGCCATTGCGGCAGCTGACATGGAATTGCTGATATTGTGCGTACCCGGAACGGACAGAGTAATTTGTCCAAGCTCTGTACCGCAGTGAAGAAGCGTGTATGAGCCGCATCCTTTTTCGTCAAAGGAGATATCGGAAGCCGTAAAGTCGGCAGTGTTGTCTGAAGCTGCATTGTCCGACAAAACGGAGCAGGCATCCGACGCATTTCCGGAAGCATTGTTTGCCATACTCAGTCTGTAGGTAACGATAGGACATTTTACATTATCAAAAAGCTTTGCGTATTCGGGGATATCCATGTTTACAACCAGCAGACCGTCTGCGGGGAGAAGATCCGCAAATTTCCTGAAGGAGAGTCGTTCGGTTTCCAAATCATGGAAATAGTCGAGGTGCTCAGCCTCAATATTGGTGATAATGGCATGTGTGGGGTGAAAATGAAGGAAGCTGTCGGTGTATTCGCAGGATTCGATAACAAAGTCATTCGTTCCTCCGTTTCGCATGTTGCCGCCTATGCCGTCAAATATGCCTCCGACCGATACTGTGGGGTCTAGGCCGGCCGCCAGCAGAATCATTGAAAGCATGGAAGTTGTAGTGGTCTTGCCGTGTGTACCGGCAATGGAAAAATTGCGTTTGTAGTGAAGCATGACATCGCCGGCCAGTTCCGCACGGTTGATACATCTGATGCCGCGCGCTTTCGCGGCCATAAGCTCGGGATTGTCCTCGGAAACGGCAGCGGTGTAAATCACGCAGTCGCAGTCAGAGGGAATATTGTCGGGAGAGGTTCCGTAGCGGCAGGAAATTCCGACATCCTCAAGGTGCTTTGTTACCTGACTGCACTTTCTGTCGGAACCTGAAACGGTGAATCCTTTTGAATTGAGGAGTTCGGCAAATCCGCTCATGCTGATTCCGCCGATTCCGATGAAATGAACCCGTGAGGGCTTTTCAAAATCTATTGTTTTCATGAAAATTCTCCTTTTTCATAAATTGTATAAGGTATAAGGGTTGCTGCTCACAGCCTGCCCAAACGCATTCATAAGCCCTGCCTGTGAACAGTAACATTATATCCGTTATGCTTTGAAGTGTAAAGATAAACATGATATGTGTTTTGTCCAGCCGTTACTATCCCATCTTTGACAGTTGACTAATGCAAAAGAGGTCTCAAACCCTTGATATTAGCAGGTTTGTGACCTCTTCACTGTTATTAACTTTGTTGTATGGATTCTTTACTATAAAATTTTTTTAATCTTTTTTTGAGCTCTTTTGGCTGGTAGTATTTTTTGTCCGGACCAAGACTGTATATGTCATTCAAGACAGTCATAACCTGTGAACTCGTATAGGTTGATGCATTCAGTTGAGACGGTATATCCATAGGTCGCGATACTGTCATCATAGTTATTAAACATACGGATAACATCATATACATCATCAAGGTTATTCTTGATGAATTTAAGCGAAAGCTTGACGCCAACTAAAAATTTCACATGCTCACGGTACAGACCATTTATGTTATCTTCAGAATAAAATCCTCTGTCCATAACGAACTTGGTCTTTCCGAATCCAAGAATATCAAGGTCCTCAAGAAGATGCTTAACTGTCTTGGAATCC
>JAZLIK010000059.1:0-56484 GCA_045617345.1 Lachnospiraceae bacterium | reverse complement strand
TTGCGGTTGTTATGTTTGTCAAACGATTTTCGTTTTGACATATGTGGTATTTTCTACAATGTATATTCCTCGATAGCTCAATGGCAGAGCACTCGGCTGTTAACCGAGGGGTTGTTGGTTCGAGCCCAACTCGGGGAGTTTTTCTTTATTCAGTACTTGAAATTTATTGTTGTTGTTTAATTGTGATTTCTGTATTGAATATTGATATTATGGCGACATAGCCAAGCGGTAAGGCGTGGGTCTGCAACACCCTGATGCATCGGTTCAAATCCGATTGTCGCCTCTGATGAAGAGTCTTGAAGATGCCGGATTTAAGCGGTTTTCAAGGCTTTTTGTTTTTTATCGGTTTCCGTATCTGTTCGTGGATTTTCGTTGGTTTTCGTTCAAACTGATGTATGAAGTGATGTACGAAGTGATGTACGAAGTGATGTACGAAGTGATGTATGATATTGTTAAAATTTTATGGAAAGGCTATTTCTTTTCGCATTCTTCTTAATTGATTTCAGCAGTCTGAATGGACTGCTGTTTTCATTTTTTTTGATAGAATTATAATAAAAAAAATTTATTGCTGAGATAATCGTACTGATAGTAGGATATTCTGCACATATGGACAAAGAACGGGATATGTTGAAGGCTCTGACGCGCTGAGTCAGGTGCTTATCCGCCTTTATTTAACAGAAGAAGGCCGGGAAGCCTTTAAAACGGCAACTCAATGGGCCGGTCAGCAGACCGGCCCTGCAAATCACATTGCCATTGTGTTTGACGGAGCTGTTTTAAGCTGTCCTGAAGTCAGTGAAATGATCGATTCCGACATTGTAGAGGTGGTCGGACTCTCGGATTTAGAGGAAGCCGAAGATATAGTCAATAAAATCAGGTACGGCGAGCTTCCGATTGATGTTTCCGTAATAAGCTGCAACGTAATAGAAGCAGAAAAGCTTTCACAGAGCACTCTTAATGTAATTCTTGTACTCTGCACAGTGGCCTGCATCGCTTTGATAGTGCTTCTTGGTAAGCTTAAGAAAAAGAAAAGAAACTGTTATTCTAATGTGTAAACCTTCGCTTCGTCTATTGTCCAGGACATACCGACCAGGCTTGTGCTTCCATCCTCCCCTATGTCAAGCTCTGCCGTGACATAAGGTGAATAGCTGTACTCAGACATTAGGGATCCGCTTTTTGCAATTCTGAAAAATAAATTCGGACTGCATTCAAAATACATCCGGTTGTTTGCCGCGTCATATTTGAAATAACTCTGATCATACCAGTTTAAAGATTCGAAGGTAAGATCATTCCTCTCAACACCTACCGGTACATGCTTCGCTTCATCACCTTCATATTCAATATCCAGAATCTGTGCGCCGTTTTCGGTTGTCCTTCCTTCCAGTACCGAAATAGTGAACCTCGAACTTATCTCCTTTATAAACCTCTCATTGTCAGCAGCAAGGATACTGGCTTCTCCATTGCCCCGTAAAGTCAGAACATGAAGAAAATCAACATAGTAGCCCGTTCCGCGTCTGGCAGGCACTATAACGCCGTACTGTCTGCCCTTCTTCAGCTCATAGGCCTTATAAATATCAAAGGTTGTGCTCGTATAAAGCAGCCCTGCCTCCGCCAACTCTTCATCTCCGATATCGTTCACAGTATAAATCGTAAACAGCATGCCGGGCAGCCCGTCTATGTCCAGAGTCTGTACCTCAAACCGCTCTCCGAAATAATATCTGACAGCCATCAGATAGGTATCTGTCCTGTCAAAGAGTGCAAATATCAGCCTTTTGGTATTGGGCATATTCTTATAATTCCCATATCTGTTCTCAACGCTGTAGACATGCAGATTATAGAAATAATCCATTCTGCCGATTTCTTTGATATAAACATCATAATACTTATTAGATATTTCTTCGCCCTTAACAACATCTGCTTTAAGCAGTGTATCCATATCCGTATCGATATTGGTAGAATGAAGCAGGTTATTTACGAGCTGCTCAGGTGTTTCAACCCAGCCTGTTTCTTCTATCACTTTAGTTGAAAGAACAACCGCATGCATAGGGAAGATATTTCCCTGAACGTCCATAAAATATGAGCTAACCCAAGGGTCGTCCGTCCGCTGAAATCTCACCCAGCAAGTCTGATTTCTAAATTTGAACTGAACCCACTCATTACCGTCAAACTCAGTAAATTCAAGCAATTCCGTGCTGTCAGGCTGTATTTCGATTGTTTTGGAAGCCACGGATTTATCTTTATAAGCAGTAAAGCTGTCAATGACTCTGAATTTCAGCTTATTCCCATTATAATCCTTAAAGAACAGATGAGTATAGAGGTCTTCTTCTCCTGTCTCCCCCGATTCGGTACCCGTATTTGCCGCCTTCTCCGGTTCGGTGGTTGTATTTACGGAGACACTGCTATCCTCGGAGGAATTAACTGCTTCCTTCTGATCCCGGCTTTCATTCCCGTTCTGATTCTGATCTTGATTTTGGTTCTGATTTACAGTTTCTTCAATTGTCTCGCCTGTATCCGGCTTTGAATCCTTCGGATTTGTCAGGAAACAGAGCGCTACAACAATGCAGGCAACCATTGATACACAAATAATCCAGAAGGCAGGCTTTTTATAGCTCAGAACCGACTTCACCCTGTTCTTAACACTGACTTCACCGAACGCAACCGGGCAGGAGGTTATCATTTTTCTTGAAATGCCGTAATCCAGGAGTGTCTGACAATAATAAGTTTTCCACTCTTTATCCTTGTCCTTAATAACGCGCTCGTCGCAGGCAAATTCGATATCCTTGCATAAAAGTATGTATGCCACCCAGCAGAGCGGATTAAACCAGTAAACCGTCAGAATTAAGAATCCGACAGGCTTCCACAGATAGTCCCTACGCTTTATATGCATTCTTTCGTGATTAATTACACAGTCAAAAGCTGTTTCGCTCATCTGCAGAGGCAGATAAATCCGCGGTCTGATCACTCCAAAAATAAACGGGCTGTCAATTGCCTCACATTCGTAAATATTATCCTCCAGCATATTCGCTGCCCTCAGCCGTTGTCTGATACGAAATACCGAAACCGCATAATATAAAAGCATCAGGGCAATTCCCGCAACCCAGACAACAGCAGCAATCCCTACAATAATCTGCATGGGATTGGCAGAAGTTGCCGGCGTAGGTGAAAACTGTATCAGAGTTTGATTAATGCCGGAATCTATTCTTTGAATACCCGTATCGACAGCCGGAGTTGTCATGTACTCGATATCAGCCGGGATGGGCTTCTCACTGGGTATAAGGCTGAAAATACTTTTAATACTGAAGGGACAGACAAGCTTTATAGCAACAATTCCCCACAGAATACCGTTCATCCACTTAGGAGCCTTTTTCATCAGCAGTCTGGCAATAAGCACTGCTACGATAACAATACTTGCCACCAGAGAATTGTTAAAAATATTTATAAAAATGCTATTCATAATCGACCATCCTCCTTATAATCATCTATCATCTTCTGAATTTCATCGATATCAGACGGGGACAATTTACTTTTTGCAGAAAAAGCCGCAATAAAGGAAGGCAGCGACCCCTTAAAATTCTCTTTTACAAACTGACTGCTTTTCTCGCTTATATATTCTGCTTTGGTAATGCAGGAGGTCACTATTCCGTCAATATTACGGAACAGACCCTTATCACAAAGCTTTTTAAGGACCGTATAGGTTGTAGATTTCTTCCATCCGAATTCCTTTTCTGACATTTTCACCAGTTCTCCGGAACCAACAGGTTCATTCTCCCAGATCATGTCCGCAAATTTCTCCTGAAGCTCACCTAATTCAATACTGCTCATTTTTATCACCTCCCCAAAAGGTCTATCGACAATAGACTCTGTGCGTAGTCTATCACGGGTAGACCAAAATGTCAATAATGAAATTGAAAAAAGTATTAATCAGTCACCGGCTATAATTTATTCGTATGCAGGTGTCGATATACTATTTAGGGCTATTCAGAATCAAAACATGAATCTTCAAAACAATTCGTTCACTACCAGGTTCAATGATATGTTCAAAACTTTACAGCATTTGAAATGTATAAGATAAGGAGGACTACTTTATGAGTATGACAATTATTTCAACTTACGGACAGGCTTTTGCAGAGCAGGTAAAACGTGATTTTAAGGAAATTGATAAATTGCCGGTATCGAAGCTTAATACATTGGATGACCTGATGGATACAAAAGGAAAATCATTTAAGACGGCTGACATTGAGAAGCTTATGGAAAAGTATGATCCCGATGCTTATGAAGAATATAAGAAGTTTGCATATAGAGCAGACGGAGGACATTCTCAGTCCGGATTATCATATCTTTCCGGATGGATGGATGATGTGAAGGCAGGCAGGATTAAAGATAATGGTAATAGTGCGGTAAGTGCAAAAAATGATATCAGTACTAAAAATGAGGAGAAATTATCGAAGAAAGCACAGGACTTCTTAAAGAATCTTCGTGAAAAATATGGTGATTTTGACTTCATGATTGGTAACAGCACAGATGAATTGATGACACTTTCAAAGACCGGTTGCAAGGAGTTTTCAGTTATATTTTCCAGTGCAGAAATTGAAAGAATGGCAAACGATGAGAAGTATGCTGAAGAAAAAATGCAAGGTGTGGCCGGTTCTGTAAGGATGGCAAGGCAGGTAGCCGAAGAGTATGGCTTCGGTAAGGGAGAAGACGGTCAGAACGGTACTGTTAATAAAATAGGTGTAGTTGTTAATGATGACGGAAGCATGAAACTTTTTGCTGAGCTTGAGAAATCATCGGCAAAGCAGAGAGAACGTATAAATAAAGCACATGAGAAGCATGCTGAGGAAAAGAAGGATGCTGAGCGAGCCAAAAGGAAGAATCCGTATGAAAAGGATGAGAAGCCTTCAGTAAAAAGAACTACTGTTGAGGCAAACTCCATAGAAGAACTTATGGAAAAGATTAATAATATTGAATGGGATAAGGTTGAAAACACCTATTCAGGTGATCGGGTAAATTACGCTGTATAATACGAAATGTTTTCAAGTCATAGAATGCCCCGGATGATTTGAGGATAGGAACTTTGCGTCCGAGTGGCGTTTAGGATGTTGGTTCAGCAGGATAAATCCGAAATAATGTATAAAGGAAATGGAGATTTCTACCGATATCGTATATATAGGCTATGGATGGCGCTTTTTTCAACGGACTGAATTGAAAAAAGTGCCTCTTTTTACTTTATAGGAAATTACGTCCTATAAAGTAAAAAACGCTCCGCGAGGATGCGCACGCTTTTGCTTTCGTTTTTTGTCGCTAACGCGACGCAAAAGCGGCGCAGCATGTCGCAGGCGACATCCTTTCTTGTTAGAAACAAGCTTAAAGGGAGGCGATATATTATGCAAGTAAGCAAAGTTAATCCATATTATACTCCATATAGGAGTATGGAAATGAATGTCGGAACATCTTTTGTAACGGCAGTAGATGCATATAAAGAGTCACACAAACTTACTCCGGATAATATTAAGCATGAGGATGACTGGAGGAAAATGTCCGATAAGGAATGGGATAAGCTTGTAGAGCATATCGATAAATATCTTGATACTGAAAAAGAGAATCTTGAGAGGAGAAAGAAATTACAAGAAGAGGCAGCACAAAAAGCTGCAGGCAGGGCTCCGGCTGATATGAAATCGATTATTGCGGCACAGGCAGTGTTAAAAGTTTCTGTAAATGGATTTGTAAGTGAAATATCTTCATCGGATGCTTCGGAAATAGAAAAATCAAGCTGGACATACGAAATGGAAACGGAAGACCGGGTAATTCTGGCAGAAGCTAAAAAAGCCAACGAATATGCTGCGGATATGCTGAATAAAGCTCAGGAGATGGCAATAGACGCAGTGAACGAAGATATTAACGAAACAGGTACAATTGCTTCCATTGTCACGTCTCGGAAGAAAGATGGCTGTCCATATTCGTATATGGTCAATAATGGAATAATAGAATATAATGGCGTTACTTTTGTATGTGATTATGAACATAATGCTATTACTCTCGGCGATGTTACTTCAGACCCGAGTAAAGTATTAAGAATTGCTTTGCCTGGCGGAGGAAATCTATTTGTTAATGTTAACAATTTTGACGATTTGGCAAAAGCCGCAGGAATGTTTTCACCTAAGGACTTGAATGCTATTTTACGAGCAATTAGTACTTACAAAAACTACACAAGCAAAGTGAATGAACTTGAAGAAGAAAAGAACAAATCTCCGGAAGAAATTGCTAAAGAAAATGTGACTATGGAAAAGCAGAAAAAACTATCTAATGAAGAGTATGAAAAACGTATTATGATGTTATTCGAGGATTGGAACATAGTTAAGGAAGAACTATTACAAAGGAGCTTTTAATTTTCGCTGTTGTGGATGTCTACTTACTTTTTTTGTTGCCAAATCCTTGAAATAATGGTAAAATAAATCGATTGTGTAGATTTGTAAGAGATGTCTGCACTTGAGTTGTTACTATTCACAGTCTGTCCAAAACCTATTCATAAGCCCTGCCTGCTGCGCAGTCAGTTGCTGCTACGCAGCTTAAGGCTTATTCATAAGTTTTGTCCAGCCTCCATAGTCGGATAATAATATCTGCAAGCCCGAGAGCAAGCTCTCAGCTTGCGTCTATTATTACCCGACTGTGAATAGTAACCTTGAGTTATATTTTATGTGGTCCCGGGATTGATTTGTTATATCTGGCTGGTTAAAGTTGTTGAATGAAGAAGCAATTTATGTTGATGAAAAATCAGTTAATGAGGCAGATTCACGACATGACTTATATTGGATAATTGCGATAGTTTTACCCTGTGAAATCCAGGCCTTTTATCGGACCGCTAACTGTGTTTTGGAGGATTTATGGCAAAAAAGAGTTTATTCAGAAAAATTTTTAAGACAAGAAGTGAAAGAGAAATTAAAAAAATTCAGCCGATTGCTGATAAAATAGAAGCTTTGGAGCCTCAGATGCAGGCTAAGTCAGACGAAGAAATGAGAGCTATGACTATAGAACTGAAGTCAAGACTGAAGAACGGAGAGTCGCTGGATGATATTCTGCCGGAAGCCTATGCGCTTGTCAGGGAGGCCGGAGTAAGAACTCTTCATATGAGAGCCTTCAGAGTTCAGCTTCTCGGTGCTATTGTACTTCATCAGGGTCGTATAGCGGAAATGTTTACAGGTGAAGGAAAGACACTTACCTCTGCGTTCCCGGTATTTCTTAATGCGCTTGAAGGCGAAGGCGTTCATGTAGTCACGGTTAATGATTATCTGGCAAAACGTGATGCCGAGAATATGGGACATATTTATGAATTCCTCGGACTTACCTGTGGATATATCCTGAATACCATGGATAACGATGACAGGCGTAAAGCATACAATTGTGATATAACATACGGAACGAATAACGAGTTCGGATTTGACTATCTCCGTGACAACATGGTTACCTATAAGGAAAATATGGTTCAAAGGTCGCTTCATTATGCGGTAATCGATGAGGTTGACTCATGTCTTATTGATGAGGCAAAGACACCTTTGATTATTTCGGGACAGAGCGGAAAGTCGACGAAGCTTTACGAGATGTGTGATATTCTTGCCTGCCGTCTTGAAAAAGGTACTGAAAAAGAAATGACCAAGATGGAGACTCTTATGGCTGCAAAGCTTGGTGGAGATGAGCCTGTTGAGACAGGTGATTTTGTTGTAAACGAGAAAGAGAAGACAGTTAATCTTACCGAGCAGGGTGTTAAAAAGGTTGAGGAGTTTTTCCATATCGATAACTTTGCGGATGTCGAAAACCTGGAGATTCAGCACAATATTA
The DNA here is from genome assembly GCA_045617345.1 of Lachnospiraceae bacterium. Taxonomy (GTDB): domain Bacteria; phylum Bacillota; class Clostridia; order Lachnospirales; family Lachnospiraceae; genus RUG11977. The sequence continues at coordinate 48,654 of JAZLIK010000059.1, read as the reverse complement.
TTCTGGCACTGCGCGCACATTATCTGATGTTCAGAGACAAGGATTATGTAGTAAAAGATAATGAAGTACTTATTGTCGATGACTTTACGGGACGTATTCTTCCGGGAAGAAGATATTCGGACGGTCTTCATCAGGCAATTGAGGCAAAGGAACATGTAAAGGTTAATCGTGAAAGCAAGACGCTGGTTACGATTACTCTTCAGAACTACTTTAACAAATATGAGAAAAAATGTGGAATGACCGGTACCGCCGTTACAGAGGATAAAGAGTTCCGTGAGATTTATGAGATGGATGTTGTATGCATTCCCACAAATAAAGAAATTGTTCGAATTGACTATGATGATGCGGTATATAAATCTCATGAAGAAAAAATCGAGGCAATCATCGAGGCAATTATTGAGTCACATAAAAAAGGACAGCCTGTTCTGGTTGGTACTGTTACAATCGAGGCGTCGGAGGAAATAAGCTTTTACTTGAAAAAGCGTGGAATTCAGCATAATCTTCTGAATGCGAAGTATCATGAAATGGAGGCTCAGATTGTCGCTGAGGCTGGTCGTTACGGAGCTGTTACGATTGCGACAAATATGGCAGGACGTGGTACTGATATTAAGCTCGGCGGTTCGATGGAGGACATGACCGAGGAGCAGCGTAAAATCGAATATGAGCGCGTGTGTGCAGTCGGAGGACTCAGAATTATCGGTACGGAACGTCATGAAGCACGTCGAATAGATAATCAGTTGCGCGGACGATCGGGACGACAGGGAGATCCGGGAGAGTCGAAGTTCTTTATTTCCCTTGAGGATGATTTGATGCGTTTGTTCGGTTCAGACAGAATGGTGAAGGTTTTCAGTGCACTCGGTATTGAACGTGGGCAGGAGATCCATCATAAGATGTTGAGCAATGCAATCGAACGCGCCCAGAAAAAGATTGAGAATAATAACTTTGGTATCAGAAAGAACCTCCTTGAATACGATGCGGTAAATAATGAGCAGAGAGAGATTATCTATGCGGAGAGAAGACGGGTTCTGGATGGTGAAAGTATGAGAGAGACCGTTGTCAGAATGATTCAGGACACGGTTGAAGGTTATGTAAATGCGGTAATCAGAGACGATCAGTCTGTTGAGGAATGGAATCTGGCTGAGCTTAACGAAATGCTTCTGCCGGTGGTTCCTCTTGAACCGGTTTCTCTGACGGAGGATGAGAAGGCACGCGGAAAGAAGAACGGTCTGGTTCAGAGACTTAAGGAAGAAGCTGTTCACCTTTATGAAGAGAAGGAAGCCGAGTTTACCCAGGAAGAGTTCAGAGAGGTAGAGAGAATTCTGCTTTTGAGAGCTATTGATTCCAGATGGATGAATCATATCGATGATATGGACCAGCTGCGTCAGAACATTGGCCTTCAGGCGTATGCACAAAGAAAGCCGGTTGATGAGTATAAGCTTCAGGGCTTTGAGATGTTTGAACAGATGACCGAAGGTATTCAGGAAGATACTGTAAGAATGATTCTCAGAGTCATGCCTGAAAGAAAGATTGAGCGTGAGCAGGTGGCGAAGATTACAGGCACAAATAAGGACGATTCGGTGGTTGCAGGACCTAAGAAGCGCGCAAACAAGAAGATTCAGCCAAATGATCCCTGCCCGTGCGGAAGCGGAAAGAAATATAAGTTCTGCTGTAAAGACAGTGGAAAATATGAATAAATAGTTACTATTCACAGTCGTATAATAATAAACGCAGACCGGAAGCTTGCTTCCGGTCTGCGTTCGCATTTGCAGCGGTATTTTGTCGCTGACGCGACGCAAAAGCGACATGCTTTCTTGTAGGTGCGCCTTGAGACGCACGTCGCTAATTGGAAGAAAGTTCTTAATCCGCCCCGGTTGTAGTGGGACGGCTGCCTGTAACTTCTAATTTCTGACAATCTGCTTGTACAAATCCAGACCAAAGCTTGTAAGTTCGGGTGCGTGCTGAATCATTTTGAAGGTTCTGCGCCCGTCATCATTTCGTTCTGCACTCAGAAATTCGACGTGGGTTTCCATACCTTCGGCAGAAGCTTCATTCATTTCGTCATACATCCTTTGGGCAAAGGAAAGAAGATGCGTAACGGTTAAAATTTTTACACCTGCTTCGCTGAGTGCCTTGATGATATTGTAGGCTATTCGTGAGCCTTCTTTTTCGGTAGTTGTGGCAAAGGACTCATTAAGAAGAATTAGTGATTTGTCGTCTACTCTGTCGATTATCTGGCTCATTCTGCCTAACTCTTCATCAAGTCGTCCACTGTTCATGGCTGAATCCTCGCGACGGGTAAAATGCGTAAAAAACGAAGGGAATATGGCACTTTCATATTTTTTTGCGGCAACAACAAGACCACTTTGCATCATAATCTGAGCAATTCCGATGCTTCGAAGAAAGGTCGATTTTCCTCCCTGATTGGCTCCCGTTACTATCAGGAGCATTTTGTCATTGATGTCACAGGTATTTCCGACAGGGTTTACGCGCTGTTGAATACACATGACAAATTCTTTTAACTCGTCAAAACGAAGGTCTTCTTTTTTGACGACCTGAGGGAAACAGTAATCAATAGCAAAACGGTCCATATGATGCTTAAGATTGACAGCACCGCGATAAAAGGAAGCCTGGAACTGCAGCTGATCAAAGAAATTGGTAAAGTTGTCCATGAACGAAGTAAATCCGGATACGACATAGCTGACCAGAGCGTATTCGAGTGACGTTTTCTGTTCTGTCAGTGCACCTGTTTTGGTTAATGCTATCGAATGAGGAACCTTTTGTGAAAAGAAATTCTGGATTTTAACGAGTTTACTGTTGGGATCCCTGAATTTTATCTGCTTTGTTTCTATTTTACCGAGCGAAAAAGAAGATATTTTCATACCCTCGCCGAGTGAACATCCGATAATCATATCCGGCTTATTTCGTATAAGATGGTTGTCGCCGGATTCATCGATAAAGAACTTAATCTGTTCAAGAATAGCCAGATATTCTGTTTCGGTTTCAACGGAAAATTCTTCTTCAAGTCTTGCAATCAGATTTTTCAGACCATCTGAATTGAAATTTTCGATATATTCATAGAACAACAGCTTGAGTTCGCGTAAGGTTTTCAAAAAAAGACTCAGCACATGGATTTTTAACACAAGCTCACTGATTGAGTTCTGGTTACCTGCTTTACCGGTCGGAATTCGGCCAAGATGTTTCCATTCTTCCTGCATGTCGGAGGAAAGCTTGTAGAGCCGTATAATAAAGTCTTCGTTGTTAAGACAGTCTCGCAGAATATCCTGTCTGTATTTTATGTCTTCTTCCGTAAGACAGGGAGTTATAAGCATTCGTGACATTGTATATTCAATATATTTATCTGTATCACCGAGTTTTTTTACAGCACCTTTGTCCCATACCACATCCTGACCGGCCACGTGGGACAGAACATTCAGGCTCAGATCCTGCTCGATTGACTGATGATCGTGATAGGGCCTGTTATCAGGTCTCTCTTTGTCACGGAATAAAAGAAAACAATTCATAATCGAACTCCTTATGATTTGAGGTATTTTGTACTTATTTGTATTTATCCGGTTGAGTGAAAATGTATCTACTGACCAAATCTGGCGGCGAGTCGCTCCTTAATCTGCTCGAAGTTAAGTTTGTATTTGTTTATCTGATTGTTTGCACAGGCATCGTCCACTGCGGGGGCACGCGTGATTTTAAAGTTTTGGATATTATTGCTGTCAAGCATGGCACGCAGGCTGACTACAGCGGGATGACCTTCGGAAAGCTCCTTTATGTGGGTAACGTATATGCCGACGCAATTTAATTCAATAAAGTGTTCCAGGACCTTTTTACCCATGATTCCGGCGTCATAATTGGCTGCTGTGGTAAATAGTTCATTGATGATGACAAACGAGTTTGTTTTATTTGTGCTCATCATGGGTGCCAAACGGATAAGTTCTTCCTTTAGTTTGCCACGTCCGGTTTCGACACTTTCTTCAACAGAAAAATGTGTGAGTATATCGGAAAAAAAGTGAAGATTTGCATGCGCGGCAGGGACATAGAGACCTATCCCGGCTAAATACACCAGCTGACCGAGGCTTCGTGCGAAGGTGGTTTTTCCGCCCTGATTGGGACCGGTTACAACAAAAAAATGCTCACCTTTGCGGTAGCGGAAGCTGTTGCTGATGACCGGTTTATTTTCCTTTGAATTTACACAGGCCAAAGCAAGATCATAGAGTTCGTCAGCACACATATCTTTATCGGAATTATAATCCGGGCGACTAAAGAAGTAGCCCGATTTATTCATTTCAGCTTCGAATATGGCAAACGAAAGATAAAAGGCTATTTCATTTGTAAAACGTATAAGCGTGGGATTGGTGTATTCGGCGTATTTTTTGAAAAAAAGCTCAATCCGTTTGAACAGCTTCGGTTTTAAGTCTGCAAGAACCAGATATAATTCAATCTCGAGGGATGTGAGCGATTCGGTGAACGAGAAAGGATTTTTTATGGTGCGGGGTCTGTCGGGGAACAGTTCGTCGAGTTTTTTCTCAAACGTATCATCCGGAGTTCCCTCTGAAACGACAAATCTGTCACCGTTATACGCAAGAAGCAGCTTCATACCATTAAGTTCATTTCTGATAGCTTCTGTTTCGGAAGCTATTTCGATATATTCCGGACTTTGCAAAAATAAATTCAGGTAATCGCGAAAGCTTTGAAGACCGTCGGAAGCAAGTTTTTTGTCGGAAAGGTCATCTGCCAAAGCTTTAAAGGCTGAACAGTAATAGAAAGCAGCTGTTAAATGCCAGTATTTCGTCTGAATGGTTACGCGGGCCTTTTTTTCCTTTTCAACCGCATCCTCATACATGGCCATTCCATCAATAAATTTCATGAAAATCTGAAGAAGGCTGTTTTGTTTGATATCCGTGTATATGTCGCGACGGTACATTGTTGTTTTTTCGTCCGACGGCAAATAATAAAACAGTTTTTTTATATTTTTTCCCCATAGTTCCTGAATCTTATTAATTATCTGGTCCAGATTTAAATCAATGAAAAAGGAAGGTTCCGGCAGATCCCTGTTTTTTGTGTCATTACAGTTCAATATACTTGTAAATTCCATACATTACCCCCAAAAAAATCGGAAATATATCTGACGACGGTGAAAAACCGTAACAATAGAAACACATACAATTTTAACTATGCAATATCATCATTGTGTGATACAGGGTCAAATATTTTTCGACCCTGTTACAATTATATTTGAACAGCCTTTTGAAAGCTACTCTTATATGTGCAAGTGTTTATCATCTTTTGCGAATGTGTTACCGGTCACCGCTGATTTGGCGGCATTTTATGGATGTTCTGCAAGACCTGTGACAGTAACATGAGGATGTTCTGCCAGACCGGTGAATAGTAACGAATAATCATGGATTATATTGCAATGAATGTATTATATTGCTACGGTTCCGGGCAAAAATAAACCTGTCAATGTCGAAATAATACATTCCGTTTGAGATTCGTTTACTGTAAAATACTTCGATGTATGTAAACAGTTGATATTTGCGACATAAGGAAGGTGAAAAAGATGGATGTATTTAAGTTTGGATTCAGTCACTGGAAGAAATATCTGCCGCTTGATATTCTGACGAAGCTGATGAGCTGCGTCGCCCTTACTGCGGATTTACTGCTGCCAATGATTACCGCCATGTTTATCAATCATGTCATTCAGGAAAAGGAACCTGAAGAAGAGGGCATTTTCTCGTTCCTTCTGAACGGTGAATACGGTGAAGTTCATACGATGAAGCTGTTCTGGACACTGGCGATAGTATTTTTGTCGTTAATTCTGATTAAAGATGTAGTTGTATATTTTAAAAACTACATTCTTCAGAAGCTGGGACTGGGTCTTGAAACCGACCTGAGAAAAGTGACTTTTCATAAGCTGATGGAGCTCGATTCGGAAACGCTGTCAGAATATAATACAGGTGAGATACTTACTACGCTTAACTCGGATACAATCATGTTTAAGGAAATGTTCTGCCGTATGGTGCCGAACATTTTTGACAGTATATTCGTTCTTGTTGTGGCTGTTATTATGCTTGCATCGATAAACGCTTATCTGTTGATTATTCCGGTTGTTCTGACACCGTTTTTTACAATGGCGCTGCTTAAATTTAAGAAGACGGCGAAGATAAATTTCAGAAATATCAGAAGCTGTAACAGCAATATGAGCTTGACGGTGCAGGAAAATATAGAGGCTGTAAGACTTGTACGCTCGTTTACAAATGAGGAAAAAGAGAAGAAAAAATTTGATGAGTCCAACTACAGACTCAGGGACGCACATATAAACCAGATAAAGCTTTCTTCACGATTTGAAGCTGTATTCAGCATTGTTCGTCAAACAGCATATATCGGAAGCATTGCTGTGGCAGCGGTGCTTGTAATGAAGGGATATCTGATGGTTGGATATCTTGTTGCGAGTGCTGATTATGTTCTGAAGATTATGAACTATGTTTCACAGATAAATAACAGCATGTTTCAGATGCAGCAACAGCTTGTATCCGGTAAAAAGATGCTCGATTATATGAACTGTGAGAGCAAAATCGTAAACGGCGACTCTTCGGCTGCGGATATTGAGGATGTTCATATAGAGATAAAGAAGGGCAATCTGAATATTCAGGGGCAGCAGATTCTCCGCGACATATCACTGGATATACCGATGGGAAAGAAGGTGGGTATTGTCGGCGGAACCGGATGCGGAAAAAGTGTGCTGCTGGAATCGCTTATCAGAGTTCATGACCTGACCGGTGGTGAGATTACTTTGAACGGGGAAAATATCAAAGACTTCGATCTGGATTCACTCAGAGAAAAGTTTTCATATGTTTTTCAGGATGTTTTCCTTTTCTCAAATACGATTAATTCGAATATAGCTTATTCGGAACCCGAGGTGGCAAAGCAGCAGATAGTAAAGGCTGCTGAGCATGCACAGGCACACGGCTTTATCACAAATCTGGCTGACGGCTACGAAACAATAGTCGGAGAACGCGGACTCGGCATTTCGGGCGGACAGAAACAGAGAGTATCCATTGCACGCGCGTTGCTAAGGAATTCACCTGTTCTGGTTCTTGATGATTCTACTTCTGCTCTTGATGTAAATACTGAAAAGAGACTTCTAAAGGATATAAAAGAGAATTATCCGGAAAAGACTCTTCTTATATCGGCACACAGGCTTTCTTCGGTGGTTGATTGCGATGAAATCATTTATATGAAAAACGGAATGATTATTGAACGTGGTACATTTGAAGAACTGATGGCCCTGAACGGTCATTTTGCATATGTCTACAATATACAGCAGACTCAGGAGGGCTCGGTCAATTTCGATGCGCTTGCTGATAAAATTGCAGAAGGGAGGGCATAAGCAATGGCAAAGAAAAACACATATTTTCAGGATGAAGTGATTAAGAAAAAGGTTGATTTGAAGCAGTTGAAACGTGTATTCAAGTATATGGTTCCTTATAAGGGTTACTTCATTCTGGTGGGTGCACTGATGCTGGCCTCTGCCGGTATTGCCATGATTACACCGCTGCTTTTGAAGAAGATAATTAATGAAGTTGTGGTAACAGAGGAATACAGAACACTGGTTTTTATCATTGCGGCAATGTCAGTGATTGCGCTGCTCGAGATAGGGATTAATTTTGCACACCAGAGAATTATGGGTGTTGTCGGACACAAAATAATCTGCGATGTACGTAAGGAAGTGTTCTATAAGCTTCAGGAGCTGCCCTTCGATTATTTTGATTCGAAACCGAACGGCAAAATAGTTGTCAGAGTAACGGAATATGTAAACGATCTCGCAAACTTTTTTACCAACTATGTGCTGAACCTGCTTTCATATCTTGTAAAGCTTATAGTGGTAACGTTTTTTATGCTTGGCCTGAGTCCTGCACTGACAGGTATTGTATTCCTGGTTGTAATTCCCATGATGGCAAGCATTTTCTTCCTAAGATATATAATCAAAAAGGAATTCTCGGTATTAAGAGCGAAAAACTCGAACCGTTCGGCATTTCTTGTTGAAACGATAATGGGAGAGAAGATTGTAAAAAGCTATAACAGAACGAAGAGCAGTGAGGAGATTTACGATGATATTCACGGTAAATGTCTGAATCAGTGGCTCAAGATTGTACGAAGAAATGAGCTGAATACGCCAATAGTTGAAACCTTCTGGAATTTGGGAACCGTATGCCTGTACGGAATGTCGCTGTATCTGATACTTGGCGGAGCAGCTTCAATTGACGCCGGAATCATTGTGGCATTTACAAGCTACATGACACAGTTCAGCGGACCGCTCACAATGATTGCGATTCTGATACAACAGCTGGCTCAGGTAAGTTCGAATCTTGAGCAGGTGTTTGACACAATTGATTATCCGGTAGAAATAAAGGATGAGGAAAATTGTGAGGTTCTGAAGAACGTTAAAGGACAGGTTGATTTCAATGATGTTACTTTTGCATATGATGAGGATGTGAACATTCTTGAACATTTCGATCTTCATGTAAAGCCCGGAGAAACGATAGCTCTTGTTGGTCCCACAGGCGCGGGTAAAACGACGGTAATCAATATGCTGACAAGATTTTATGATGTAAAACTCGGCAGTGTCCTGATTGATGGGAAGGATGTCAGAAATGTAACTCTTGATTCGCTGAGACGTGAAGTCGGCGTTTTGATGCAGGAGCCGTTTATTTTCAAGGGCTCAATTCTGGAGAATATTCGGTACGGACGTCCGGATGCTACGGATGGAGAGTGTGTTGAGGCTGCAAAGTTTATTTTTGCCGATGATTTTATCAGTAAACTTCCGAGCGGTTATAATCATATGCTTGAGGAGAGAGGCCTTGGTCTGTCGGCAGGCGAAAAACAGCTGCTGTCATTCGCAAGAATTATTCTGAAGAATCCTTCGGTTGTGATTCTGGATGAAGCCACAAGCTCAATTGATACGGAGACGGAGGCACTTATTCAGAAGGCTCTTGCCAAGCTCTTAAAGAATAAAACATCGTTCATGGTTGCCCACAGACTTTCGACGATTAGAAGCGCAGACAGAATTTTGTATATTTCGAACAAAGGAATTGCAGAGCAGGGAACGCATGATGAACTGATGGCAATGAAGGGATTGTACTACGCACTGAATTAAAAATAAAAAATGCATACCGAAGAGTTTTACTCTTCGATATGCAATAATTGGGGCTGAAAACCCAACGCGTTGCTTCGTGCGATGCACTTTCGCAACGCTGGCATCCATTCGCATTTCGCCATGCTCCGTTGTCGCATGGCTGTAATGCTCATGTATGTGGCGTTCGGAACAGAAAAATGCATATCGAAGAGTTTTACTCTTCGATATGCATTTTTGTTCCTCACTTGGGTTTTCAGGTGCTGATATCGTCGATGCAGGGGATGTTGTGCTGAGCACACCATGTATACACGTCACGGTAGAATTCATTATAGTTTGCGAAAATTTCAAGCTTCTTGTGAGAATTCATTTTACCGAGAGCTATTTTCTCACGTTTTGTTCCGCACATAACGGTCAGATAACGGATATCGTAGACGATATTGTTGTTTGGATTCGGGATGAGAATCTGCGATATATCGGGGATATTCAGTGTTCTGGTTTCATACAGCGACTCGGCCACAAGACAGTTGGAAAAGAATGAAATCCTGATCAGGGCGTTGTCAACAAGTTTCTTGGCCGATAAGCCGAGTGCCAGTCGAATGATGAATGTGAAGAAGCACGCGAAGAACAGTATCACGGCGGGAATAATCATGACCTCCTGATATTCGGGAAAGGCAATCAACAGCATTATGCTGAGTATTCCGCCGAGCAGCATTGCCAAAAGTGAATATCTCCAGATTCTGTTGTTTGCTTTATATTTTGCCTGAAGCTCGCGACCGGGGTAATCATAATATTTACCGTCTATTATGCTGATACCGTAAGGAAACTCTTCTGTTGCATTCGGAGCCTTTGAACGATGCTCATAGGGAGAAGAAGCAACCGGAGCGGTTCCGCTGAAACCGGTAATGAGATTTGACGAATTCTGATTGTCGGGAGAGGTCGGTATCGGAGCACCCTGTGCAAAGCATCCGTTGGATTTCATCTGCTTGATGTCTTCATAAAGGGCGCTGATCAGGTCCTTATCGAGAGAACCGAGCGCTACATCAAACTGCTTGCCTTTTTCATTTAGAAAAATAAGTGAATGAGCTGTCCCTGAGTACTGACCGTTACGATAAATTCTTGTAACTTTGAGATTTACGAAACGATCGAATGAATAGTGAATTAATTTGCCGTTTTTCTGAAGAAAATCGATTCCTTTCGTGTTTACAACAATATGTGTTATGGAAGTTCTGGAATTATTGATTAAAATAATGACACCAACCACCAGACATACAGCTGCGACTGCGATGACAACCGGAACGGAATTAAAATCGGGAGCCAGCACTTCAAGAAGTCCGTAAGTACCGCCGGCAAATATGCCTGCTATGAAAAGAATGAGAAACGGAAAAAGAAAAAATGTCAGACATCCCTTTGTCGCGGGATACTGGTATACATGCTGGAACTCACTGTTGGTGAGATTAATAGGTGGGTTATTGTTTTCAGCCATATTTGCCTCCCAAAATAAATTATTTGCACCGAAAAAGTATGTCACACGCGACACGATGCGTTGCTTTTACGTCGCATCAGCGACTGACTGCGCAGCAGGCAGGGCTTATGAATGCGTTTTGGACAGACTGTGAACAGAGTAACTAACAGGAAACAAATCCCTGTAAAATAAAAAGTACGCTGACGGTGGTAAAATGCCACATATCATGCACTCATCAATGCGAGGCTATTATAATATATCAGTGTTTTTTTATCAAGAAAAAAATATCATGCTTTTAACGGTTACTATTCAAAGTCGGGTGATAATGAACTTAAGCCTGAAGCTTGCTTCAAGGCTTGCGGACATTATCATCCGACTTTGGAGGCGGGACAAAACATATAAAGTAAGCTTTCAGTTGCATAGTAACGATTGACACGTAATCATATAATTGGGATAAGCCGATAGAATATCGCAATAAATGAGTATACGAAAGCAATTTTTGCATTTAATACAGACCTGTAAAATGATATTTTATAAATTGAGTGATTTTATGATGCGGGCGCCATAAGTATCAGGTTTGCCTGTAAGAACAACAGTGAACTTTATGACGTCAAAAACTTTGATGCCGTCATCATCATTTTCACGGGAGTATCGGAAATACACGAATAAGTCTATAAAATGAGGGAGATTATTATGAGTAAAGAAAGAAAACCGCTTGTTTCACACATTTTTACCGCAGATCCGTCTGCACATGTATTTAACGGAAAGATATATGTATATCCTTCACATGATATTCCTCACAACGGAGAGGATAATGATGACGGAGATGAGTACCTGATGGAGGATTATCACATCCTTTCGATGGACTCGGTTGATTCTGACTGCATCGATAACGGAGAAGCGCTTCACATGAAGAATGTTCCATGGGTAAGCAAGCAGATGTGGGCTCCTGACTGTGCATTTAAAAACGGAAAGTATTATCTTTACTTCCCGGCACGCGATAAGGAAGGAATTTTCAGACTCGGCGTTGCTGTTTCAGATTCGCCGGTCGGACCTTTTACACCTGAACCCGATTACATCAAGGGAAGCTTTAGTATCGACCCCGCAGTTCTTGTGGATGATGATGAAAGAGCATATGTATACTACGGCGGACTTTGGGGCGGACAGCTTGAAAAGTGGGTAACGGGAAGCTTCAATCCCAACGGTGGCGAACCTGCTGCGGATGAACCGGCTGTCGGACCTATGTTTGCAGAGCTTGCTGACGATATGAAGTCATTCAAGTCAGAACCTAAGCATCTTGTCATCCTTGATGAGAACGGTGAGCCTATTAAGGCAGGTGATGAGGACCGCAGATATTTCGAAGGTCCCTGGATGCACAAGTATAATGGAAAGTATTATCTTTCATATTCAACCGGAACAACACATTATATTGTTTATGCTATAGGTGACAGACCGGACGGACCGTTCACTTATCAGGGACGGATTCTTGAGCCGGTTCTTGGATGGACCACTCATCATTCGATAGTTGAATACAACGGAAAGTGGTATTTATTCTATCATGACTGCGAGCTTTCAAACGGAATCAACCACAGAAGAAACGTTAAGTTCACAGAACTTAAATACAATCCGGACGGAACAATTATTACAATCAAGCCTTATGAGGATTGATTGATGACCCGGGCTGCGTTTGGGACAGACTGTGAAAATTATCAATAAATCATGACAAATATAATTCAAAAAGCAAGTGCCGCTTGGGAATGTGAAAGCCTGAGTGGCACTTGTTGTCTGTTAAGGATTATTACGGTTCAGTTGTTTAATGGGATAATTACTGTTCACCACTGATTTTGTGGCACGCTTTATGAATGTTTTTGTCATGGTGGTGAATAGGAACCGGGATAGACATTTTCTTTTGAGTATGGAGGCTGTTCAAGACACAATGACGATAATTCATTTGACTATGGAGACTGTTCAAAACACAATGACAATAATTCATTGAAAGAATACTTGAAATTCTTTGTACACTTTTAATAAATATTCGCATGAATAATCAAAAAATTCTTGCATAATGAACAATTTGATGATATAATACAGTTAGGCACAAAAAAGAAAACCTTGAAACGTTTGTTTCTCTTTGAACTCTCAGAAATTACCTGGAATCAAACATTTGGATTCAAAATAAGGAATTCGTGAGGTCGTGCCGTATGAACGTTTTGAAATGGAGGTAGTTGTTATGCGTTACGTTATTACAGGGAAAAATATTGATGTTACAGAGGGTATGAAGAATGCGGTCTATGAGAAGATAGGCAAGCTGGAGAAGTACTTTAATCCCAATACCGAGGTTCATGTTGCAATGGGTGTTGAAAAAGGAAATCATAAGATTGAAGTTACTATTCCGGTAAAAGGTAATGTGATAAGAGCTGAAGAAAGCAGCACCGATATGTATGTTTCGATTGATCTTGTTGAGGAAATCATCGAGCGTCAGATAAAGAAATACAAGAACAAGATTATTGATTCGAAGCAGTCGGGAGGCGTATTCAACGATGATTTTGCCGGAGATGATATCGATGAGGATGAGATCATCATTACCAGAACAAAGAAGTTTGCAATGAAGCCGATGGATCCCGAAGAGGCATGCATTCAGATGGAGCTTTCGGGACATAATTTCTTCGTGTTCCGTAATTCGGAAACCGATGAGGTAAATGTGGTTTACAAGAGAAAAGGAAATACCTACGGACTGATTGAGCCTGAGTTCTGATAACGGACATACTTGCCGGATAGAATTTTTTGATTAGTACCGTTAGAAAAAAGACAAAAGGGGTGTGTTGAGCATCCCTTTTAATTTTGCCGGTACAGAAGAGCTATGGTGACCCGGGAACAGATAAGTCACAATTATTACGGAGGAAATATGTGGGCATTTGAAAGAACATTTTATCAGATATATCCGCTTGGCTTTTGCGGGGCACCGTTTGAAAATGACGGTGTACCCGAACATAGAATACTGAAAGTGATTGACTGGATTCCGCATATGAAAAAAATGGGAATTGGGGCAATTTATTTTTCTCCTGTTTTTGAATCGGATACACACGGTTACAATACTCGTGATTACGCTAAAATAGATACCAGGCTCGGAACAAATGAAGATTTTGCGACTGTGTGCAAAAAATTGCACGAAGCGGACATCAAAATAGTGCTTGATGGTGTATTTAATCATGCGGGCAGAGGCTTCTTCGGATTCAGAGACGTGCGGGAAATAAAGTGGGATTCACAATATAAAGACTGGTTTAATATACATTTTGACGGAAATTCGAATTATAATGACGGGTTTTGGTACGAAGGATGGGAAGGAAATTATGACCTGGTAAAGCTGAATTTGAGGAATGAAGAGGTTATCGCGTATCTGTTCGGCTGTATAAAGGGATGGATTGATGAGTTCGGAATAGACGGACTGAGGCTTGATGTGGCATATATGCTTGACAGGGATTTTATGAGAAGACTTCGGGAGTACACTTCAAAGCTGAAAGAAGATTTCGTTCTGATAGGTGAGGCGCTGCATGGTGATTACAATCAGATAATGAATGAGTCAATACTGCATTCCGTTACGAATTATGAATGCTATAAGGGACTGTATTCTAGCTTTAACAGCATGAATATGTTTGAGATAAACCATTCGCTTATCAGGCAGTTCGGACCGGAAAACTGGACTCTGTACAAGGGAAAGCATCTTCTTTCATTTGTTGACAATCACGATGTTACAAGAGTGGCAAGCATACTGAACAATGAAAGGCATCTGCCGCTGATATATGCTCTGATGTTCGGAATGCCGGGAATTCCGTGCATTTATTACGGAAGCGAGTGGGGTGCAAAGGCCCGTAAAGAGGAGGGCGACCAGGCACTGAGGGCGTGCTTTGATGAACCGGTGGAAAATGAACTGACCGAACACATTTCGAAGCTTGCGAAGGCTTTTAACGGATCGGAAGCGTTGCATTACGGAAATTTCAGGTCGGTTCTTTTGACAAACAGACAATGCATTTTTGAAAGAAAAACAGACAGTGAACGTGTGCTGGTGGCTGTAAATGCAGACGAGAGTGAATATACGGCGCATTTTGATGCGGGCTGTGGGACGGCGACAGACCTGATATCGGGCGAAATGCATGATTTCGGGGGAGGCAGCAGGCTTCCGGGTTATTCCTGCTTCTTTTGGAAGATGGAAAAATAGGGATTATTCGCAGTCGGGTAATCGGGTCTGCGGGCAGGACTTATGATTGGACTTTTGGGCAGACTGTGTATGGCAGATGAAAAAAGGTGGAATTATCTGATTGCGGAGCAGAAAAAAGAATCCGATAAAAACTATATTTTATATTGATTCACCGGAATAAATACAGTATTATGGTGTTTGACGGCTGTTATCCGAGTACGGAGCCAGAATCATGCCCTGTGTTTCGCCGAGGAACGTGTTCATTAATGCGTTTTTGAATAACTGCGGAGAAACACAGAACGTTATCAAAACAATATAAAAATGATAAAAATAATGCAAAAAACAATAAAAAAACCAATACAAACCAATATAGACCAATATAAAACAATATAGACCGATACAAAACAATATAGACCAATACAAACAATATAGACCGATACAAAATAATATAAACAATACAAAATAATATAAACCAATACAAAAAAATATAACCAATACAAAACAATATAAAAACATCACGGAGGTATTATGAAAACATTTGAAGGGTATAAAAAAGGAGTTAATCTGGGCGGCTGGCTGTCACAGTGTGTCCATACAAAGGAGCATTACGACAGTTTTATTACAAAAAAGGATTTTGAGAACCTTTCATCATGGAAGATTGACCATGTGAGGATTCCGGTTGATTACAATCTTGTTGAGGACAAAGAGGGAAACTATCTGGAGGCCGGTTTCACTTACATTCAGAATGCGATTGACTGGTGTCGGGAATATAAATTAAACATGATACTTGACCTTCACAAAACATTTGGTTATTCATTTGATGACGGAGAGCAGGAATCGGGCTTTTTTGATAACGAAGCTTATCAGGACAGATTCTACAGACTCTGGAAATGCTTCACCGACAGGTTTGCCGGGAATTCCGACATGCTTGCGTTTGAGCTTCTGAACGAAGTAACCGCAAAGGAATACAATGAGACCTGGACAAAGATTGCACTGAAGACAATTTCCGACATCAGAAAAAAGTCAAAGGATATAAAGATACTTATAGGTGGTTATTATAACAACAGCGTTGTATCTGTGCCGGATCTTCCGGAGATTGATGACGAAAATGTTATTTACAATTTCCACTGCTATGATCCGCTGAATTTCACACATCAGGGTGCACCGTGGTTAAAAGACATGCCGCATGATTTCAGAATGCCTTTTGAGGAATCCGGGGTTAATGCTGAATATTTTGAAAACCTTTTTGCGCCCGCTCTTGAGACTGCCGCAAAAAGGGGAAAAATTCTTTACTGCGGTGAGTATGGCTGTATAGACAGAATGAACGAGGAAAATGCACTGAAGTGGTATCGTGATATTCATGCAATTTTCAAAAAATATGGAATCGGCAGTGCGGCATGGTCATATAAACGTATGGATTTCGGCCTTACAGATGATGACAGAAGGAAGCTTGTGGGTGAAATTTTCATGTGACTGCGCAGCAGGCAGGGCTTATGAAAGCGATTTGGACAGACTGTGAATTGAGAGTCAAAAAGATGTAATACTTATATATGCAAAAAAGCCGAGCATATGAGAAACGAAAACAGAAATAGCGGCAAAATTATCATGTTTTGCGTTGGGAGTAAATGAAATGCTTGAAGAAATCTTCAGAAAGAAAAGATTAGACAAGGTGAATTATTCCGGCAAAACGCTCAAAGAGATTTCATCAAATATGGGCATCTCCTATGCCTATGTGAAGGTCTTGCAGAATAAGGCATTTGAAAAAATGAAAAGATATTTTGAAAATTAGTAACCATTTTTGCGATTTGTTCGTATAATAATCCGAATAGTAGGAGGTAATATATATGTGGATCATTTTTGGAGCTTTCTCAATGCTCACGGACGGAATTGGAACCGTTTATGATAAAAAACACATGGAGCAATATAAAAAACCCTCTTTGGGAAAAGTTGCAGTTGTAGAAGGGGTTTTATATACATTGGTTATGTGTTTGCTTTATGCATTCGACTTAAGTGAAACCGGTACGGCACCCTGGACAATTCTTTTTAACCATCCGGTATACGCTTTGTGTGCTGTATTTAATATATTGTATATTCTGACATTCTTTGCTTCCCTATATTTTATAGCTTCTCCGTTAGCAACATCCATTGATACTATCAATACGGCTTTTGTTTTAGTCGGAATGTCAGTGATATATGTCAGTAGAGGTTTATTCACCGAAATCACAGATTTATTAAATCCGATTAAAATTGTTTTGATTATTCTAATATTGGGGATTGCTGCGGTGATTCCGTTTACCGAAGCCAAAGTTAAACAAGATGAAAAAGTTGGGGCAAAGACAAAAAGAGGTATGACATTTGTCGGAATTCTTCTTGCTTTGGTATTCACATTCTTTGATGCAGCAGATTCATTGGTAATGGATTACTTTATGTCTGCGGAAGAGGCAGACTCGGTTGATTTTCTGATTTCTTCATTTTTCATGGTCGCTCTTTTCGGATTGTTCACTTGGATCGTTCTTACTGTAAAAAACAAGAGAGTTTACAATGTATTTACGAAGAATGATAAAAATGTTTGGGTTGGAGGTCTCGGTGATGTTCTTTCAACAGTTTTCTACTGCATTGCCGCAATGGATAATGCCGTTATGCTGGAAATGATATGGATAGCATATCCCGGCCTTTATTTAGTGTTTAACAGATTATTTGCGAAAGAAAAATTATCACAAAAACAGTGGATTTGTGCCATTTCTCTAATCGTTCTTACGACAGTTCTTTGTTTGATCTGATGTCTTTTTGCTACTGTTCCGGTTGGCATGGTTGACGGCGTTCACGCTCGCGGCGGTCTTCGGCGGGAATTAATGGAATTTGTGTAATCTTTTCGAAGAGTAGTTTCTGAAAATTATTAGGCAAAGGATTGTTTTTTAAGGATATGATGTGATTATAGTTGTGCATCTTATACCGAAAAATACGGAAACGCAGGAGGAACAATTTGTGAAAATAAATCCTTTTATCAAACATAAATATAACGAGTTATTTGTCGGTAGTAATGTCGTAATTGGTTTTATCATACTTAATACTACCGTCGATTCACTGATTGTGGGAAATGTAATCGGAGAAACGGCGCTGTCCGCAATCAACTTATTCGCTCCGATACTTGGACTGATCACTTTTGTTTCTGCACTTATTGCGATGGGTGCAATTTATTTATTCTCAAATTACATTGGCAAATTTGAGAAAGAAAAGGCAAATCAAATTTTTTCAATTTCATTTTTTGCATCAATCTTTTTCGGAATCATTTTGTTTTTGCTGATGATAATATGCGGAGAATACTATATAAATGCTTCATCTTCATTATCTGAAATCACTACAGAACTAACCGAGTATTGGAGAACCAGATGCTTTGCCGTGCTACTGGAACCTCTTCTCTTTTTAATGACAATGATTGTTTCAGCTGAGGGGGATGTGTTGATCAGAAACATCACTTCTTTATTGCCTGTTGCAGGCGGTATCCCTCTTAGTATTATTTTGTCAAAACACTTAGGGATTAAAGGGATAGCAATAAGTTTCTTGATCGTCACCACGCTTGCTTTGCTCGTTTCTTTTGCTCACTTTTTCAGAAAATCTAACAACCTGAAATTGTATTTATATTTTAATTTTAAAGAATTTTTCCAAATTCTTCAATTATCGTTCAATGACGCTTCTACATATTTATGTATTGGACTGTTTTCTTTAATGTTAAACAAATTTATATCCGCAACCGTTGGAGATTTTTATCTCCCTGTCGCTTCAATGGCATTGAATGTCATTGAGATTTCCATTATATTCGATGCAGTCGGAGATGCACTTAATCCAATAGCAGAAACTTATTTGGGAGAAAATCACAATTCCTTAGAGAAGAATGTCGCAGAATATTCGTTAAGGATTTCTGCAATTGAAGGATTAATTGTTATGGCACTGATTGAATTGTTTGCAGGGTATATTCCGACAATTTTTGGCATCAGTGATCCCCTGCTTGTCGAAAAGTGCGTGATCGCTATAAGAATATTGGGAATCGGTTTGCCTGTCACTTCTGTGATTTTCTTATTAACATCACAATATTTACTTGCGAGAAGAATTAAATTGGCGGTAACAATTAATGTGTGTGAAAAAGCACTGTTATCAATTCCGGTTTGCTTATTGAGTTCAAAATTATTTGGTTTTTACGGGTATTTTGCAGGTTATGTTATTTCTTCAACATTACTTTTGATATTCTTCTTAACCTATATTCGAACGAAATACGGGAAAGAAATGTTCCCGTTTATGCTGAAAGATGAAGAAAACGAATACTTTGATTATTCATTCGTATTAGATAAAGATTCCATAATGAATTGCAGAAATGCGGCAAAAGAACAATTAGATTCCAAGCAAATATCCCCAAGAATCATCAATAAATTGATGCAATTTATTGAAGAATCCGGATTGCTTATCCTTGAAAACAATAAGAATAAAAAAATATTGATCAATTATACTTTAACGCTTGAAAAGGATAGTATTTCCATAATAGTTCGTGACAATGGAAAATATTTAAATCTTACTGACCAGGATAACGAAATTACTAATTTCAGAATGTTTTTTTTAGAATCGATAATCGCTTCTTATTCGTCAACAGATTTCCTTGTAACTACAAGTTATAACCGAAGTGAAATCAGATTGACTCTATAATGGTAACCTCTAAGATAGCTCTGATTCAATCAAGCACTACCATCTTAAGGAGGAAAATGAAATCGGTTCTACCTTCTCAAAATACAGCCGTAGAATATAAAACCACGCAGAGTTTTGATTCTCGTAATGAAAAATTCACAATCGCAGTGTATTGAAAACACTTTTTCGGGGATGTCTTTATATTTTCAAATGAGGGACAGTACTTCACTTTCTTCATAGAACGAGCAAGGAGGCTAAGAACAAATGAAAAAGTTGAAATTGTGTATGATATTTTTGCTGATTTGTCTGGTCGGCGGATTGTCAGCCTGTGCGGAGCAATCTCCCAATATTCCTACTGAATACCGAACTGCCGATGAATGGAAGAGCGCCAATGCCTTGTCGCCACACGGCATCAATGAACAGCTTGACAGCTACGACGAGAGCCGTCCTACGGCAAAGTGCCTGAACGGCACTTTTGTGGGAAACATGGAGAATGACGTGGCTGTCTGGAAGGGCATTCCCTATGCAAAGGTTCCTGTAGGTGATCTTCGGTTTAAGCGTGCGCAGGATCCGGACGCTTCAGACGCGATTTTTGATGCCACATACTTTGGCGACAGCTGTCTGCAGCCGCTCAGCGAAGAGGAACGCGCCTCCCTGTACGGCCAAAGCGAGGATTGCCTACGATTGAACGTCTGGAACAGCAGTGCGATAACCGATAAAAACAAACCCGTTTTTGTCTATATCCACGGCGGTGGCTGGGCTTCCGGCGGTTCTTCGGAACCGCAGTACAACGGTTATTATCTGGCTCATTACAATCCGGATATCGTCGTTGTTACGCTCACCTATCGCTTCAATATCATGGGATTGATCAACCTGTCCTCTTTCCCGGACGGTGCCGAATACGAAACCTCCGTCAACAACGGTGTGTACGATCTGATTCAGGCGCTCAAATGGATCAATCAGAATATCGCGGCCTTCGGCGGTGATCCTGAGAACGTGACGGTCTGCGGCGAATCCGCAGGCGGCGGAGCTGTATCCGTGCTGTGCGTGAATGAGGAAGCGCGCCGGTATTTCCAAAAGGCTATCCCCATGAGCGGCAGCGTCAGCCAGCCAAACAGCATGGATGTGACCGATAAATTGCCGGAAGCACTGAAGGCAGATTTCGGTGTCAAGACCGTGGCAGATCTTCAGCAGATTCCCTTTGAAACTCTACAGGCATGGTGGGCGGAAAATCAGAACGAGGTCTATCACCTCTGTGTCCGTGACGGCAAGGCAATCTCTTACGATCCGTTTGCCGATTGGGAGAATGGTGTGACAAAGGACTTAATTATTCTTCAGGGGCACACAGCCAACGAGTTTCAGTATTATCAGCACATCTTCAATGAGGACGCTGATTTCTTCAACGCAATCTGCACCACGATGATGGATACGCAGCTGGAAACAAGCAGTGAGGAATTCCAATCGGTGTTTGAAGACTATAAGCAGGCGTTGCTTGATCTCGGATATCCGGAGGATTCCATTGCCCGAGAGTATTGCAATGACCGTTCCCTCGCAATCGGTAATACCTATCAGGCGACAAAGCATGCTCAAAACGGCGGAAAAGGCTATTTCTATATTTTTGAGCAGCCCTATGACGGTTCTATGGCGAAGTACGGCGCTGCGCACGCAATCGATTGCTATTATCTGTTTGGTACTTTTGAAGGAAATGAAGCAGCCGGTACAAAAGAAGAGGTTGACCTTTCCCGCAGGTTCCAGCGTATGATCGCCAACTTCTGCCGTACCGGAGATCCTTCTACGGAAGATATGCAATGGCCGGTCTATACAGCGGAAGATCGCTGCACCATGATGATCGGTCAGAATATGCGTGTTGAAAAAGATCCGGAAGCCGCGCGCGTAGAAGCTGCCTTGAAAATGGTGGATCTTGAAGAGGATTTCAGATATCTGAAGAGCTTTTCTTCAATCTTTCCTGTCGTTCAGGAACGGTATCCCGAAATTTTTGAAGCATATATTATGAATGCTGCGAACGCTGAATAGTGAACAGCACAGTATAATCAAATAGTTAACAGAACATTGGAGGAAAACAATATGAAAAGAATAGCGGCTTTCTTTTTGACGGTATGTATGCTCATTTTGACTGTTGGTTGCAGCACACCGGCTGAACCGGCGTCTGAAAATGTTGCAGATTCAGTTCTTTACGGGAAAATCGTGACAATGGATGACAAGGACACCGTTGCGGAGGCGGTTGCCGTAAAGGACGGGAAGATTGTGTTTGTCGGAAACACTGAAGATGCCAAAGGATATATTGGACCGGATACCAATGTATATGATTACGGTTATAATGAGATTTATCCCGGCTTTATTGACGGTCACACACATATGGGACTCGTGGCTACCATGCTGGTTGACGGAGCAATACTTGATGGAAGCGTCAAACTCCGTCAGAATGCAGAATTGGTGAAAGCCTATATCGAGGAAAATCCCGGAAAAGAAGTTTATAAGGGACTGGGTTTCTGGGTCTACCCGGATGATAACGACCCGCCTACCCATGAAGTACTTGACAAATACGCATCCGATCAGGTTCCGATCATCATCGCGGGCGGCGGCGGACACGCAGCGCTTCTGAATCAGAAAGCGATCGAATATTTCCATGTCAAGGATCTGATCGGCGTATATGGCACGGACGGAATTAAAGTGGATGAAAACGGTGAGCCTACGGGATATCTTCTTGAGACACCGCGATTTAACCTGTTCCAGCAGATTCCTATCAGCAAGGATGAATTGAAAGAATTCTTCCTTTTCTGGGCGGAAAACAGTCTCAATAATGGATTTACAACAATCTGTGATGCCGGAATCGTTGAAACAGAACAGCTTCCGATGGTCAGCGCGTACAGGGAACTGGCGGAAGAAGGAAAACTGAAAATCAAGGTTCGCGCTCTTTGTGAGATCACCGAAACCACCGGGGATCCGATTAAAGAGGTTGATAAGATAGCTAAACTGGCAGCAGAGTGCGACAATGATTATTTCAAGATTACAGGAGTCAAAATATTCCTTGACGGTGTCGTGGAAGCTCTGACGACCTGGACATTGAATCCGTATACAGCAGAAGCCGGAAAGGGCGACAATTATTACGGCTATATTAGATGGAATGAAGACAGAAAAGAAGAACTGACAGAAGTCGTTAAGTATGCCAATGAAAAAGGCCTGCAGGTGCATATGCATGCAATCGGCGAAGGCGCTGCCAATTACGCTCTTGACTGCTACGAAGCAGCGTACAGGGCACTTCCCGAAATCGACGCTCGTAACGCCGTGGCACATCTGACATATGTGACCGATGATATGCCAAAACGTTTTGCGGACAACAAGGTCATCGCGGTCGTGAATCCTACATGGTCCACGTGGAAATACGGAACCAAGGAAGATGAAATCAAGGTTTACGGAGAAACAGAAGCCAGAAATATGTACAAAATCAGAGCCTTCATTGACGCGGGCGCTGTAACGAGCTTCCATACCGATAGTGCGGGAACGCCGCTTGAACAGATCTTTGTTGCCGCGACCAGAAGAACGGTGAAGGACGCGCAGATTGCTCTGGATCGCAGTCAATATTCCGAGCAGATTCTGAATCAGTATCCCGATGACCTTCGTGGAATCGAGGAAACCATTGACGGGATTACGAGCCTGAAGTGCCTGACACGGAATCCGGCATACCAGCTGAAGGAAGAAAACAATGTTGGAAGCATTGAAGTCGGTAAAGCAGCGGATTTCACCATTTTTAATGTGGATTTGACGGAGAATACGGTTGTTACGGATGTTTCAGTGGTCGATGCCACGCTGCTTTCAGTGTTCAGCAATGGAAAAATGGTATTTCCCGCGAGGCAGTACTGAAGACTGTGAATAGTAACCTGCGTAGCAGCAACTGAGTGTGCATTCGATAAAAAAGACTTGACGTGAGGAAAAAAAAGAAATATGATTGTATTCTCTCAGACAAACTGAGATTAGGGAATATAATTGAGGGAATAGAATTGAGGGAGTATAATTGAGGAAATATAATTGAAGGAATATAATTGAGGGAATAGAAGGAATATAATTGAGGAAATATAATTGAGGAAATATAATTGAGGGAATAGTGGGAGACAGACTATGAAGAGGAAGTTTTATTCGGAAATGTCGTATGTGTTTGGACTTATTATACTGGCTCTCGGTACGGCATTTATGGAGAAAGCTGATTTTGGGCTGTCGATGATTGTGGCACCTGCTTACATACTTCATTTGAAGATATCACAGACCCTGGTGGATTTTTTTTCCTTTGGCATGGCAGAGTACTGTATTCAGTTACTTCTGATTATTCTTACATCGGTAATAATGAAAAGGTTCAGACTGTACTACCTCTTTTCCTTCGCTACAGCTGTAATATACGGAATTGTACTGGATCTTGTGATGAAGCCTGTGGCACTCATTACGGCAGACGGTTTTGCGGTCAGGTCGGTAATGTTTGTTGTGGGAATGCTGCTTTGTGCATTTGGTGTTACACTGCTGCTGCATACCTATTTTGCACCTGAGGCCTATGAGCTTTTAGTTAAAGAAATATCTGAAAAAAGGAAAAAGAGTATAACATTCGTTAAGACTATATATGACATGTCAAGTCTTGTTATCGGCGTTGTGCTTTCATTTTGCTTTTTCGGATTCGGTCATTTTGAAGGGGTAAACGTCGGAACACTTATAAATGCTATCCTGAACGGATGGCTGATAGGGAAAATGTGTGCCTGGTTTGACAAGCGAATTGAATTGAAGGACATGCTGAAAATAAGGAAGCTGTTCGAATAAATATTTGGTTTTGGAGGAAAAAGAAATGAAGAAGTTATTGGCAATTGTGTTGTGTATGGTTTGTGTAATGGGGCTTGCGGCCTGCGGAAACAGCGAAGGCAAAAATGATGCCGGAACAGGGACAACGGAAAATAATACAAATGATACAAATGATACAAACAGCACAAACGAAACAAAAGATTCGGATGAGACCAAACAGCCGGAAGAGGAAGTAAAGGACCTCGATCTTGAGGAAGTGTATCAGGCTATCATGAAGCTGCAGTCAGACAAGGGTCTTGAGGCACCGGTCATGTTCGCTGAAAGCAATCCCGACTTAATCAACGGTCTTTATGTCGGACTCGGAGATGTTGAACTTAAGCAGGAAGTAATTTACATGCCTCCCGTTACAGGTGCTGCATATGAAATTGCGCTTGTTGAGGTGACAAAAAGTGAAGACATCGATAAAGTAAAGGATGTATTTAAGGCTCGTATCGATATGAGTTCAGAAGGCGGTTGCGATCCCGAGACAGGAGAAATCTGGAAGTCGCGTGCCAAGATTCAGACAGCCGGAAATTTTGTTGCAATGATTGTTCTTCCCTCGGAATACGAGATACCGGAAAATGTATTTCTGATGAAGTAATGTCCTGAATTCAAATTCAGCGTAAAATTGATTCGGAGGAAACGATGGTATTTTCAACACCTGTGTTTTTGTTCTGTTTTCTTACATTAACACTAATAATGTATTACATTGTACCACGTAAGTTTCGCAACGTGGTACTTTTTGTCATGTCCATGGTGTTTTATTTCTGGGGAGAACGTATTTATGCGATAATCATGATTATTTCCACGATAGTCGATTTTACACACGGAATGATAGTTACAAGGTGTAAGGAACGTGGGAAAATGCGCGGAGCAAAGCTGGCTGTTGCGTCATCGGTGATAATTAATCTCGGTATTTTGTTTTTCTTCAAGTACTGGGATTTTTTTGCCGAAACACTTCAGAACGTGGGAGTTACATTTATCCCGAAGCTGGATATCCATCTGCCAATCGGAATTTCGTTCTATACTTTCCAGACAATGAGCTACACAATTGATGTATACAGAGGAGATACGAGAGCACAGAGAAATATACTGAATTTTGGAACGTATGTAACTCTGTTTCCTCAGTTGATAGCCGGTCCCATAATAAAGTACAAGGACCTCGGCGATCAGATAAATGAAAGAACCTCTACGGCAGACAGGTTTGCATCGGGTGTTATCACCTTCGTCATAGGTCTGTCAAAAAAACTGATAATTGCAAATAATGTCGGTCAGCTTTGGGAGACTGTAAAGCTGGCGGAGGTGTCAGAACTCACGGTAGCGGGGGCATGGCTGGGAGCGGTAGCTTATACTCTTCAGATTTATTTTGACTTTTCAGGCTATTCGGATATGGCTGTCGGCCTTGGTCGTATGTTTGGCTTTGAATTTATGGAGAACTTTAATTACCCGTATATATCAAAAAGTATTACTGAATTCTGGAGACGCTGGCACATCAGTCTGTCCACGTGGTTTAAGGAATATCTCTATATTCCGCTCGGGGGCAACAGAGGTTCGAAGCTAAAGTGGTTTAGAAACATATTAATAGTATGGGCGGCTACAGGATTCTGGCACGGGGCAAGCTGGAATTTCCTGATTTGGGGGCTTTATTTTGCGGTGATACTCATACTTGAAAAACAGTTCCTGTTAAAGATACTGAAGAAGCTTCCGTCCTTTGTTCAGCATGTATATACCATGTTTCTCGTAATAATCGGCTGGGTCATTTTCGGAATAGAAGATTTTGCAAAGATGCGTGATTATATGGGAGCACTGTTCGGAATCGGAACGAAGGGGACTATTGACACGATAACTGTATATCGGGCGTCAAATTATATATTTGTACTTCTGATAGCTGTAACAGCATCGATTCCGTTGGGCAGAAAACTGTTTGAAAAGCTGCCGGAGCGTGCGGCGGATGTTGTGAGACCTGTGCTTGTCATTTTGGGTCTTTTGATTTGCACGGCATATCTTGTTGCGGGAACATACAATCCGTTCCTGTACTTCAGATTTTAAGGAGGAATTGAAATGAACAGGGAAAAAACAGAAACTCTGAATTCAGTCAATGCTTCCGAATCAAATAAACGCGGCCGAAGCAGAAAACAAAGTATAATTATTGTACTGATATTTTTTCTCTTTATCGGTGGAATGTCGGCGGGTACACTGTTCCTGCCGCATGGGGATTTTTCTGAGGCGGAAAACAGATATCTTCAGAAAATGCCTGAACTGACCAAAGAAAGCATTATGAATGGCGAATTCATGACGGGTTTTGAAAAATGGGTATCGGACCATACTGTTTTCAGGGATGAGTGGGTAGGACTAAAGGCTCTGACAGAGGCCCTGAGCGGAAAAAAGGAAACGGGCGGCATATACCTGGCGGACGGGGATACACTGATAGCAGCGTCTACGCCGGTGCAGGAAAAAGTGCTTGAGAACAATATTTCTTATGTAAATAAATTTGCGCAGGCTGTTGATGTACCGGTGTATTTCGGTATTATCCCCACAGCTGCGGAGATATGGGCGGACAGATTGCCGGCCAATGCACCTGTTGATGATGAGAGTGCAATCATTGCGAGAGCATATGACGGTAACAAAGCTGTCTGTATAGATATTGAAGGTGCACTGAGAGCACATGCCAAGGAAGATATTTATTACAGAACCGATCACCATTGGACAGGGCTCGGTGCATTTTACGGAATGAATGCACTGCTTGAAAAGATGGGACTTGAAAAGCTGAAGCTTGAAGATTATCCGAAGGAGGTTGTATCGGAAGACTTTTGCGGAACCTCGTGGTCTTCGTCGGGAGCACACTGGGTGAAACCTGATACGATTGATAAATATGTGCCGGAGGAAGGGATAGAGGTTACTTCGTGGTATAATACCAATCCTGAGAAGGGCAGCCTTTATCATGAGGGATATCTGGAGAAAAAGGATAAATACTGTTATTTCCTCGGAGAAAATCAGCCGTTGTGTGTTATAAAGACAAATGTTGAAGGACCGAAGCTTCTTCTGGTCAGAGATTCATACGGTGACAATATGGCCCCCTTCCTCACACAGCGTTTTTCGGAAATTCATCTTGTGGATCTGAGATACAACAGGACTTCTACAAAACAGTACATAATTGACAATGATATTGATGCAGTGTTTATTTTGTACGGGTACGGCACCTTTGTAAAGGATACAAACGTGGTATTTCTTTCAAAGTAAATTATCGGAGATTACTGTTCATGGTTAGTCCGACTGTGGACAGCGACAATTGGAGAGCGTTATGGAATTTGTTGTTTTTCTGTTTAACAGTTTTCTGCTGGGCATAGGTCTGGCAATGGATGCATTTTCGGTTTCTCTGGCTAACGGGCTGAATGAGCCGGATATGAGCAAAAAAAGAATGAGCCTGATATCGGGAGTGTTCGGATTCTTTCAGGCGGCAATGCCGATGATAGGCTGGATATGCGTACATACAATAGTAAAATACTTTGAAAGCTTTGAAAAGCTGATTCCATGGATTGCACTCGTTCTGTTGGGATTTATCGGTGGCAAAATGCTTTTGGAGGGCATAAAAAACAATCGGGATGAGGAAGAAAAAACAAAGCTCGGCTTCAGAGGTCTGGTGATTCAGGGGGTTGCAACTTCGATAGATGCTCTTTCTGTAGGATTTACTATTGCCGAATACAATGTATGGAGGGCAATATTGTGTGCATCGATTACCGGAATTGTGACATTTGCCTGCTGCATTGCCGGAACTATTATCGGTAAAAAGGCGGGAACAAGGCTTGCCGGAAAAGCCGGTATCATAGGTGGACTGATTCTGATAGGGATAGGAATAGAAATATTTGTGACTGCGTAGCAGGCAGGGTTCACGAATGCGTTTCGGACAGACCGTGATAGCAACAATGCGAACAGCACGGCTATGGGACTATTGACAACACGCGTGAAAAATCGTAGTATTAAGTAGTGATTATGCGGTCATTTTCCGCTGATATCAAAAATTATAACAAGGGATGTGATGAGATGGTAGCTTTGGATCAGATGAAGTATACACTGAACCAGTACAGTCAGCCTTTACTCGAAGTGGGGGATTCACTTTGACCTCGCTAATAAAGGGCTGAGGATTGAAGAAATTGAAGGTATCATGGAGGAGGAAGGCTTCTGGGACGATCCTGTTAAATCACAGGATTATATGAAGGAGCTTAAAAATCTGAAGGATACCGTGGCCGAATATGAAGGCCTGAAGCAGCAGTTTGAGGATATCAAAATGCTGATTGACATGGGAAACGAAGAAAACGATGAGTCAATAGTTCCGGAGATTCAGGCGGATATTGAAAAGTTTACTGCCGCACTTGAGGATTTGCGACTTACAACTCTTTTGAACGAAGAGTATGACAAAAACAATGCGATTCTGACATTGCATGCGGGCGCGGGCGGAACAGAGGCCTGTGACTGGGCAAACATGCTTTACAGAATGTATCAGAAATGGGCCGATCATAAGGGGTATGAGGTAGAACTGCTTGATTTCCTTGAGGGAGATGAGGCGGGTTACAAGTCTGTTACGCTGCAGTTTAACGGACCGAATGCATACGGACATCTGAAATCCGAGAGGGGAGTTCACAGACTTGTCAGAATTTCACCGTATAATGCAGCAGGTAAACGTCAGACATCGTTTGTGTCCTGTGATGTTATGCCTGATATTGAAGAGGATCTGGATATTGACATTCCCGAAAAGGATATACGAATTGACGTATTCCGAAGCAGTGGTGCGGGCGGACAGAAGGTAAATAAAACTTCATCAGCCATTCGTATCACGCATTTTCCTACCGGAATTGTTGTTCAGTGCCAGAATGAGAGATCCCAGTATCAGAACAAGGACAAGGCTATGCAGATGCTGAAGGCCAAGCTGTATATGCTTAAGCAGCAGGAAAACCTGGAAAAGAATGCGGGAATTCGAGGCGATGTTCTTGACAATAATTTCGGAAGCCAGATTCGCTCATACTTTTTGCAGCCTTATACGATGATAAAGGATCACAGAACGAACGCTGAGACTGCGAATGCGTCGGCTGTTCTTGACGGTGATATTGATTTGTTTATCAATGCCTACTTAAAATGGAGGGCTAATTCGTGAAACGTTGGGTAATATGCAGCATTTGCGGGAATTTCTATGCGCTTGAAAGTACTCAGGTTATCAGCGTGGAGTACGGACGGGCCGAAATGAAGCTGGAAAATGTACCGGCTTATGTGGAAGGCGTATCGGTTTTCAGAGGTGTCATGATGCCGCTGATAAAGGTTAGGGGGCTGTTTGGAATGAACAGAATGCCCGAGTCGGAAATGAGTCAGATTGTATATATGAACTGTGACAATGATTCTATTGGTTTCAGATTTGACAGTGTGTCGGAAATATCTGATTTGCCCGATGAGACATGTCAGAAGATACCGGTAGTAACAATCGGAGATAAGAATGCTTATATTATCGGTGTCCTGAAGCATAACGGAAAGCTGATAACTCTTTTGGATCATAACAGCCTGATCCCGACGAAAGATTGGAAGGCCATAGCCGATGCGCTGAATATTCTCAGAAAAAAGGAAGAGGAAGCCAGAGAGGAAGAAGCGAGAATTGCCGCTGCGAAAGCCGAAGAAGAAAAGAAAGCGGCTGACGAGCAGAATTAATGCAGCTGTTTTGATGAAAATGTCAGTAATTTTGATCTTTGCATCATAAATATATACCTGATTATAATAAAAAAGTATAGAACAAAGTTTCGAAAAAGTTCTGTACTTTTTTTTGTTTTTGTGATATCATGATTCAAGGTTACTATTTACACAAATAAGCTTTCAACTGTGTAGCTGTCAGGACTTATGAACGTGATTCGTACAGATTGTGAATAGTAACGATACAAGTATTTCGGGAGCACAAAGTGCGAAAAGTGTTACTATTATTATGAATAGTAATATTCAAAGGAATCTTGGTGTTTTTTGAAAGGAAGAATATTATGGATCATTTTGTACTTCATTCGGAATATAAGCCGACAGGAGACCAGCCGCAGGCCATCGGCGATCTGGTGAAAGGGTTCAGGGAAGGGAACCAGTTTCAGACACTTTTGGGAGTTACCGGCTCGGGAAAGACATTTACGATGGCAAATGTTATCGAAAAATTGAATAAACCTACCATAGTTATAGCTCACAACAAGACGCTGGCCGCTCAGCTGTATGGGGAATTCAAGGAGTTTTTTCCGGAAAATGCGGTGGAGTACTTTGTATCATATTACGATTATTATCAGCCGGAGGCATATGTTCCTTCGACGGATACCTATATTGAGAAGGATTCGGCCATAAACGATGAGATTGACCGTCTGAGACATTCGGCTACGGCGGCTCTTTCGGAGAGGCGGGATGTTATCATAGTTGCCAGTGTATCGTGTATATACGGCCTGGCCAGTCCGGTGGATTATAAGAACATGACTCTGTCACTGCGCCCGGGTATGCAGGTTGACAGAGATGCGGTAATCAGACGCCTTGTGGATATTCAGTACATCAGAAATGAGATGGATTTCAAGCGCGGAACCTTCAGGGTTCATGGTGATGTGGTTGAAATATTTCCAATCGGAGCTGAGGATTATGCCTACAGGGTAGAATTTTTCGGGGACGAAGTGGACAGAATATCACAGACGGACGTACTGACAGGTGAAGTGAAAGCAAGAATGGAGCATATTATGCTGTTCCCCGCATCGCACTATGTAGTGCCGGAGGACAGAATGAAGGCGGCGCTGGTGAATATTGAGGCGGAACTGGATGAACGAATTAAATATTTCAAGGGCGAGAACAAGCTGCTGGAGGCCCAGAGAATATCGGAAAGAACGAATTTTGACATAGAGATGCTGAGGGAAACGGGGATATGTTCGGGAATCGAGAATTATTCCATGCATCTGGCAGGACTTACGCCGGGGTGCACGCCACATACCCTGCTGGAGCATTTCGGAGATGATTTCCTGATGATTATCGATGAGTCTCACATGACAGTTCCGCAGATTCGCGGAATGTTTGCGGGGGATCAGGCGAGAAAGACAGTGCTGGTCGACTACGGATTCAGGCTTCCTTCGGCAAAAGAAAACAGACCGCTGAATTTCAGCGAATTTGAGGGCATGCTTGATCAGGTTATGTTTGTTTCGGCTACCCCGGGTGTATACGAGGAGGAGCATGAGCTTCTCAGAACGGAGCAGGTTATCAGACCGACAGGGCTGCTTGATCCGGAGGTCAGTGTACGCCCCGTTGAAGGACAGGTTGATGACCTGGTTTTTGAAATCAGGAAGGAAACAGCCAAAAAAGGGAAAATTCTGGTGACGACGCTGACAAAACGTATGGCAGAGGAACTGACGGATTATCTCAGACGTGCCGGAATACGTGTAAAATATCTGCATTCGGATATTGATACGCTGGAACGTTCGGAGATTATTCGCGATATGAGAATGGACCTGTTTGATGTACTTGTCGGAATCAACCTTCTTCGTGAAGGTCTTGATATTCCGGAGGTCAGTCTTGTTGCCATTCTGGATGCGGACAAAGAAGGATTTCTGCGTTCCGAGGTATCGCTGATACAGACCATCGGACGAGCCGCACGAAACGTTGACGGCAGAGTGCTGATGTACGCTGATACTATGACGGATTCCATGAAAAATGCCATAGCCGAGACGGAACGCAGACGTTCGATTCAGGCTGAGTACAACGATAAAAACGGAATTACACCGAGAAGCGTAACGAAGAAGGTTCGTGAACTGATAAGCATCACGAAAAAGGTTGATAAAAATTACGGAATCAATAAGGACCCTGAATCGATGAGTAACAAAGAACTTGAAAATACTGCCAGAAATCTGATGAAGGAAATGCAGAAGGCTGCAGCGGATCTTGAATTCGAGAAGGCTGCGGAGCTCAGGGACAGGATGATGGAAATCAGAAAGCTGCTGGCTGAAAGGTAGGCTTTCAGTGAATATCACGGGCCGGTGTTCCGGACGGACTTTACATCGGGCAGGTCTTATGGATGTGTATGGGGCAGCTTGCAGACAGTAACATTACAAAGAGGGAGAAATGGATAATTTAGTTGAAAAATATATAAGAATCAGGGGAGCAAAGGAGAACAACCTGAAGGATTTGAGTGTAGATATACCGAGAGACAAATTTGTCGTTTTGACGGGATTATCGGGCTCCGGTAAATCATCACTGGCATTTGATACAATATATGCCGAAGGCCAGAGAAGATATATGGAGTCATTGTCTTCATATGCCAGACAGTTTCTGGGCATGATGGAAAAACCGAATGTGGAAAGCATAGAAGGACTTCCGCCTGCTATTTCCATTGACCAGAAGTCAACAAATCACAATCCGAGATCAACAGTCGGGACAGTGACCGAAATATATGATTATTTTCGTCTTTTGTATGCCAGAGTCGGTATTCCTCACTGTCCGAACTGCGGCAAGGAAATCAGACGACAGACAGTCGATCAGATGGTGGACGAAGTACTGAAGCTTGAAGCGGGGACTCGTATTCAGCTGCTGGCACCCGTTGTGCGCGGCAGAAAAGGTGAACATACCAAGGTTTTTGAACAGGCTAAAAAGAGCGGATACGTTCGTGTGATGGTAGACGGTCATATGTATGAGTTCTCTGAGGAGATAAAGCTTGAGAAAAACAATAAACACAATATCTCCATCGTAATAGACCGTCTTGTGGTAAAGGCAGGAATCGAGAAGAGACTTACCGATTCCCTTGAGAACAGTCTGAAGCTCGGTGAAGGTCTTGCGGTTGTTGAAATAGTGAGCAGACCGTCGACAGAGCAGAATGACAGTACAGGAAGTGCTGCCGGTGATGCTCTGAAGGCATCTGCACAAAATAAGAATATTTTGAACGGTACGATACCGCTGACGGAGGGTACCGCGTTGCAGAACATCAGTATTGCAGCGGAGGAGAGCTTTTCTTACGGGACAAAGAAATTAAAAGACGCAGAAGAGATTAAGGAGCTTACCTTCAGTCAGAATTTTTCGTGCCCTGACTGCGGGGTAAGTATAGAAGAACTGGAGCCGCGAACCTTTTCCTTCAACAACCCGTTCGGAGCATGTCCGGAGTGTCACGGACTCGGAAGCAGGCAGGAATTTTCACTTGACCTGATTATTCCGGATAAAAATATGAGCATTATCGACAAGGGTGCCATGTCGGTGGGTGGCTGGAAATCACTGCATGATTCCTCGTCTTATTCGAGAACCATTCTTGACGCACTTGCGAAGGAATACAAAATTGATCTTTCAAAGCCGTTCAATAAGCTGACCGAAAGAGAACAACAGCTGATTCTGTACGGAACGGAAGGAAAACGTCTTCATGTATATTATAAGGGTGCGCATGGCGAAGGCAGTTTTGATACACCCTTTGAGGGAATTATCGGAAATGTCAGAAGAAGGTACAGAGAGGCAGCAGAGTCCACAAAGCTTGAGTACGAAGAATATATGCAGATTATTCCCTGCGCAACCTGTAAAGGAAAACGACTGAAAAAAGAGGCACTTTCAGTTACCGTCGGTGGGAAAAATATTGCCGATGTTACCGAACTTTCAATAGATGAACTTAAAAAATTCATGGAGAAGCTTGAACTGACGCAGATGCAGCGTCAGATAGGAGGTCTCGTATTAAAGGAGATAAAGGCAAGAGTAGGCTTTCTTATAGATGTCGGTCTGGATTATCTGACTCTTTCGAGAGCCACATCGTCGCTTTCGGGAGGAGAGGCACAGCGAATCCGTCTTGCCACTCAGATAGGATCGGGTCTTGTCGGAGTTGCGTACATTCTGGATGAACCGAGTATCGGTCTGCACCAGAGGGATAACGGAAAGCTGATAAATGCACTGATTAACCTCAAGAACCTCGGGAACTCACTTATTGTGGTTGAACATGACGAGGACACGATGCGGGCGGCCGACTATATCGTTGATATAGGTCCCGGCGCCGGCATAAACGGCGGTACTGTGGTGGCTGTGGGAACTGCCGAGGAACTGATGAAGAATCCGGATTCAATCACGGGCGCATATCTGGCAGGCAGACTTTCAATCGATGTGCCGTCATCACGACGTTCCTTTAAGAATGTCCTGACTGTTAAAGGAGCCAGGGAAAACAATCTTAAAAATATTGACGTTGATATACCGTTGGGGGTATTTACGTGCGTTACGGGTGTGTCCGGTTCGGGAAAAAGCTCGCTGATAACGGAAATACTGTACAAGAAGCTGGCGAAAGAGCTGAACAGAGCCAGAACGATGGTACCCGGAAAGCATGATACCATTCTTGGACTTGAACAGCTGGACAAGGTAATAGACATAGATCAGTCCCCGATCGGCAAAACTCCCAGATCAAATCCGGCCACATATACCGGTGTGTTTGATATGATTCGTGATCTGTTTGCCGCTACGCCGGATGCTAAAACGAAGGGATATTCAAAAGGCCGTTTCAGCTTTAACGTAAAAGGAGGGCGGTGTGAGGCCTGCAGCGGTGACGGAATCATCAAGATTGAGATGAATTTCCTGCCTGATATTTATGTACCGTGTGAGGTCTGCGGAGGTAAAAGATATAACAGGGAGACTCTTGAGGTACGTTACAAGGGTAAAAACATTTATGATATTCTGGAGATGCCGATAGAGGAGGCGGTCAGATTTTTTGAAAATGTGCCCGCCATAAAGCGCAAAATTGAGACGCTGAACGATGTCGGACTCGGATATCTGAAGCTTGGACATCCGTCAACTTCACTGTCGGGCGGTGAGGCACAGCGTGTAAAACTGGCTACCGAGCTGAGTAAAAGAAGTACGGGAAGAACGATATATATTCTTGATGAGCCTACGACCGGTCTTCATTTTGCGGATGTGGCGAAGCTTATCGAGATACTGCAGCAGCTGACAGAAGGAGGTAATACCGTAGTTGTTATCGAGCATAATCTTGATGTGATAAAGTCTGCGGATTACATTATTGATATAGGTCCGGAAGGCGGCTTCAGAGGCGGTACGGTGGTAGCCAGCGGAACCCCGGAGGAGGTAGCGGCAAATGAGGCATCCTTCACAGGACAGTTCTTAAAACCGATGCTGAAGAGCAGAAAGAATGTGAATTTGAAGAAGAAAAAACAGAAGGAATAGAAGAAAAAGATGAATAATTTTTTTGCAATGATGTCAAGAATGAAGTATATAAACAGATGGGCACTGATGAGAAACTCATATACGGAGAATATCAGTGAGCATTCGCTTGAAGTGAGCATGATTGCGCATGCGCTCTGTATTATAGGAAACAGAAGGCTTGGGAAAAAGCTTGACGCAGACCGCGCGGCACTTATTGCGATATATCATGATGCCACCGAGATAATTACGGGAGACATGCCGACGCCTATTAAATATCTGAACAAGGATATTAAGGGTGCTTTCAAAGAGATAGAGGCGGGTGCGGCAGAAAGACTGCTCGGAATGCTTCCGGAGGATTTGCGGGAGGAATACAGAACGATTTTCTTTCCCGACGAGGATGAAACATATCTGTGCAGACTTGTGAAGGCGGCAGACAAGCTGTCAGCACTTATTAAGTGCATAGAAGAAGAAAAGGCCGGTAATTTGGAATTCATAAGTGCCGGTGAAACACTGAAGAATTCTGTAACGGCTATGGAACTTGAAGAAGCTGAGATTTTTATGAAAGAGTTTCTGCCGGCATATCATCTTACCTTGGATCAGCTGCAGGAGCAGGACTGAAAACGTTCACACAGTCCCTTCAAAAAGCTCTGTATCAGCGAAATTAACAGTTGGTGATTTCAAAGGAACAATTAGCATAGTTTCAAAAGAACTCTGTATCGCCGAATTCAACAGTTGGTGATTTCACAGGAACACTTGGCATAGGTTCAAAAGAACTCTGTATCGGCGAAATTAACAGTAGGTGATTTCACAAGAACACTTGGCATAGTCTCAAAAGAACTCCGCGCGGCGAAATTAGTCAAAATACATAAAAAAATCTCAAAAAACGTAAAAAATTTGTATAAGAAGTATTGCAATGATTCTACTACTGTGTTACTCTTAATTTGTGGGTAAATAACGGACTGCCTACCATATATGGTAGTTACGTTATCATATTATTGGGTAAACGCAGGATGGAAATATGGGAGAGAAATTTCGCAGACAGGAAAACAGAATAGTGGACCGAAAAATTGCTCTTTTTAATGTAAGAAGGGCTATGGTTGCGGGCGCACTGGTTTCGCTGCTTGTCCCGCTCCTGATGATTTTCGGAAGCTCGGTGAGCGAGATTCACGGCGGATTCAGTACAGTTCTTGTATTGTTTGAGACAGTATGTCTTGCGGTAACCGGAGCAAATTATCTGGCGGTACGCAGGAATAATCTGAATCTGGGTATACCGGCATACAGAATATTCTGGGCATCCTTTGAAATTACCGGTTTTTATCTGTCATATATAAGCAGAGCCGATTCGGTGGGCGTAGGCTTTTATCCGATTTTGATGGTTGTATTTGCGGTGGTTCCGCTTCTTTCATTCTCAGAGTTTATTTACGGCTTTGTGGCTGAGCTGATATTTGTTTTTGTGGTATCCGCAAAGTACGGAACATCCGGATTTGAAATTTTTAATATTCTCGCATTAAACGGATTTGTGTTTTGGAAATCGAGAGAAGCATATGCACATATGCGTGAGTATATTGCCATGAAGGAAAACTCAAGTGAGAAGACGAGCAGAAGCCTTTCGGACATACCTACCGGACTTATGAACGGGAAGGGTTTTGAAAGAGCGGCGTATAACGTTTTTATGTCGGGTATAAAGAATGAGAATTACGTCGCTGTTCTTATAACCGACATTGACAACCTGAAAAGCATTAACGGCAGATACGGTGCTAAAATGGGTGACGAGTGTATCAGGTGCGTGTCGGGAATCATTAAATCGCAGACATCCAGATATACAAATGCAATCGCGAGGCTTGAAGGCGGAAAATTTGCGGTGTGTATGGAATGCGGATGTACGGATGATGCGGTGAGAGCTGCTGAAAAAATCAGAAGTATGGTCTCTTCAAAGAGGATGGTTCCGCTCGGAAACGGCGATTCTGACTTTATGACGGTCAGTGTCGGTGTTGCGGCGTTTGTACCCGAGGCTGAAAAGGAATACTACATTATGTACGAGGAAGCGGAGGATTCGCTTATAGAAGCCAAGGAGAACGGAAAAAATCTGACGATATTTGAAGACAGTATCTGTGGAAACGGATACAGAAAAGCAAATTGACTTTCTACGAGAAAAGCTGTTCTTGTGTGTTTATGATTATTGCCATGAGGTCCCGTCAGGTATTAGCCTGATGGGACTTCATGTTTTTTTACTTTATAGGAAAGTGCTTCCTATAAAGTAAAACACGCTCCGTGAGGATGCGCGAACTCAATAACCGGCTTATGGAGCGAGGGTGGTAAAGGCCGTTGCTCGCAGTACCCGATAAAAAATCACCTAAAAAATACACCGCGACACAGTTGAACAATAATGAGTTGACATATATTATTTTTTGTGATAGTATTCTGTTGCATTTATACTATTTATTTAGTTACATTTGAAAAAAAATTATGGCTTGATAAATAGTTTCTATTCACAGTCGGGTAACAATGAATAACGGATTAACGGAGGAAAACAGTATGTGGTTTGTTTATGCGCTGATTACGACACTTGCCTGGGGGGCGGCGGATCTTTTCTACAAAAAGGGAGCAGATGAAAAGGACAGATACAGTCATTTAAAAACATCAATGATAGTTGGATTCATTATGGGCGGTCATGCGATAGCCACGATGATAATTTCGGGAGTTGATTATAACTGGATAAATCTCGTTAAATATCTTCCGGTATCGATGATGTATATACTGTCGATGACAGTCGGTTATTTCGGACTCAGGTATCTGGAGCTTTCCATATCGTCACCTATACAGAATTCATCCGGTGCGGTCAGCTGTATCCTTTGTCTGCTGATTCTGGGACAGACAATGGATATTCTTTCGGGTGTAGCGGTGGTCCTGATTTGCCTGGGAGTATTTGCACTCGGACTGCTTGAAAGGATTGCACTGAAAAAAGAAAGAAATCTGAAATCAGCTGATGACAAAGCGGCGGACAGAAAATACAGGATAAGCCTTATAGCGTTTATGATGCCGGTATTGTACTGTATTATTGATGCACTCGGAACATTTTTTGACGCATATTATCTGGATGACTTTGAGACGACTCCGCTTGTGGACGTTACCGAGGACACACTTGAAAATGTGGCCAATATATCATATGAACTGACATTCCTGATTTGCGGTGTGTTGATATTTATCTTTCTGGTATTTATCAAAAAACAGAAGATTGGAATTTCAGGACAGAAAAACAGGGGAATTGCGGCTGTGCTTGAAACGGCCGGACAGACATTTTATGTCTATGCCATGAGTGGAAACGGAGTAGTTGCAGCGCCCATGATAGCATCCTACAGCATTGTATCGCTGATACTCTCGCGACTTTTCCTGAAGGAAAAACTGACTAAACTGCAATATACTGCAGTGCTTGTGGTAATTGCCGGAATAGCAATGCTTGGTATAGTTGAGGGACTGGATGCATAGAAACTGAGGTATGGATACCGGATATACAAAAACTGAAGAATAGATATCGGATTTACAGAAACTGAAGTATGGATACCGGATATACAGAAACTGAAGAATAGGTCCCGGGTGCGTCCATGACACCCTTACTGCTACCCATAAGGGTTACACAGCTACTTTGCGTTATACG
Organism: Lachnospiraceae bacterium; assembly: GCA_045617345.1. Classification (GTDB taxonomy): domain Bacteria; phylum Bacillota; class Clostridia; order Lachnospirales; family Lachnospiraceae; genus RUG11977. The sequence goes on along the minus strand of JAZLIK010000059.1, from coordinate 9,536 downwards.
CTTTACGCTTTGAATATTTTACCTACAGGAAGACTACCCTATAGAACCACCAATATTCAGTTTTAAGATAATCGCAATTAGTTTGTTTGTTGTAGGTGGCAAAACCACCCTTGCGATTAGTAATTATATTATAGCAAATATATGTTCGGGTGTAAAGTACTTACGCTATCATCTCGGCAATTAATTTGCCGAGGATTCCCGCTTGATATCCTAAACCCGATAATAATGGACGCAGGACTTATGATTGATTCAAAAATTACGTTATAACCCGACACAGTTCAGTAACCCGAACTGTTTATTTTTCTATAGTAGTGCTTGATATATACAATATTTTGTGTTAGCATGTAAATCGGATGTTATAGGATATTAACTATTAATGTTGATTTTACGGTTAAAGTAGTTACTAATCACTTCATGGCCAAAAACATTCATAAAGCACGCCATATAATCAGTGACTCATTAGTTTCCTAACAGAAACAGCTTTATTTGTGCGAATAGCGAGTAGTCTGAACGGAAGCTTGCTTCAGTTCAGACTCGAGCAAATGTCATTGAGTGACGTATGTCACGAGATAGTGTTTTGTCCAGTCTCCATCACATAGCTATTATGACATTTCTTTACAAGTAAGCTTGTAGTAATTGTCGTTTGGCTGTGTGGTGAATAGTAACTTAAGTAACATTCAATTTTTAACCAATAATTGGTTATTATTGGTTCCTTTAAAACTTATAAGTGACGGAGGATTTACCATGAAAAAGTTTATCGCTTTTCTTCTTTGTGCTGTTATGGTTTTGAGTCTTGCGGCCTGCGGAAAGAATAATGACAATGGTAAAAAGGACGACAAAGAAAACGTTGAGTCCATTAAAGCAATTGATGATTCATCGAATCAGACAAAAACCGATGAAAAGATTATTCAGGATGAAACAACACCTGCACCTACAGATGAAATAACTGCAACTCCTGAAATTACTGCAGAAGTTACACCTGAGCCTACCGGTGAAGTTACGCCTGAACCTACTCAGGAGCCATTACCCGAGAAGACACTTTCTAAACCGGAGGATTTTGAAGGCACCTGGTTCATGCATACTTATTCAATTGAAGGAAGCGAAGTGTCTGCTTCTATGGACAGTAACTTTACTCAGTTTGTGATTTCAAAATTATATTCTGACGATCCATTAAACCTGGAAATGTCTATCGGGTACAGAAGAAACTTCGGAATTGATTCGGTAAATCTGACTGATGAACATCTTTTCGGTGAGATTATTGATTTACCCGAGACAAACGGTAATTGTCTTTACTTTGATTTTATTGATTCTAACGGATGTCCCGAGACATTCTATTGTCACTTGAATGAAGACGGTACCATGACTGTCGAGCATTTTTTTACATATGACAATGGAACAGTGCCGGTTGTTGCTGAATATGTATTTTCCAAAACACCTGTTACAGCTGTTAATTCTATTGAAGATAACGGAATTGAACGTTCGAGTTTCATTAATTACTCAATCGGTTACAGAAACGAATTTAAAGCAGGAGAGAATTATTTATCTATTTATAATGTAAAAAGTCCTTTTATACAAATTCCTGATTTATGTACTAATTATTATATTTACAGAGCTGCTGAAAAAGTTAATAACATGCTTGAGGAATACAGACAGGCTTCAAAGGATTCACTTGAATTTTTCTGTGAAGGCATGACAAATCGTGACCCTGACATGGGAGAGTATTTCTTTGATATCGATCTGAGTGTTACAAGATGTGACAATTACATGCTCAGTGGTATTGTAAAGAGAACCGGTTATACAGGTGGAGCTCATGCTGATTCGGTATATTCATCATTCAATTACAGCGGTATAGACGGTGAAGAGATTAAGCTTGGAGATATCGTTGATAAAGAAGTGATTAAGCAGCTTATTGTTCAAAAGTTTTATCAGGATTATCCGGAAGCTTCGTTCTTTGACATGGAGAAGACAGTAGCTGATTATATTGATAATGATACAGTTGCGTTTTCAATTGATAATGACAGCATCAACTTCTATTTTTCGGATTATGAGATTGCAAGCTTTGCTGACGGTCCCATGTGCGTTTCGATTGATTATTTAGCAGATGCTTCATTTATTAAGGCAAGCGATCGGGTATCACTTTTTAAGACTTCCAATAATTATGCAACGTCTATCACAACCGGTCAGCCTTATTTTGCGGATATTGACGGTGACGGTGACACTGAGAGGATAGTCGTTTACAAAAATGTATGTGATGAATACGGTGATTTTTCTCATTTAATAATTATGGCTGATAATAAAGAACTCTTAAAGCATGAGCTTAATGATATGTCATATGATTGCAATCTTTATCTTGCAAAAAATTATGATGATCAGTATTTTATTTTAGCCGATACAGAGTTTGACAGCTGTGATCATTGTGTGTACGTATACAAGCTTTCGGGTGACAAGGCAGAGTGTACTTTTGAAATCTATAATGAAATAGCTTCTGAAACAGTAGAAGTATATAATGATGAAACCGGCGATTTTGAATATTATCAGCTTATAAATTCATTTGATCTTTCAAATATTCCTCTTGAAAAGAGAAATGATACGCTGGGTACTAATTTTGTATTATTATATACTTACCTGACGGAAGACGGCAAGCTCGAGTACTGCGGTGGATTAATGAAGTTCCCTCGTCTGTTTACTCTTACTGTAAAGAGTGAAATTGAAATGACAGAGTCTGATAATGAAGGTAATTTATTTGAAACCAAAAAAACATTTGCTGTTGGTGATGAAGTAGTACCTTATGCAATAGACGGCGACAAATACTATTTTTCATTCGAGGGTCAGTTTTACTGCCTTGATATGAGTGACTTAAATTCCGATGATATATTCAGTGGAATGTTGTATGCAGATTGATTTTAAAGGTTGACTGATATTAAAGGTTGGCCGATATTAAAAGCTGGCTGAAATTAAGGTTGACCGATATAAAAGGTTGGCTGAAATTAAGGTTGCCCGATATAAAAAGATGGCTGATATTAAGGCTGACCGATATAAAAAGTGGCTGAAAATAAGGTTGCCCGATATAAAAAGTTGCTAAAATTAAGGTTGTCCGATATTAAAAGTTGGCTGAAATTAAGGTTGACCGATATAAAAAGTGGCTGAAAATAAGGTTGCCCGATATAAATGGTTGCCCGATATAAATGGTTGTCAGATATAAATGGTTGTCAGATATAAATGGTTGTCAGATATTAAAGGTTGACCAATATTAAGGTTGGCTGATATAAATGATTGTCCGATATTAGTGCATTTTACATTATTATTTAACTATAAATAGTAACCATATTTATGCATATCAAAAAAGTGTGACAAATACAATTCTTTATTATTCTTTGCCTTTTATAAAAACATATCATTATTTGAATTTTGAAATTACTTAAAAAATACTTGAAATTTCATTACAATTTATGTATAATATAAATGTAATTGGGAGGAGAGGTATTATAAGTTTTATGTGTTAATTGGATAAAATGAATTAATTTTGATGTGTTAGTTGGAGGGGAAAATATGAAAGAAAAGTTTAATTATCTTGATTATGACAGTGCAATGGAGTACGTTGGTTTCAGCGATGAGATATATAAAATTGTTCTTGATACATATGTCTCCGATGAAAGAACCGAACAGCTTGCTGAAGCATTTGCAGCGCAGGACTGGGATAATTACAGAATCCTGGCCCATGGTGTAAAGTCTACATCAAAGACGATTGGTGCAAATGAGTTATCTGAACTCGCTAAAACGATGGAATTTGCTGTTAAGGATAACACAATTGATGTAATTCTGGATGGACATGCGGCATTTCTTGAAGCTTACAAGAACATGGTGCAGAGAATTTCAGACGATCTGGCTTCGATGGAAGATTAATGTTAAATTTGTTGAATCGAGCATATTACGATTTGTATCATTGTAGTTGTTGAACCGGTATGCGGCAGATAATTATTATGTTTTCAAAACGGGTATTGGGCAGATAATTTTTATGTTGTTGAACTGAATAATAAGCAGTTTGTATTTATTAAAGAAGGAGCCGGTTATTAGCCTGCTCCTTTTTTTACTTTATAGGAAATTTCGTCCTATAAAGTAAAAAACACTCCGCGAAGATGAGCACGCTTTTGCAGTGGTATTTTGTCGCTGACACGGCGCAAAAGCGGCCAGCATGTTGCAAGCGACATGCTTTCTTGTTAACAAAACAAAACACCACCAGCTAAGACGGTGGTGTGCTTTATGTATGTTTTTCTCTGACGTTGAATGGATCCTGATGGAACTGATTCAGGTATTTGTTTTTGAATTCTTTCCTATATTTGATACATCGTATGGAGTAGCCTGGTAAACATAATAGTTCAGCCAGTTACTGTACATAGTATTGCAATGTGCACGCCAGGTCAGAAGAGGAGTTTGCGTAGGATCATCATTTGGATAATAATGTTTCGGGATATCAATATCTAGACCTTTGGCAACATCACGCTTATACTCTTCATCAAGTGTTACACGGTCATATTCGAGATGTCCGAAAATAAAGAACTGGTGGCTTTCTTCAGCCATAACTATACATATACCGGCTTCGGGTGAATCGGCTAAAACTGTGAGTTTGGGATTGGCATATACATCTTCCGGATTGATAGTGGTGTAACGGCTGTGAGGAACGTTGAAAATATCATCAAAGCCGCGGACAAACGGTTCACGTCGATGATATACATTGTGCGGGAAAATACCGAACATTTTCTTATCAAGCTTATTTTTCTTGATCCCGTAATGGTAATAAATGCCTGCCTGTGCGCCCCAACAGATGTGAAGGGTAGAAGTGACGTGATTCTTTGACCATTCCATGATACGACAAAGCTCATCCCAGTATGCAACTTCTTCATATTCAAGGTTTTCAACAGGTGCACCTGTAATAATCAGACCGTCGAAATTCTTGTCTTTAATATCTTCATAGGTCAGATAAAACTGGTCCAGATGACTCTTTGCCGTATTCTTTCCGACATATGATGACGTGGTCAGAAAAGTAATGTTTACCTGAAGCGGTGTATTTGAAAGAGAGCGCAGAAGATGAATCTCCGTTGCTTCTTTTAAAGGCATAATATTTAAAATAGCTATTTCCAGAGGTCTGATATCCTGAATCATAGCTCTGTTTTCATCCATTGTAAAAATGTTTTCATTTTCGATAATTTTTTTTGCTGGTAAATCGTTTTGTACTCTGATTGGCATTTTATTTCTCTTTTCTTTGTAAATTGTAGCTTAATCCTGTGCATCATTTTAACGAAGCTGTGTAAATATGTCAACAACAAACTATGCTTTGTATATATTATAAGCTGCTATTTCAGTTGCTATTCACTTACTGAACAAAAACATTCATAAAGCACGCCACAAAACAGTGGCTCATTCGTTTTCTAACGGAAACGGCTATATTTGAACGAAGAACGAGTAGTCTGAACGGAAGTCTGCTTCAGTTCAGACTCGAGCAAACGTTATCGAGTGACGTATGTCACGAGATATGTGTTTTGTCCAGACTCTATAGTCGTAAAGTAACCTATTTCACAGTCTGTCCTAAAACGAATTCATAAAACCTGCCTGCAGCTACAGCCAGTCGCTGCTTCGCAGCTTTTTGCTTATTTCATGTTTTGTCAAGCCTCTATAGTCATCAAGTAATGTCCACAAGCGCTGAAGGAAGCTTCAAGCTTGAGTTTGATATTAACCGACTGTGAATAGTAACTTTTTTAAAATATGAAGCTTTGTTTATTTGTCAACAATAATCATTTTCATACACAGGACGAATAGTATTAATATTTTGAATCACTGATTTTTAGCGTTCTTTATGTGTTTTTTGACCGGACTGTCAATAGTAAATGTTATGTAAATCTTTCAATGAAATCCTGCTCGGTAATGATTTCTACGCCAAGAGATTTAGCGGTTTTGTTCTTGGTTGATGCAGAATTTATGTCATTATTTATGAGATAGTTTGTATTTTTTGTGACCGAACCGGTGACCTTTCCGCCTTTGCTTTCTATCAGTTCCTTTAGTTCATTACGGTTTGCAAAGTGTTCAACAGAACCTGTGATGACGAAAGTTAATCCTGAAAGACCTGTTTCGGTCGGTGCCGACCTGGTCAGCGAAAGTTGATTTAACAGTTCATAAAACTGATTTCGATTGTCGGCATCGGAAAAATAATCTGTAAACGACTTTGCAAGTACATCACCAATCTGAGGTATGCTGATAAGTTCATCGTTGGACAGTGAAATGAGTCGTTCAGGGTCTTCGTCGACGTATTTACATATAAGTTTTGCATTTGAAAGCCCGATATTTGGAATTCCTAGGCTGTATACAACTCTGTCAAGTGTAGTATTTCTTGCATTATTTACGGAAGCTATCAGGTTGTTAAATGATTTCTCGCCAAAACCTTCCATGGATGAAATCAGTTCTCGATGCGCTTCAAGTCTGAAGAAATCAGCTGCGGAATGAATAATTCCAAGCCCAATCAGTTTTTCGACAGTTGCTTCGGATAGACCATCAATATTCAATGCATCACGGCCGGCCATAAGACTGAAAAGTTTTATTTTTTTGGCAATACACGAAGGATTTTCACAGTAAAGTGTCATGACTTCGTTTTCATAATGAATTGATGTTTCATGGCCGCAAACAGGGCAGTGTGAAGCAATGAGATTCATATGATTAAATGACAAGTACTTATCGGTATCAGATATACGAATTCTGTTAGAACAAGCATTATCTGAAGTATCTGATATTTGATTTTTGCTAAGATAAGCATTATCTGAATCATCAGAAAAACGAATTCTATTAGAACAAGCATTATCTGAAGTATCTGATTTTTGATTTCTGTCAAGACTAATACTGTCCGAAGCACCGGAATCATTCGTTATTATGATATATTCGCCAGACTGTGTGAGATTGTCTGCAATCTGAGGAATAATCATGTTGGCTTTATATACAGTAACAGTGTCACCGATACCGATTTTAATGTCCTTCATAATCGAAATATTGTGAAGACTTGCTCTCGAAACTGTGGTTCCTTCAAGCTCCACGGAATCAAATATAGCCACAGGATTTATGAGACCGGTTCTCGATGCACTCCAGTCGACTTTACGGAGAGTGGTAGTCGCAGTTTCATCAGCCCATTTAAAGGCAATACCGTTTCTGGGAAATTTAGCTGTCCTGCCGAGAGATTCGCCATATGCAATGTTATTGAAAATAAGTACAAGACCGTCAGAAGGGAAATCATTTGTGGAAATCTTCTTCGAGAATTCTTCTACAGAATCAATAACATTACCGGAATTAACAATTTTTCGTTCTACCACGTCAAACCCAACCGAAGCCAGATAATCGAGTCTTTCTGAATGAAGTGTAAACTGCAACTCGGGATTTGATGAAGAAATGAAAGCGAATGCATAAAAATACACGCTTCGAGCAGCCGTAATGCTGTTATCAAGCTGTCGAACCGAACCGCTGCAAAGATTTCTGGGATTCTTATACTTGGCATCAGTATCGGGGATAGTTGCATTTATCAGTTCAAAATCGGAATATCTGATAACTGCTTCACCGCGGATAATCAGCTCTCCTTTGTACGGAATGGAAAGAGGTACATTCTTAAACACTTTCGCATTATTTGTGATAACTTCTCCGACTTCACCGTTTCCGCGGGTAACTGCTTTGAAAAGCTCACCGTCTCTGTATGTAAGCACGATGGTAAGTCCGTCCATTTTCCAGGAAAGAATTCCTTCGTTAGAACCAAGCCATGATGCAAGCTCCTCGCGACTTTTGGTTTTGTTAAGAGAGAGCATTGGACTTTCGTGACGTTCCTTCGGAAGCTCAGATAGTACTTCATAACCAACCTTATGAGTCGGGCTGTTGGCCAGAACAATGCCGGTTTCTTCTTCAAGCTGCTTTAATTCGTCATAAAGTCTGTCATATTCAAAATTACTGATAATTTCCCGGTCTTCCTGCTCGTAAGCTTTTGCTGCTCGTGAAAGAAGATCTGTCAATTCTGTTATTCGGGCTGTTTTTTCGTTTGTCATTATATCTATCCTCAGAAGTTTTCTTTAAATCAGTTTTGTATTTCTTTGAATCAGCTTTTTCGGTTGATGATTTATGATTGTAATTATCTGTATTGAACCTGTTACTGTACTTACCGGATTTGTTTTTATTCGACTCGGAGTTATTATAATTTGCATTTGTTTTGCGAAAACTATCGGACTTAGTGTCTTTATAATTTGCATTTGTTTTGTGAAAATTTCCTGACTCAGAGTTTTTAACATCCGAATCGAAACTGTTTTCAAAAGATTTTTTGCGTGCTTCCCACTTGACTTTGGCCTGTTCTTTAAGACTGATAAGTGATTGTTCCATGGTATCTTCGTCGGTTTCTCCTTCGAAAGCATATCCGTTTTCACCGGTTTTCTCGGGAGAGTACAAAACGGGAGTATTGCTTGAATCTTCAATTAATGATCTTAGTGTTTCAAGTTCTTCGGGAGTAACATTTCTGTAACAGCCTGTTTTAAGTCGACCGAGATTAATATTCATGATTCTGACGCGGGTGAGAGCACGAACGCGGTAATTAAGCGCTTCACACATACGACGAATCTGTCTGTTTAATCCCTGCGTAAGAATAATTCTGAATGTAAATTTATCAATCTGTGTGATTTTACAGGGCTTCGTAACGGTATCAAGAATAGGAACACCGGACGACATTGCCCTTAAAAATTCGGGAGTTATCTCTTTATTGACCTTTACAGCATATTCTTTTTCATGGCTGTTACCGGAACGAAGAATTTTATTAACGATATTTCCGTCATTAGTCAATAAAAGAAGACCTTCCGATTCTTTGTCGAGACGTCCGATAGGAAAAATTCGTTTGTTGTAATTTATGAAATCTATGACGTTGTCAGGCGTTTTGGTATTTGTGGTACATTCTATGCCGACAGGTTTGTTGAATGCAATCAGAACAAGGTCACTGTCTTTACTGATAACCTTGCCGCAGTAGGTAACAGTCTGTTCGGGAATTACCTTGCTTCCCATAACTGCAGGCTTCCCGTCAATGGTAACCTTACCTTCTTCAACGGCTTTATCCGCCTCACGTCTCGAACAGACACCCGATTCTGCCAGAAATTTATTGATTCGGACAGCGGATATTTCCTCGGTTTCGAACATTTCCTTTTTAGCTTTCATATCTATCGTTTGTAATCCGTTTACTCATGTGTGTAAAAGGATTAAATCCTTTCTTTTAACGTTGTGATAATGCTCGCAAGCCCTGAAGCAAGCTTCAGTCTTGCGTTCATTATCACCCAACTGTGATTTCAAGTTTTAAAATGTTACTATTCACAGTCTGTCCAAAACACATTCATAAGCCTTGCCTGCTGCGCAGTCAGTCGCTGCTTCGCAGCTGAAAGCTTATTCATGTGTTTTGAACAGCCTCCATAGTCGGATAATAATACCCGACTGTGAATAGTAACCGTTAATCATTCTATTATTTTTTTAAGGAGACATTATGG